>NZ_JABCPZ010000385.1 GCF_013283785.1 Nonomuraea antri
CGTCACGATCGAGGCCGCCAACGGCCAGGTCACCATCGCCAAGAAGCCGGAGCGGATCATCTCGCTCTCGGCCACCCACACCGAGACGCTCTTCGCCATCGGCGCCGGCCCCCAGGTCGTCGCCGTGGACGACCAGTCGAACTACCCGGCCGAGGCGCCGAAGGGCGACCTGTCCGGGCTCAAGCCGAACGTCGAGGCCATCGCCGCCAAGCAGCCCGACCTGGTCATCCTCTCCAACGACATGGACAAGATCGTCGCCGAGCTGGGCAAGCTCAACGTGCCCGTCCTGCTCGAACCCGCCGCGACCAAGCTGGACGAGGCGTACGAGGAGATCGCCGAGATCGGCGCGGCCACCGGCAACAAGGCCAAGGCGGACGAGGTCGTCGCCGGCATGAAGACGGCCATGGAGAAACTGGCCGCCGAGGCGCCCAAGGACAAGAAGCTCACCTACTACCACGAGCTCGACCAGACCCCGTACGCGGCGACCTCGCAGACGTTCGTCGGCCAGGTCTACTCGATGTTCGGCCTGACCAACATCGCGGACAAGGCCCCGGACGCGGCCGGCGGCTACCCCAAGCTCTCGGCCGAGTTCGTGGCCCAGGCCGACCCCGACCTGATCTTCCTGGCCGACGTCAAGTGCTGCCAGCAGAGCAAGGACACCCTGGCCGCGCGGCCGGGCTGGAAGAACCTGTCGGCCGTCAAGAACGGCCAGGTCATCCAGCTCGACGACGACATCGCCTCCCGCTGGGGCCCGCGCATCGTGGACCTCGCCACCGCCGTCGGCGCCGCGGTCGCCCAGGCGGGCACCGGCTGACATGAGGCCTTCCAGGGCGAGACCCGTCTGGGTGGCGGGCGCGCTCGTCGTGCTCGCCTGCTCCATGATCGCCGGACTGCTCGGCGGCTCGGCCGACATCTCGCCGTGGCAGGTGGTCGTGCAGGCGGCGGACTGGCTGCCGTTCGTCACCGCCGACTCCGGTCTCACCGCCCTGGAGCAGGGGCTGCTGTGGGAGCTGCGCCTGCCCAGGGTGCTGATGGGCGCCGTGGTCGGCGGGCTGCTGGCCATGGCGGGCGCCGGGTACCAGGGCGTGTTCCGCAACCCGCTGGCCGACCCGTACCTGCTGGGCGCCGCCGCCGGCGCCGGGCTGACCACGACGATCGTCATCGTGCTCCTCCCGGTGCCCGCCGGGGGGATCCCGGTGGCGGCGTTCGCCGGCGCGGTCGGCGGCGTGTTCCTGGCGTACGTGCTGGGCAACACGGCCGGGCCGGCGGGCGGCACCACCACGCTGGTGCTGGCCGGCGTGGCGGTCACCTCGTTCCTGACCGCGATCCAGACGTTCGTGCAGCAGTTCAAGCTCGAGGAGCTGGCGAAGATCTACTCGTGGATCCTCGGCGACCTCGGCGGCGGCTGGGAGCCGCTGTGGCTGGTGCTGCCGTACGCGGCGGTCTCCTCGGCGCTGCTGCTGGTGCACGGCCGGATGCTCGACGTGCTGTCGGTGGGCGACGAGGAGGCCGGCAGCCTGGGCGTGCGCGCGGCCCGCGTCCGCTTCACCGTGCTGCTGGCCGCCTCGCTGGCCACGGCGGCCGCGGTGGCCGTGAGCGGGCTGATCGGGTTCGTCGGCATCGTCGTCCCGCACGTGGTGCGGCGGCTGGCGGGCGGCTCGTACCGGATCGTGCTGCCGCTGTCGCTGCTCGGCGGTGCCGCGTTCCTGGTGCTGGCCGACCTCGTCGCGCGCACCGTGCTGGCCCCCGCCGAGCTGGCCGTCGGCGTCGTGACGATGTTCGTGGGCGCGCCGTTCTTCGTCGCGGTGCTCCGCATGACCAGGCGGGCCGACACGTGATCGAGACCCAGGGGCTGTCGGTACGGCTCGGCGAGCGCGAGGTGCTCACCGACGTCGACCTCCAGGTGCGGCGCGGCGAATGGCTGGCCATCATCGGCCCGAACGGCGCCGGCAAGTCCACCCTGCTCAAGAGCGTGATGGGCCTGGTCGCCCACCGGGGCACGGTCACGCTCGACGGCCGGCTCTCCGGCACGCTCAAACCCCGCGAACGGGCCAGGCTGGTGGCGTACGCGCCGCAGACGCCCGCGCTGCCGTCCGACATGTCGGTGTTCGACTACGCGTTGCTCGGCCGCACCCCGTACATCCCGTACCTGGGCCGGGAGAGCCGCCACGACCGGGAGGTCACCGCGTCCGTGCTCGACCGGCTGGACCTGACCGGCCTGGCCGCGCGCCCGGTCGGCGAGCTGTCCGGCGGCGAGCGCCAGCGCGTCGTGCTGGCCAGGGCGCTGGCCCAGCAGGCGCCGGTGCTGCTGCTCGACGAGCCCACCACCGCGCTCGACCTCGGACACCAGCAGCAGGTGCTGGAGCTGGTCGACCGGCTCAGACGCGCCGACGGGCTCACCGTCGTGACCACCCTGCACGACCTGACCGTGGCCGGCCTGTTCGCCGACGCGCTGCTGCTGATCGCCCAGGGACGCGCGGCGGCGGCCGGGCGGCCGGAGCAGGTGCTCACCGAAGCGCTCGTCGGCCGGCACTTCGACGCGCATGTCAAAATCGAGCCCGGCCCCGACGGGCGGCCGGTGGTGCACTTGGTCAGGGGAGGCACGTGAAGCTCTCGTATCGGGTCGAGGACGGCGTGGAGCTCGGCTCGCTGCTGTGGCGGTTCGGCCCCGGCCACCGGACGATCTCCTCGGCCATGCTCGGCGGCGGCATCGGCCCCTGCGAGTGGGTGCTGAACGCCCAGGTCGTCGCCGGGTACGCGCGGATGGACCCGGTCGACCACCTGATCGAGCTCGGCCCCGGCGGCGCCGGCGTCGGCATGATGACGGCCGCCTCGGTCGACCGCTTCGAGCGGGCCGCCGACGGCGGGGCCGAGGCGGTGGCCACGGTCGGCCTGCGCGTCCCCACCTGGGCCGCCGCCCCCGAGGGCGCCGCCGACCCCGAGCTGGCCCCGATCCGCGTCGGCACGATCAACATCGTGGTCGCGCTGCCGGTGGCGATGACGGATGCCGCCCTGGTGAACGCGGTGATGACGGTGACGGAGGCGAAGAGCCAGGCCTTGCAGGAGGTGGGCTTCCCCGGCACGGGCACGGCGTCGGACGCGGTGTGCGTGGTGGTGCCGTCGCACGGGCCGGAAGAGCTGTTCGGCGGGCCCCGGTCGGAGTGGGGCGCCCGCATCGCCAGGAGCGTGCACGCGGCCGTGCGGCGCGGCGCCGAAGCGTGGTACTCCAACCACGCAAAGTGAGCGAGTTCGGGGAAGTAGCATGTGAGCGAGGGCGAGACTCCCGATACTGAGTGGGTGACCGCGATGGCGACGATCGAACCGACCGAGCAGCGCACGGTTCTTCCCGGTGCGCCTCCATACTCAGTCGACGACCTGCTCAAGTTTCCCGACGACGGGAACCGCTACGAGCTCTTCAACGGGAGCCTGCTGGTGAGCCCTGCCCCCCTCCCCCCGCACCAAGACACGATCTTCTTGACGCAGATCATCCTGCATAAGGCCGCGCCAAGGCATCTGCGTGCGATGACGACCATCAACGTGCGGGTGAGCGAACAAGATTTCTTCATTCCCGACCTCGCCGTGGTACAGCGCAAGGCGATCCATACGACGGGCCCGATGTTCTCGCCGCAAGACGTTCTGCTCGTCGGCGAGGTCGTCAGCCCCAGCACCAAACTGCGCGACCGTGCACTCAAGGTCGAGGCCTACGCGGCGGCGGGCATCCCCACTTACTGGCGCATCGAGTTGAACGAAGGGCCCACCCTCTACGTCTACACGCTCGATGGCGACAGCTACGCGAGTCCCATCGCCTACAAGGCCGGCACCGTGGCCCACCTCACTGAGCCCTTCCCCGTCAGTTTCGACCCCGCGGAGCTCCAAGACCTGGACTGACCACGCCGTAGTCACGGGCGGCGCCCTCCGGTGTGATGCGGCCCGCCCTGAGGTCGGCCTCGATCAGTTCCGGGTCGCGTTCACCGGGCGGCCCGATCCCGCCGCCGCCCGTCGTCTCCACGATGAACGCCTCACCGGCCGCGAACCGCACGTTGTTCACCTTCGACGCCAGCCGCTCCACCGTGCCGTCCAGGCGCCGCCGGTAGAAGCCGCCCAGCCGGCCCGGCAGGCCGCCGTCGCGTCCCGGCGGGGGGATGCGCAGCCGGTCGCCCCGCGTGGTCACGTGGCAGTCGGCCAGGAAGCGGTAGACGGTCCGCGAGCCCAGCCCGCCCCGGTGCCGGCCGGGGCCGCCAGAGTCCGGGACGGTCTCCACCGACTCGACGATCAGCGGGCAGCGGCTCTCCACCGGTTCCACCTGCGGGATCGAGTTGCGTCCGACACCGAAGTGCACGCCCGTCGCGTCCGGGCCGTCCAGCCCCTGCCTGGCGCCCACCCCGCCGAAGTCGTAGGACAGGTGGATCCAGTACGGCGGGCTCGTCGCGGCGATCGAGAACGGTTGCAGGATGCCGCTGGCCGCGATGGCCCGCTCGGGCACCGCGTCCGACAGGGCCTGGAAGACGGCCTCCATGGCGGCGTAGATCGGCACGTACCGGCCGCCGCACGGGTGCGGTGAGCGGGCGTCGAGCAGGCTGCCCTCGGGCAGGTGCACGTCGATGGCGCGCAGGCAGCCCTCGTTCATGGGGATCGCCGGGTCGAGGAAGCAGCGCACCGCGAACACCGCCGCGGCCAGCGACTGCGAGGCCGAGGCGTTGATGGCGGCGGGCACCTGGGGGCCGGTGCCGGTGAAGTCGAGCGCGGCCGTCGCGTCGCGCAGCGTGACCGCGACCCGCACCAGGTGCGGTGTCCCCGCGTCGATGCCGTCGTCGTCGATCGGGTAGGAGGCGGTGAAGCGGCCTTCCGGCAGCTCGGCCAGCGCCGCCCTGGTCCTGGTCTCGGTGTCGTCCAGGTAGTCGCGGACGCCGGCCGCCAGGTCGGCCGCGCCGTACTCGGCGATCAGCGACTCCATCCTGGCCGCCGCCACCGCCGTGCCCGCCACCAGCGCCCGTACGTCGCCCAGCACCTTGTCCGGGGTGCGGCTGTTGGCCCGCAGCACGGCCTCGACGGTGGCGTCCAGGCGCACCGGCGGGAGTTGCAGGCCCTCCAGGAAGATGTCCGTGGCCAGCGGCGCCATCCCGCCGGCCGACAGCCCGCCCAGGTCGGAGACGTGGATCATGGTCGCGGTGAAGTACGCGGGCGACCCCGAGACGAACACCGGACGGTAGACCAGCAGGTCGTTGGTGTGCACGCCGCCCCGGTAGGCGTCGTTGAGCACGTACACGTCGCCGGGGCGCATCGTCCCCAGCGGGATGTCCTTGATCACCTCGGGCAGCGCGACCTTGAGCGCCATGCTGTTCATCAGCGTCGTCGCCATCGAGTGGGCGATCAGCCGGCCCTCGGCGTCGAGCACGGCGGCCGAGGCGTCCGAGCCCTCGACGATGAACGTCGAGTACGCCGAGCGCACCACCACGATGCTGGCCTCCTCGGCGGCCACCACCAGCGCGTTGCGCAGGACCTCGCCGGTCAGCCGCGCGCTCACGACGGCCTCCCGCGGGTCAGGATCACCGCGCCGGCCCGATCCAGGGCGGCGTGCCAGCCGGGCGGCACCACGATGGTGGACCCGGCGTCCTCCACCACGCCCGGGCCGTCGAACGGGCTCAGACCGGCCCGCGACCACACCGGCACGTCCACGTAGCCGCCCAGCTCGGGGAAGTAGGCGGGCCTGCGCCCGGCTTCCGCCGCAGGGCCGGGCGGGGGCGCCGTCTCGGCG
>NZ_JABCPZ010000386.1 GCF_013283785.1 Nonomuraea antri
GGTCGGGGCGGGGGCCGAGGTCGGGTGCTCGATCGTCGGCGGGACCGCGTCGGCCCGCGTCTCGTCGATCCGCGTCTCATCGGCCCAGGTCTCGTCGGCCCGCGTCTCGTCGATCCGCGTCTCATCGGCCCAGGTCTCGTCGGCCCGCGTCTCATCGATCCGCGTCTCGTCGATCCGGGTTTCGTCGGCTCGCGGCTCGTCGGCGGTGACGTCGGGGAGCGGCATGCCGTAGGCGACGGTCCTGGCGGGCTCAGGGCCGGGCGCCGCGGGCTCGGATGCGGGCGCCGCCGCCTCGGGGCGCGGCGCGGTCGTCGTGGCGGCGGTAGGGGCCGTCGGGGAAGCCGGGGAAGCCGGGGAAGCCGGGGAAGCCGGGGGAGTCGGTGGCATGGCGGAGCGGTGCTCGACCGGCTCGACCGGCTCGTCGTGCTGAACCGCCCGGCGGCTCAGGCGCTCCGGCATGGACCGGGCCAGCGCCAGCAGATCGACCCCGCTGGAGTGCGCGGCCAGCAGCGACACGGCCAGCAGCATGGCCACCACCAGGGTCGGCGTGTCGAGCCAGGCCGTGGTCAGGTTGATCGCCAGGCCGAACGCCAGCACCGCCGTCAGCAGCGCCAGCACGGCGTCGGCGTCGAAGTCGCGCCGCGTCCACTGCTCGATGATGCCCGGCTTGCCGTTCGGCTCCTTCATCAGCAGGAACGCCGCGATGTAGAGGAACAGCCCGACGCCGGAACCCAGCAGCAGCAACGAGAACGCGACGCGGAACACCACGGGGTCGATGCCCGTGTACCGTCCCAGGCCCGCGCACACGCCCATGAGGAAACGCCCCTCGCTGCTGCGCGGCAGCGTACGGTGCGGAGTGGCGGGACGGGTGGGCGGTGCTGCTGTCATGACACCATCGTGGCCCTTGTGTCCGGTTACTCGCATCCGGGACACCCCTGACCCGACCCGGGGGTTGTTCCCTGATGCCCGTTGCCGCCCCGACATGTGACGATGGCGATGTTATGGCTGACCAGAAGACACTCGCCGAGCCGGCCGGCGACAAGCCCTACGTCCGGATGCGGCGTCCCATGGAGGGCCGCCTGCTCGGCGGCGTCGCCCAGGGGCTCGCGACCCAGCTCAACCTCGATCCCGTCGTGATCAGGCTGATGTTCGTGCTTCTCAGCGTGGTCGACGGGGTCGGCATGGTGGCGTACGCGGTGCTGTGGATGATCACGCCGCGCGAGCAGTACGAGGGCCAGCCGCCGCAGCGTGACTGGAGCCAGCTGGCCGCCTTCAGCGCGGTCGGCGTGGCGCTGTTCGCGTTCGGCTGGCTGACCGGCGCCTCGCGGGGCGGCATCGGCATGCTGCCGTTCGCGGTGGGCGGAATCGGCGCGCTGATCCTCTGGCAGCAGGCCGATCCCGAGCGCCGCAGGAACTGGGTCAGCGGCGCCACCAAGAGCATCCGCAAGAACCGCGTGCGCACGCTGCTCGGCGTCGCGCTCGTCGTGGTCGGCGCCACCGGCTTCCTGTACGCCCAGGGCGAGCTCGCGCAGGCCCAGCCGGGGCTGCTGTTCACCGTGGTCGTGGTCAGCGGCCTGGCCGTCATCGCCGCGCCGTGGCTGGCGGGCATGTGGAAAGAGCTGCAGCTGGAGCGCCGCGAACGCATCAGGCAGGAGGAGCGGGCCGAGGTGGCCGCCATGGTGCACGACTCCGTGCTGCACACGCTCACCCTGATCCAGCGCGTCGCCCACGATCCGCGCGAGGTCGCCAGGCTGGCCCGCGCCCAGGAACGCGACCTGCGCAACTGGCTCTACCAGCCGGCCCAGGACGCCGACGCCACGCTGGCCGCGGCCGTCCGCAGGATCGCGGCCGAGGAGGAGGACGCGCACGGCGTCCCGATCGAGGTGGTCTGCGTCGGCGACATCGACCTCGACTCCGGCGGCAAGCTGGCCGCCACGCTGAAGGCGGCCAGGCAGGCCATGGTCAACGCGGCCAAATACGCTGAGAGCCCGTCCATCTCCGTGTACGCGGAAGTGGAGGGTGAACAGACGACGATTTTCGTGAAGGATCGGGGCAAGGGGTTCGACCTCGACGCGGTGCCGCTCGACAGGATGGGGATCCGGGAGTCCATCATCGGCAGAATGGAACGTCATGGCGGCACGGCCAGGGTTCGCACCGAGCCAGGTGAGGGCACGGAAGTGATGTTGACGATGAAGGTGGAGAAGGAATGACTCGGGTACTGATCGTCGACGACCACCGGCTGTTCAGGTCCGGCGTGCGGGCCGAACTGGGCGACTCGATCGAGGTCGTGGGCGAGGCGGAGGACGTCGAGACGGCCGTCAAGGCCATCGCCGACCTCCAGCCCGACGTGGTACTCCTCGACGTCCACATGCCCGGGGGCGGCGGTCAGGAGGTGCTGCGGCGGGTGCTGGGCTCCGGCTCCCAGGTCAGGTTCCTGGCCCTGTCGGTCTCCGACGCCGCCGAAGACGTCATCGGCGTGATCAGGGGCGGCGCCCGCGGCTACGTCACCAAGAACATCAGCGGCAAGGAGCTGACCGACGCCATCCGCCGGGTCGCCGACGGCGACGCGGTGTTCTCGCCGCGTCTGGCCGGGTTCGTGCTCGACGCGTTCGCCTCGTCGGAGGCGCCGTCCATCGACCCGGAGCTCGACTCGCTGACGCAGCGCGAGCGCGAGGTGCTGCGGCTGATCGCGCGGGGCTACGCGTACAAGGAGATCGCCAAGGAGCTGTTCATCTCGGTCAAGACGGTGGAGACGCACGTGTCGTCGGTGCTGCGCAAGCTTCAGCTCTCCAACCGGCACGAGCTTTCGCGCTGGGCCACCGCCCGCCGCCTGGTCTGAAGCCGGTCAACGCGGTCGCAGGCCGTCGAGGGTGAGTGTGAGCAGCCGCTCGGCCCGTTCGTCGTCGCCGGCGGCCTGGGCCAGGCCCGCGGTGATCTCCACCAGGTCGGCGAACTCGACGTCCGCGCGGAGGTGGCCGGCCGCCTGAGCCGGGCGCAGCAGCCGTTCCGCGGCGGCGCGCAGGATCGCCCAGCAGTCCACCCCGGCCGACGAGGTGGGCAGCATCATGCGCGCGCCCAGCCCCCGGTCGGTCCTGGCGTGCGCGAGCAGCGCCCGCAGCCAGGCCACCAGGGCCTCGCCCGGCGGCAGCGCGCCGGCCAGTTCCTCCGCCCTGGCGCACAACCTGGCCAGCCGGCCTTCGAACACGGCCACCAGCAGCGCGTCGCGCGTGGGGAAGTGCCGGTAGAGCGTGCCGGGACCGACGCCGGCCCGGCGGGCGATCTCGTTCAGCGAGGCGTCGGGGCCCTCTTCGGCGATCACCGCCGTGGCCACCGCCACCAGCAGGTCGTGGTTGCGCTGCGCGTCGGCGCGCTTCGGCCGTGTCTGCACGTCACCCCTCAGCACGTTGAAACGGAGAATCTCTCCGTATTATAGTCGCCGAATCTAACCGGAGAGGCTCTCCGGAAAGCGTTCGGAGGTAACACATGACCAACGGCAACCCCGGCGGCCCGGACCTCGGCAAGGTCGGCATCTGGACGTTCGCCTTCGACGGCCGTCCCGTCGGCGAGGTGCGCGAGGCGGCGGCGGAGGTCGAGGAACTGGGCTACGGCACGCTGTGGTTCGGCGAGGCGTTCGGCCGCGACTCGGTGAGCCAGTCGTGGCTGCTACTCTCGGCCACCCGGCGCATCACGGTCGCGGCCGGCATCGCCAACATCGCCTTCCGCGACCCGATCTCGATGGCCGCCGCGGAACGGGCGCTCAACGAGGCGCACCCCGGCCGGTACGTCCTGGGCCTGGGCGGGCACCGGGTCAGCGACACGCCGATCCAGATGGACGGCTACGCGATCCCCAGCCGGGGCAAGGCGGTGACCACGATGGGCGCCTACCTCGACGCGATGGACGCCGTCCCGCTGGCCGCGCCCCGGCCGCCGCACCCACCGCGGCGGCTGGTGGCCGCGCTGGGGCCGAAGATGCTGGACCTGGCGGCCCGGCGCACGCTGGGCGCGCACCCGTACTTCGTGCCGGTCGAGCACACGTATCGGGCCAGGCAGATCATGGGCCCAGACGCGCTGCTCGCCGTCGAGCAGGCCGTGGTGCTCGACCCCGACCTCGGCCGGGCGCGCGAGGTGGCCAGGGAGCACGTGGCGTTCTACGCCGAGGCGGCCCCGCACCAGATCGCGAACCTGCGCCGGCTCGGATTCACCGACGACGACCTGGCCGGTGGCTCCGACCGGCTGACCGACGCGATCGTGGCCTACGGGGACCTGGCCGCGATCGAGAAGCGGGTGCGCGCCCACCTCGACGCGGGCGCCGACCACGTCTGCCTGCAGGTGCTGACGTCGCGTCCGGACGAGATCCCGCTGCCGGAATGGCGTGAGCTGTCCGCCCTGACCGCTCTGCCAGCGTAAAGGGGGGATTGGACCGTTACAAGATAGTTACGAGCTCCCGGGTGACCAAACACGTGTCTCAGTTGTCACACATACGGAGACGCGCCTCAGAAGTACATAGCCCAGGAGTAAACCGTTGAAATCCCTTCCCCGGATGCTGGCACCGGTCGCTCTGCTCGCGTTAGTGAGCGTCAGCGCCTGTGCGAACACCTCGGTGAAAGATCATGCCGCCCCCGCCACGCCGGCGGTCAGCGCTCGGGCGGGCAACGCCGCGGGTAAGGCGGTGACGACCCGGCCGAAGAAGGCCAGGCTCGGCATCGCCGACATCACCCCGATGGGGGAGAAGGTGGAGAAGGTCGGCGTCGGGTTCCCGATCATCGTCACCTTCGACCGCGACGTCACGGACAGGGCGGCAGTCGAGGCGCTGCTGCAGGTGCAGGCGGACAAGCCGGTCGAGGGCGCGTGGCGCTGGGTGTCCGGCCGCAAGGTGATCTACCGCACCAAGACGTACTGGAAGCCGCACCAGAAGGTGCTGTTCACCGCCCGGCTGAGCCAGCTGCCCGGCAACCAGGCGGCCAAGGACGTCAGCCGCCGCTTCGCCGTGGGCATGCAGAACATCTCCCTGGTCGACACCCGCAAGCACAAGATGAAGGTCTACCGCGACGGCAAACTGGCCAAGACCATCGCGATCAGCGCGGGCAGGGGCGGCCTGGTCAAGAACGGCGTGGACGTCTACCTCACCACCAGCGGCGTGCATCTGACGATGAACAAGAAGGCCGTGGAGATCATGACGTCGTCCTGGCTCGGCGTCACGGACCCCAAGGACCCGCGTTACTACAACGAGAAGATCCCGTGGGCGGTGCGCATCTCGGACAGCGGCGAGTACGTGCACCAGAGCGCCGGCGACTACCAGTTCCTCGGCCGCTCGAACCAGAGCCACGGCTGCGTCCGCGCCACCCCGGCCGGGGCCAAGTGGTTCTACCAGATCTCCCAGCGCGGCGACGTGGTGAAGATCACCGGCACCAAGCGCAAGCTGGACTGGCGCAACGGGTGGAGCTACTGGCAGCTCAGCTGGACCCAGTGGAAGAAGGGCAGCGCGCTCAAGACGCCGGTGACCCCCACCCAGTCGCCGTCCCCGACCGCGACCCCGACTCCCACCCCGACCGAGTTGGAGCCGGGGG
>NZ_JABCPZ010000387.1 GCF_013283785.1 Nonomuraea antri
CGCGAGACGCGGGCGGCCGGGGACGGCTTCCGCGCCGCACTGGAGACCAAGGCGTGCGCGGCGACGGACAGCGACGTCGTGCTGGATCTGGAGCAGGTGGCCCGCGGCGTCCGGGCCTCGGGCAGCCCGTCGGCGCTCGCCTCGCTGCGCCGCAAGCTGGCCGACAGGGAACGCGAGGGCCGGCTCAGCCGCGCCTGCCGCACCGCGCTCGAATCCCACCTGGACGACTTCGCCCCACCCTGACCCCCCGGGGAAGACGAGCGGCCGGCACCGGTGTGGAGGTCCGGTGCCGGCCGCGTCGTGGGCGGGAGGCGCGGGGCTCCACCGCGCACCCCCGCCCGGGGCCGGGGAGCGCGGCCGGCACCGCCACGCCCCCGGGAGAGCGGACCGGCCGGCCCGCTCCCGATGGTTCAGGCGCAGGTGTAGCCCGAGGCCACCTGCGTGCCGCCGTCCGGCCGGCCGGCCTGGAAGCCGAAGCCGGTGCTGCCGTTCGGCGGCAGCGTGCCGTTGTACGGCAGGTTCCGCACGGTCACGGTCCGCCCGCTGACGCTGAACGCGGCGTTCCACGACCCGGTGATCGTGTGCCCGGCCGGCAGCGTGAACGTGACGGTCCAGCCGTTCATGGCCGACGAGCCCCGGTTGGTGACCGTGACGGGCTGCACGACGTACCCGTTGCTCCAGGCGTTCTGCGTGGTCGCGGTGACCGAGCAGCCGCCGCCCTGGTCGCCCGGCGGCGTGGTCACGGTGATCGTGGCGGACTCCGGCGAGAGGTTGCCCGCGCCGTCCCTGGCCCGCACCCGGTAGCGGTAGGTGGTGGCCGGGCTCAGCCCGGTGTCGGTGAACGACGTCGTGGCGCTGGTGCCGACCTGGGTGAAGGTGTCACCGGTGGCCCGCAGGACGTCGTAGCCGGCCAGGCCGCTGCCGCCGCTGTCGGTGGCGGCGGCCCAGGACAGGTTCGTGCCGGTCTGGGTGGTGCCCGAGGCGGTCAGCCCGGCCGGGGTCGTGGGCGGCGTGGTGTCGCCGGTGCCGGACGAGCCGAAGGAGAAGGAGTCGACCGCCAGCCCGGCGCCGCCGACCCAGGGCTCGAATCCGGCCTGGACGCTGGTCAGGTACCACGAGCGCTGGCCGTACCCGCGGCTGACGGCGTCGGAGTAGAAGGTGTCGATCGCGAAGTCGATCGTGGTGGCCGGGGTGGTGCGGACGTAGGAGATGACGTTCCAGCCGATGTTGCCGAACCAGACCTGCCAGGTCGCGCCGGCCAGGTTGACGGTGCCGACCGGCGAGCCGATCGGCTGGATCGAGCCCTGCCGGTTGAGCCAGATCATCAGCTCGGCGCCGGTGTTCTGACCGTCGGTGCGCGGGGTCGGGTCGAACCACAGGTCGTAGGAGGCGTTGTAGGTGGCCGAGCCGGTGAACGTCATGCTCACGCCGCTCCGCAGCGCGCCGAACCCGGCCGCGCTCGCCCGCATGGGCAGGTTGCTGCCAGTGGTGCAGTTGGCGTAGTGACAGCCGGCGTAGATCGACGGGTAGGCGGCGGGCGCGCCGTTGGTCGGGTTGTTGTGCGCGGCCTGGGTGACGGTGAAGCCGCCGCTCTGGTCGACGTCGACGCACTGCGCGGTGTCGGCGCCCCAGACGTTGTTCTGCACGATGTACTTGCCGCTCTGGATGCTCGCCGAGCCCCACTTCTCGCAGATCACCGGGGCGGCCTGGGCCGGGGTGGCGTACAGGCCGGTGGCGAGTAACGCCCCGGCGGCCGCGACGATCAGTTGTCGCACGTGCCTCATGGCATGTTGCTCCTGCTTCTCTGGAACACGGGGGGTTCTGGGAGCGCTCCCAATCAGCATCACGGCGCACCGCGCGCCCGGCAACCGCGCTCACCCCGCGCGGAGGCGGCGCGGGACAGGCCACCAGCGGAAACCATGACCAAGATCGGCTGAAAGTTTCACGCCGCGTTGTCGGGAATCGGCACGCCGTGATTCAATGCGGCTGGCCGGGCGGGCTGAACGTGGGCAGGTTCCTCTGTCGCTCGAACGAGGGAATCCCATGAAACGCTTTCGATCGGCGGCGCTCGCCGCCGTCCTGGCCCTGATCGCGTCCCTGCTCATCGCGCCCGCGCCGGCGCGGGCGCACGGCGTCACCATGTTCCCCGGCAGCCGCACGTTCCTGTGCTGGCAGGACGGCCTGCGCGAGAACGGCTCGATCCAGTCCTACAACCCGGCCTGCGCGGCGGCCGTCGCGCAGAGCGGCACCACGCCGCTGTACAACTGGTTCGCCGTGCTCCGCTCCGACGGGGCCGGCCGCACCAGCGGCTTCATCCCCGACGGCCAGCTCTGCAGCGGCGGCACCGGCGGCCCGTACGACTTCACCGCCTACAACGCGGTGCGCTCCGACTGGCCGCTGACCCATCTGACCTCGGGCGCGAACATCCAGGTCAAGCACAGCAACTGGGCCTCGCACCCCGGCTCGTTCGTCTACTACGTCACCAAGAACGGCTGGAACCCGAACGCCCCGCTGAAGTGGTCGGACCTGGAGTCGTTCGGCAGCGCCGCGAACCCGCCGCAGTCCGGCGGTCCCGGCGGGCTCAACTACTACTACTGGAACGTCCAGCTCCCGCCGGGCAAGACCGGCCGGCACATGATCTTCATCCACTGGATCAGGTCCGACAGCAACGAGAACTTCTACAGCTGCTCCGACGTGGTCTTCGACGGCGGCAACGGCGAGGTCACCGGCGTCGGCCCCGGCAGTGGCACGCCGACGGCGACCCCGACCGTCACGCCCACCGACCCGCCGCCCGGCGGCTGCTCGGCCACCTGGAAGGCCACCTACACCGGCTGGAGCGGCCACTTCCAGGGCGAGGTGACGGTGAAGAACACCGGCGCCACGCCCATCAACGGCTGGACGGTCCGCTGGACCTACGCCGGCGGCCAGGGCTTCGAAGGCGCGCCGTGGAACGGGGTGCTCTCCGGGCAACCGCCGCAGGTAGCCGTCGAGAACGCTTCGTACAACGGGCGGCTCGCGCCGAACGCGTCCACCACGTTCGGCTTCAACGCCACCGGCTCGGTCCCCGACCCCGCACCCACCCTGACCTGCACCGGCTCGTGACAGCAACGCGTCGCGGGCAGGTCGCGACAGTCGTCACCCTGGCCGGCCTGACCCTGGCCGGGGTGATGCTCTTCGCCGCCACCCGGGAATCGCCTTCGGCCCTGGACGCGCGGCTCGCCGCCGAGGTCACGCTCATCCTGGAGCGGGCCTCGCCGGACGAGCACCACGACCACGGCCACCGGTTCGAGTCCCGGGTGGTGTGCGCGGTCGAGCCCTTCGGCACCGAACCCGCGGACGCCCGCGCGCTGACCGAGGTGCGCTGGGTCTACGCCAGGCACATGTGCGCGGTCAAGGGGGCGAGCGCGGAGTGGTCGACGTCCGTGCGCGCCTCGGGGCCGCTGGCGGTGCGCCTGGGCAGCCCGCCGCTGGTGCGCGTACCGGAGCCGGGCCCCGGGTATCCGGACCGGGTCAGGGGGCTCATCCCGGAGCGGTACCACGACGAGGCGTTCGCCGGCTTCGCGGCCGAGGACGCCATCGACGCGGCCAGGCAACGCTTCTCGCAACCCGGTTAGGTCAACCCTAGGTTGACGATCGATGCATCGTCAACCTAGGGTTGACGCATGTGGTGGTCGCGGTACTCGGTTCTCGGCTTCGTCCTGACGTGCCTGCTCGTGCTCGCCCTGGTCGTCGCCGCGCTCTGAAAGCGCCGAGGACGCGGCCGGCGGAGGGGTGCCGGCCGCGTCCTGCCATCCGGGCGGGATGGTCGGGCAGGATTGAGCGGGTGGTGTCTCACCTCCTCCTTCTCCGGGGTGGGCGGGTCAGTTGGCGCAGGTGAACCCGGACGGCAGCGAGCTCTGCCCGGCCGGCCGGCTCGCCTGGAAGCCGAAGCCGGTGCTCCCGTTCGGCCCGAGCGTGCCGTTGTAGCCCAGGTTCTCGGCCGTGACGGTCTGTCCGCTGACGGTCAGCGCCGCGTTCCAGTGGCCGGTGCCGGTGTGCCCGGCCGGCAGCGTGAACGTGACGGTCCAGCCGGTCCTGGCCGAGCCGCTGGTGTTGGTCACCGTCACCGGCTGCACCACGTAGCCGCCGCCCCACTGGCTCTGCGTGGTGGCGGTCACCGAGCAGCCGCCACCCGTGTCGCCGGGCAGCGTGGTGAACGACGCCTGCGCCGACGGCGCCGACCGGTTGCCAGCCGCGTCCCGCGCCCGGACGTACACCTGGTAGCCGGTGGCCGGGCTCAGCCCGGTCAGCGCGATGGAGTTGACGGCGGTGGTGCCGAGCAGGGTGTCCGGCGCGCGGTACACGTCGTAGGCGGTGACGCCGACGTTGTCGGTCGAGGCGGCCCAGGTCAACGTGGCGCCCGAAGCGGTGACGGCCGAGGCGGCCGGGGCGCCCGGCTGGGACGGCGGGGTCGGGTCCGTCGGCGTGCCGCCGTAGATCGCGGCCTCCCTGGCGGTGGCCGCGATGCCGTTCGCGCCGTTGAACAGCCGTTGCCCCCAGGGGGTGAGCTTGGTGACGTCGAAGCCGGTGACCTGGTCCAGGTACTCGACGCCGCCGCCGTTCCCGCTCCAGGACCAGCCCAGGTAGCCGATCCCGCGCGCGACCGCCTGGGCCATGATCGTGTCCTCGTCCGGGTCGCCGTCGGAGTGGTCGAACCCGAACTCGCCGATGACCAGCGGCAGCCCGGCCGTCTTGAAGGCGTCCAGGTAGGAGGTGATCTCGGCGGCCGTGTCGTAGACGCCGTACATGTGCACGGAGAAGATCGTGTTCTTGTCCGGGTCGCTGTCGAAGACCGCGCGTGCGCCGGCGCGCATGGTGCCGAGCCAGTCCTGGCCCCAGTTGGGCGCGTCCACCATCAGCGCGTGGTCGAAGCCGTTGGCGCGCAGCTTCCCGATCGCCGCCGAGGTGGCGGCGGCCCAGCCGGGGGTGGTGGCGTTGTTGCCGAACGGCTCGTTGCCGAGGTTGACGACGACGTAGTCTTCCTGGCCGGCCAGGGCGCTCTTGACGCTGATCCAGTAGTCGGCGGCCTGGTCGAGCGTGTACGCGCCGCTCTGCTCGCCGTACCCGGTGGTGTCGTGGTTCTCCAGCACGCAGATGAGCTTGTTCTGCTTGCACAGCGAGACCACGCCGGCCACGTCGGAGACGCCGTTGGGGCTCCAGCGGCCGCCGCTGAGCACCACCCGCACCGTGTTGGCCTTGAGCGACTTGATGTCGGCGAACGCCTTGGTCCGGCCGGGGTACCAGGTGTGCGCGTGGCTGGTGCCGCGCATCACGAACTCCTGGCCGCCGCCTTCCAGGATCTTGGCGCCGCTGACGTGGATGCCCGTCGCGGCGTGCGCGGCTCCGGCCGGGACGGTCAGCAAGGCCAGGACCAGGATCAGGGCCGGGGCCAGGAGCAGGGCCGGCGCGGTGAACAGTGATCGCATGTGCTGCCTTTCACTGAGCGGCGGACCACCCGCCGCGGGCCGAGCGTGGAACCGCCCCCGCCGCGGCTGCGGCGGGGGCGGGGCTCAGGCGGGGGTG
>NZ_JABCPZ010000388.1 GCF_013283785.1 Nonomuraea antri
GCCCAGCTCCCCGCGCAGCGCCGCCAGTTCGCGAGCCCGCCCCACGATCTCTTGACTTGCCATCACGTCACCGTCCGGATCAGACGAAGGGTCCATGAACGCCCGCGGCAGCGGGGCGCGGTGCGGCGGATCAGCCGGGGTCCAGCCCGGCGGCGGCCTCCTGCGCGGCGGAACGCACCGCGGACAGCGGGTGCGACCTGGCGGCCTGCCGCAGCGCGGGCGCGTCGCCCAGCCTGGCCAGCGCGCCCACCGCCTCCAGGGCCAGCGCCCCGTCGGCGGTCTCGCCCTCCAGCACCTGACGCAGCCCGGCCACGTGCGCGGGGTCGCCCAGGTAGCCGATCGCGCGGACCGCGCTGGCCCGCACCGTGCTGCCCTCGCCGGCGCGCCGGGCCGCCGCCAGCAGCACCTCGCCCGCCTCGGGCAGGCCCAGCCGGCCCAGGCACAACGCCGCCGTGCCGCGCAGGACCTCGCCCCGGCCGGCGTCGTTGAAGACGTCCCTGGCCAGGTCGAACGCCCGGTCGTCGCCGATGCCGCCGAGCGCGGCCACGGCCAGCGTGCGTTCCTGCTCGTCGGCGGTGTCGAGGGCGAGCCTGCGCAGCGGCATGACGGCCAGCGGGTCACGCAGGTAGTCCAGCGCGAGCAGGACCACCTGGCCGCTGATCCCGTCGCGATGCTCGTGGGTCTTGGTGAGGATCTCGATCAGCCGGGGCACCACCTTCGAGCCGAGCGCGGCGACCGCCGCCGCCGAGGCGGTCGGCGCGGGGGCCAGGCCGACCCGGCGCGGCGCCGAGTCCCGGTCCCGCAGGATGGAGGTGACCTGCTCGAACAGTGACCGGTCCCGGATCCAGCCGAGCAGGATCCTGGCCGTGGTGTGCGTGGCCCAGTCGGTGGCCGCCGCCCGCTCCTCCAGCGGGCCGGCGATCTCACCGCCCCGCCGCCGCAGCTCCTCCCGCGCGGCCGTGTACGGCTCGCCGGTCCGGTCCACGCAGCTCAGGAAGAGCGTCTCGAACGGGTCGTCGATCATCACGACGTCTCCTCCCACCAGAACGGTCCGTCGTAGCCGGGCAGGGTCTCGGCCGGGGTGCGCTGGACGTTGACGCCGCAGTGCAGTTCGCCGAGCCCGACGTGGTAGGCGTCCCAGTCCTCGACGAAGTGCACGGTCAGCCCGAGCGAGCCGAGCACGCTCACCGCGTACGCCTCGAACAGGTCCACGTTGTCCTCGGGGATCCTGATCCGCCGCCACAGGTCGCGCACCACCCCGGACTCCGAGAAGACACTCCGCCCGTCCACCAGGTTGTCGGGAGATTTCAGGATCTCTTGGGGGTTGAGGGCGTAGGTGGCGGCGAGGTCGTCCAGCCGCCCGCCCCGGGGCACCCAGTGCCAGTGCCCGGTCAGCGCGGCCAGCCGGTCCCGCGGCAGCCCGGCCGCGCCCACGGCGGCCAGCACGGCGTTCACGTCCGCGCCCGGCAGGCGCGGGCCGAGCGGGCGGGGCAGCATGACGTGGTCGTTCAGCACGATCAGGTTCACCAGGTTCGGCGTGACCGCGCTGGTGCGCACGAACGTGTCGGTGTGCAGGATCGTCCCCAGCGCCTCGATCGGCAGCCCCGACACCGACGCGAACACCACCGGCAGCCGCACCACCCGCTCCTCGGCCACGTCCAGCCCGGCGCGCAGCCGTCCCTCGATCGGCGTCAGCTTGTGCTCCTGCAGCCGCCGGTTGAACTCGCCGTGTCGGCGCAGCACGTCCGCCACCGAGATCGCGGCCGAGCCCGGCGGCGCCTGCAGCAGGGCGCGCCCGCGCGCCAGGTGGGTGAGCGGCGCGCCGTCGCGCTCGTGCCGCGCCAGCGCCGCCTCCAGCAACCCCACCGCCAGCCCGGACGACACCACCACCAGCCTGAACCCGTCACCCGGCGCGGGCACGAACGTCAGCACCTCGTCCACGTGCCCGACCTCCAGCCACGATGTGTCCACCGGCAGGATCGGCTGCACCCGCTGCTCCACCAGGAAGTGCCGGTAGTCCGGCTGCACCGGCCGCAGCAGGAACACGCCGAGCCGGTCGTCCTCGCGCCTGATCTCGAACAGGCGCGGCCCGTAGCCGGGGATGCGCGCGTCCGTCACCTGCCAGCGTGCTCCTGGCGCGGCCACCCGCACGACCGCGTCGGCGGCCAGGTCGAACTCGTGCCGGCCGAACAGGGCACGCGCGGCCTCCGTCAGGACCGCCTCTGGCAGCGCCGCTCCCGCGTCCAGCTCGGCGGCCAGGGATGGCGGCGCGTCGAACACCCGCACCTCGCCCTCACCCAGCACGATCTTCCCGAACGGCGCCGGCGGGTGCGGCGGCACCTCGGGCCCGGCCGCCCCGGCGGGCAGCCGCCCGGTCGCCGCGCCCACGGGCGGCGAGACCTCCAGGTTGCCGCCGTGGTCGAGCGAGTCCTCGACCCGCATGTCCAGCTCGTTGAACAGGCCGAGCCGCCCGTCGGGCAGCTCGTCGCGCACCCAGTGGCCGAGCCGCCTGCCGCGCGGGTTGTGCAGCGCCACCGGCATCCAGCGGCCGGGGGCCAGGCAGTAGCCGAAGGTCAGCTCGTCCCTGATCCACTGGTCGTTGCCGAAGACGTCGCCGTCCACCAGGTAGAGCCGGTTCACCCGCTCCGGACGGTCCGGGTGATGCGGGACGAACCGGGGCCCTTCGCCGTCCAGCGTCACCTCCTCCGGCGGGAACACCTGCCGCAGCACCTCGACCACCTCGGCCGCCGTCGGATGGTTGACCGGGAAGGAGTCGTCGAGCAGGTACACCAGGTACACGCGCTCGGGCGGCTGCAGATTCGACGGCAGCAGGAACGGCGCCACCCGCACCAGCACCTGCTCGGCGTCCCCGCCGTCGGGCCGCACGGTCAGCCAGATCTCACCGGGCCGCGACCCGTCCAGGCCCGAACCGTCGGGCGGCGGGCCGGGGACGGGGAACGCGGGCGCGCCGGGCAGCGTCACCGCCTCGGCCAGCAGCTCGCGTTCCGCAGTGACGGCCTCGGCGGACGGCGACCCGCCCCGCGCCCCGGCGCCGAGCAGCCGGGTCCAGCCGCCGGAGTCGCCCCTGGCGAACAGCCGCAGCCGCGGCCCGTCCTCGGGACGCAGCCGGACCAGCGCGGGACCGGCCAGGGCCGCCAGCCGCAGCGGGGTCAGCTCGGCCTGGTCGGCCGGGCCGTTCACGTCGCCGTCGCGGCAGTTCAGCCGGCGGGCGCGGACGCCGTCCGGGATGCGGCCGTCGAGATCGAGGTTGGCGAGCACGATGGCGCCGGGTCGCGCCGTCGGGGACGGATCGGCCCCCGCGTCACGCGCCGGTCCGCCGTCGGAAGGCGTCTCCCTCCTGGACGGCGTCTCCCTCCTGGGAGCCATGTCGATCACCCGCCTCTCACCGGTCGAGCGGCCCCGCCGGGGAGTGCCGCGTCAGCCGTGCATGCTGGTCGCACCAGCATGCACGGCGGGGTTGGAGTGGGCGCTGGAGTGCCCGCTTGGAGTGACCTCTGGGCCGGGCGGCTCGCTCGGTCTATCGTGGTCTGGGGTTGCGCCACGGCGGGCGGGAGACGGGATGGGCGTACAGAGCGGCCCGGCCTTACGGTTCGAGGTGCTGGGTCCGCTCCGGGCCTGGCGCGAGGAGCGGGAGTTACCGCTCGGATCGCTGCAGCAACGTACGGTGCTCGGCGTGCTGCTGCTGCTCGCGGGCCGTCCGGCGGGCAGGGAACGGCTCATCGACGCGATCTGGGGCGACGCCGCGCCCGTCTACGCGCTGAACCTGCTGCAGAAACACGTCTCCGCGCTGCGCCGGGCGCTGGAACCGGAACGTTCCGCGCGCTCGCCGTCCAGCCTGCTGTCGTGGAGCGAGGCCGGCTACCTGCTGAACGTCCCGGCCGGCGCGCTCGACCTGCACGTCTTCGACCGGCTGGTGACACGCGCCCGCGCGGCCGGCGACCCGCGGGCGGCCGCCGCCGACCTGCGCGAGGCGCTGCGGCTGTGGCGCGGTCCCGTCTGCGAGGGGCTGTCCAGCCCGCTGCTGGACGCCGAACGCGACCGGCTCGGCGAGCACCGCGTCGACGTGCTGGAAGAACGCATCCACGCCGAGCTGAGCCTGGGCGGCGACGACCCGGCGGGCCCCGGCCCAGGCGACCCCGCGGGCACGGTCGCCGAACTGCGGCTGCTCGTCACCCGCCACCCCCTGCGCGAACGCCTGCGCGCGCTGCTCATGCGCGCCCTCTACCAGTCCGGACGCCAGGGCGAGGCGCTGGCCGCCTTCCACGAGGCACGCGAATACCTGCTCGGCGAGCTGGGCATCGAGCCCGGGCCGCAACTGCGCCGCGTGCACGAGCAGATCCTGCGCGGCGACCCCGTACCCTCGGCGGCGGTGGTCACGGACCGGGCCATGCCGGTGCCCGCGCAGCTGCCGTACGGGCTGCTCGACTTCGCCGGACGGCACGCCGAGCTGGACCGCCTCGACGAGCTGTGCCCCGACGAAGGCCCCGGCGGGGGCCCGGCCAGAGCGGTCGTGATCAGCGCCATCGGCGGGATGGCCGGCGTGGGCAAGACGACGCTGGCCGTGCACTGGGCGCACCGGGTACGCGACCGTTTCCCCGGCGGCCAGCTCTACGTCAACCTGCGCGGCTACGACCCGGGCGGCAGCGCCATGGACCCGGCCGAGGCCATCCGCGGCTTCCTCGACGCGTTCGGCGTGCCGCCCGAGCGCGTCCCGATCGGGCTGGAGGGCCAGGCGGCGCTGTACCGCAGCCTGCTGGCCGGGCGCAGGGTGCTCATCATCCTCGACAACGCGGAGAACGCCGAGCAGGTACGCCCGCTGCTGCCCGGCTCACCCGGTTGCCTGGTGCTGGTGACCAGCCGCGACCAGCTCTCCGGGCTGGTCGTCGCGGAAGGCGCGCAGCCGCTCAGCGTGGGCCTGCTGACCCCGGACGAGGCCAGGCAACTCCTGGCCAGACGGCTCAGCCAGGGCCGCGTACGAGCCGAGTCCGGCGCGGTCGACGAGATCATCGAGCTGTGCGGCCGGCTGCCGCTGGCCCTGGCCATCGTCGCCGCCCGCGCCGCCACCAACCCGGGCTTCCCGCTCGCGCTGCTCGCCGGGGAACTGCGCGCGGCCAAGGGCAGGCTCGACCCCTTCCACAGCACGGACCGTTCCACCGACATGCGCTCGGTGTTCTCCTGGTCGCTGCAGCGGCTCAGCGGTGCAGCGCAGCGGCTGTTCCGGCTGCTCGGGCTGCATCCGGGGCCGCGGATCAGCGCGTACGCCGCCGCCAGCCTCGCCGGGACACCGGTGACGGAGGCCAGGGCGGCGCTGACGGAGCTGGCCCGCGCCAACCTCGTCACCGAGCCCGCGCCCGGCCGCTTCACCTGCCACGACCTGCTACGCGCCTACGCCGGCGAACTCGCCGCCGACCGGGGCGGCGTGAGTGACGGCTGGGACGGCGAGAGCGCCGGCCGGGGCGGTGAGAGCGCCGGTCGGGGTGGCGTGAGTGACGGTCGGGGTGGCGAGAGCGGCGGTCGGGGTGGCGTGACTGACGGCTGGGG
>NZ_JABCPZ010000389.1 GCF_013283785.1 Nonomuraea antri
GCCAGGGACTGCGGGTAGCCGGGGCGGGCGCGGTCGTAGCGGTCGGCGTCCGTGCCGAAGGATTCGGCGACCTCGCGGTGCCGGTGCGGCTGCGGGTCGGCGGGACGGGGGTGCTCGGAAGAGGTAGTGGGCATACGCCCACTCTAGTGGGCGTATGCCCACTCGTCTATCGTGAGGACTCGCGACGCGAGCAGAGGCCCCGCGACGCGAGGAAACGCGAGGACCCCGCGTCGCGAGGAGGAGAACGGTTCCATGCCGACCGGAGTGGCCCTGCGCGACGTGCGCGAGCAGCTGTTCGACGCCGCCGAGCGCATCCTGCTCCAGGCCGGGCCGAGCGCGCTGACCAGCCGCGCCGTCACCACCGAGGCGGGCTGCGCCAAGGGGGTCCTGCACCGGCACTTCGCCGACTTCGACGCCTTCCTGGCCGAGTTCGTGCTCGACCGCGCCGAGCGGATGGACGCCCGCGCCGCCGCGCTGCGCGAGTCGGCCGGGACCGGCACCGTCGTGGGCAACCTCGCCGACGCGCTGACCGCGCTGTTCGGGTCGGTCGCGGTGGCGGTCGTCGCCCTCATCACCTTCCGCGACGACCTGCGCGCCCGGCTGCGCGAGCGGTGGCCGGCCGGGGTCCCGGTGCTGACCGAGGCCGCCATCATGATCGAGGTCTATCTGCGCGAGGAACGTGATCGGGGGCGCCTGTCCCCCGACGCCGACGTCGACGCGCTGGCCCCGACGCTGATCGGGGCCGGGCACCTGCTGTTCGCCGACCGCGCGGCCGCCCCGGCCGAGTCCGACGTGCGGCGGATGGTGACCGCGGTCGTCGGCGCGGCCGTCCGCGACCCGTCGGCCTGAGCGCACCCCTTCGGCATCCGGCGGTCTCGCACGGGTGACCCATGGGGCCGAAATATGGAAAAGCGGGAGTTCCCCGGAGCCGGTGATCGGTGCTGATCTGAAGGTGTCGTCCCACCCGGCCGCGAGGCGTCTCCATCCGACGCAGGCGTCCGCGGCGCCTGGAGCCCGGGGGGCGGGAAAGGCGTCCACGGCCGGGCCGTGGACGCCTTTCCCGGGAACCCGGCGGCGGGGCGTCAGGCCTTGCCGCGCAGGGCGCTGCCCTTCTTCCACTGCGTGAACGACATCTGCCAGTAGCCCCAGCCGTTGTTCCACTCCAGCTCGCGGTCGGTGCCGACGATGTCGACCACGTCGCCGCGCTGGACGTTGTCGTAGAACCACTTGGCCTGGTCGGGGCGGGAGTTGATGCAGCCGTGGCTGACGTTGCGCCGGCCCTGGGCCCAGACGTTGTTCTTGGCGTGGACGTACTCGCCGGAGTTCGAGATGCGCACCGCGTGGTTGATCATCACGTCGTAGAAGCCGGGGTCGCCCTTCTTGCGGCCCGGGGAGATCATGCGCACCGGATTGCCGCGTTCCATCGTCAGGTGGATGCCCGAGGTGGTGGTGTATTCGCGGGTGGTGGCCATGCCGGCGCTGATGCGCATGGTCTGCACGCGCTTGCCGTCGCGGTAGACGTACATCATGTGCTTGTCGACGTCGACCTTGCTGATCTGCTTGGCGCCGATCCGCAGGGTGGCCTCGTAGTCCTTGACCCCGTACAGGCCCTTGCCGCCCTTGATGCCGGTGATGCGGGCGTTGAAGCTGACCTTCTGGTGGGCCGGCCAGTACTTGGCGGTGCGGTAGATGACGACGGTGTCGTTGATCCAGCGCCAGGCGCCCTCGACCGGCTTTTCCGCCTCGACCTCCAGCGCGCTCTCGATGGTGGCCTTGTCGGTGACGGGCTGGTTGAAGGTGACGATGATCGGCGCCCCCACGCCGAGCTTCTCCCCCTTGGCGTTGGGCGTCACGTCGGCCACCTGCAGCGCGCGCTCGGGCTTGGCGGTGGTGAACGTGCTGGTGGTGACCGTCGCGCCGGCCTTGGCCGAGACCGTGTAGCGGGTGGACGGCTTGAGCGCGGTCTTGGAGATCCACTTGGTCTGGTCGGCGTTGAACTTGCCGTCGATCGCCTCGCCGCCGGCGTCGATGGTGACCTCCTCCAGCGCGCCGCCGGCCGCGGTGACGACGACCCGCTTCTCGGGGCTGACCTTCGCGCTGCCCTCGGCCGGGCTGATCTTGATGGTCGGCGCCGCCGGGGTGGCGGTGGTGGTCGGCTCGGACACGCCCGGCGCGCCGCCGCCGGCGGCGTTGCCGCTCGAGCACGACACCGTCAGGGTCGCCGCCGTCAGCAGGCTCAGCCAGGCGACGGGCCTTCTCCAACCGGGCGCAACGTTCAAGACAGTCCTCTCCCCCAGGGTGGTCAACGCATCCCAAAAACCTTAATGCTCCTGCATGTAAGACGCGGATGAGTTTGGGGGAGTTCGGTCACATTTCAATCACTTATTGCGGTCAAGCCCAGGTCAACGGGGGGTAAAGCCCGCTGGTGGTGGTAAGGGCGGCCGGATTCTCAGAGGTTCAGGCGGTGGGTCAGGCTGGTGTGCCGGCGTCCGGCGCCCTTGGTCCGCACGGCCTGGCCCAGCGCGCGCCGCGAGCCGACGATCACCACCAGCCGCTTGGCCCGGGTGATGGCGGTGTAGAGGAGGTTGCGCTGCAGCATCATCCAGGCGCTGGTGGCCAGCGGGATCACCACGGCCGGGTATTCGCTGCCCTGGGAGCGGTGGATGGAGACGGCGTAGGCGTGGGCCAGTTCGTCGAGTTCGTCGAAGGCGTAGTCGACGTGCTCGTCCTCGTCGGTGACGACGGTGAGCTTGTGCTCGTCGGGGCGCAGGTCGGTGACGATGCCGACGGTGCCGTTGAACACCCCGGCGGCGCCCTTGTCGTAGTTGTTGCGCAGCTGGGTGACCTTGTCGCCGACGCGGAAGACGCGGCCGCCGTAGCGGCGTTCCGGCATGCCCTCGCGGGCCGGCGTCAGCGCCTCCTGCAGGGCGATGTTGAGCGCGCCCGCCCCGGCCGCGCCGCGGTGCATGGGCGCCAGGACCTGCACGTCGCGGCGGGGGTCGAGACGGAATCTGGCCGGGATGCGGCGCGCGACGACGTCGACGGTCATCGCGGCGATCTCCTCCGGCTCCTCGCAGGGGAACAGGAAGAAGTCCTTCATGCCCTCCAGGACGGGGTGGCGGCCGGTGTTGACGCGGTGGGCGTTGACGACGACGCCGGACTCCTGGGCCTGGCGGAAGATCTGGGTCAGCCGCACGCGCGGCACGTCGTCGGCGGCCAGCAGGTCTTTGAGCACCTCGCCGGCGCCGACCGACGGCAGCTGGTCGACGTCGCCGACGAACAGCAGGTGGGTGCCGGGCGCGACGGCCTTGACGAGCTTGTTGGCCAGCAGCAGGTCCAGCATGGACGCCTCGTCCACCACGACCAGGTCGGCGTCGAGGGGGTTGTCGCGGTCGAAGGTGGCCTCCCCGCCGGGGCGCAGCTGCAGCAGCCGGTGCACGGTGGTGGCCTCGTGGCCGGTCAGCTCGGCCAGCCGCTTGGCGGCGCGGCCGGTGGGGGCGGCCAGGATGACGCGGGCGCGCTTGGCGCGGGCCAGCAGCACGATGGAGCGCACGGTGAAGCTCTTGCCGCAGCCGGGGCCGCCGGTCAGCACCGCGACCTTCTCCGTCAGCGCCAGCCGGACCGCCTGGCGCTGCTCGGGGGCCAGCTCGGCGCCTGTCTTGCCGTGCAGCCAGGTCTCGGCGCGCGCCCAGTCGACGTCGGCGAACGCCTTGAGCCGGTCGTGGCCCGAGCGCAGCAGCCCCAGCAGCCCGCCGGCCAGCGACAGCTCGGCGCGGTGGAAGGGCGGCAGGTAGACGGCCGGGACGGTGTTGTCGCCGGCCGGGACGCTCTCGCGCACCACCCCCTCCTCGCCCACCTGTTCCTCCAGGCAGGTGGCGACCAGCTCGGCGGGCACGTCGAGGATCTTGACGGCGTCGCCGACCAGGTTGGGGGCCGGCAGGTAGCAGTGGCCGTCGTCGGCGGCCTGCGACAGCGTGTAGCGCAGCCCGGCCTTGACCCGCTCGGGGCTGTCGTGCGGGATGCCGACGGCCTGGGCGATGGTGTCGGCGGTCTTGAAGCCGATCCCCCACACCTCGTCGGCCAGCTGGTACGGGCGGCTCCTGACGACGTCGATGGAGTTCTCGCCGTACTGCTTGAAGATGCGCACCGCGATCGAGGTGGACACGCCGACGCCCTGCAGGAAGATCATCACCTCTTTGATGATCTTCTGTTCCTCCCAGGCGGCGGCGATCATCTTGGTCCGCTTCGGGCCCAGGCCGGGCACCTCGACCAGCCGCTGCGGGCTCTGCTCGATCACCTCCAGGGTGTCGGTGCCGAAGTGGTCGACGATCCGCTCGGCCATCTTCGGCCCGATCCCCTTGATCAGCCCCGACCCGAGATAGCGGCGGATGCCCTGCACGGTGGCCGGCAGCACGGTGGTGTAGGACCACACCTCGAACTGGCGGCCGTAGCGCGGGTGGGAGGTCCAGCGGCCGCGCAGCCGCAACGACTCGCCGACCTGCGCGCCGAGCAGCGGGCCGACCACGGTCAGCAGGTCGGCGCCGGTGCGCTCGGTGGCGACGCGGGCGATCGTGTAGCCGGTCTCCTCATTGGCGTACGTGACGCGTTCCAGGACGCAGGAGAGCTCGCTGCCCACGACACCAGATGCACCCTCGCCCACCGTCGAACCCTTCCGCCCGAGCCGCTTCCCGGGGTCAGAGTAGAGGAACACCCCGACAGGCACGCCCCCGCAGGGATCCCAGGGGACGCCGCCCGAACTCCGGAGCGGTCAGAGGCGGGCCAGCAGCGCGTAGCGCTCGTCGTGCACCGGGCCGCCCCACAGGTCCGGGTCCGCGCTGAGCGGCTCCACCCGCAGCTCGCTCACCAGCGGCCGCACCGCCCGCGCCAGGTCGTCCGCGCCGACCCCGCCGTCCCATGGCAACGCCTGCGCCCCCGCCGCGTACGGCGTGCCCGGCACGCCCCAGCGGCCCTCCACCAGCACCAGCCGGCCGCCCGGGCGCAGCCGCGACACCCACGTGCGCAGCGCCTGGTGCGGATCGGGCAGCGTCCAGAGCAGGTGACGGCACATCAGCAGGTCGAACCGGGCCTGGCCGGTGGGCGGGTCGGCGGCGTCGCCGACCAGGAACCGGCCGGGCAGCCCGGCGGCGGCCAGCTTGGCCCTGGCCCGCTCGACCATGCGCGGGGCCAGGTCGACGCCGGTCACCCGGTGCCCTGACGCGGCCAGCAACGCCGACAGCGAACCGGTGCCGCAGCCGACGTCCAGCACGTCCAGCACACCCCCCGAAGTGGGGCCGGATGCGGCGGGTGGGGCCCAGGCGTGCAGCAGGCGTTCCCAGGCGGCGCGGGTGCGCTCGGCGCGCAGGCCGTGGTCGGGCTCGTCGTCGAAGGTGTCCGCCGCGGCGTCCCAGAAACCGGCGATCGAGAGAGCGGGGGCGGGGGTGCGATCGGTCATGCGAGGGATGCTGTCACCCGGCACCGACAATACGGCGCCACCGCCGCACCGCCCACGCCACCGCCCGCAGC
>NZ_JABCPZ010000038.1 GCF_013283785.1 Nonomuraea antri
GGGCCATACCGGGACGTCGCCGGGCTCGGCCGGGCGGCCGCCGCCGGGCTGGGTGACGTTCGGGTCGAACAGCGGCGCGGGTGTGGCGCGGCCTGATCCGACCTGGTCACGGCGTAGCGGAGGCGACGGCGGGGCGGTGGGAGGGGGAGGCACCGGCGCGGACATTGGCATGGGCGCGGTGTCCTTCTCGCCGATGCTCAGGTTCCTGGCGTCCGGTCCGCGAGTGTCCGCTCCGCGAGTGTCCGGTCCATGGGCGTCTGGCCCGTGGGGGGTAGGTCCGTAGGTGGCAGATCCGCTGGTGTCCGGTCCCCGGGTGTCCGGGCCGTGAGTGTCCGGGCCCCGGGTGTCCAGGTCGCGGGCGTTCGGGTCGAAGTAGTGGGCGGCCTGGGGCAGGCCATCGAGGCCGGTGGCGGGTGGTCCGAAGAAGCGGGCCAGGTCCGGCTCGTCGGCGTCGGGCTCGGCCTCCAGCTCGCCCGTGGCGGCCGGCCATGGTGGCACCGGGTTCGGGTCGGTGACCGGGGCGGGCCAGACCGGCATGCCGGCTGCGGCGGCGGTGAACGCCGGCGGCGGATCCCACGTCGGGTGCCCGCCCGCGCCTGACTCAGGCGCCGCCCACCTGGGCTGCTGGACCGCGTCCGACTCAGGTGCCGCCCACGGCGGCTGCTCGGACCCACTTGTCTCAGGCGCCCACCTGGTGGGTTCGGACGCACCTGGCTCGGGCGCCCACCTGGTCTCTTTGGACGCGCCTGGCTCGGGTGCCCACCTGGGCTGCTCGGACGGGTCTGTCCCGGCGGTCCACCTGGTCTCTTCAGGCGCACCTGCCGCACGAGCCCGCTCGGACGCGCCCGCCTCGACAGCCCACCGGGGCTGTTCGGCGATGCCGGTCTCGGCGACCCAGCTAGGCTGCTCGGGTACGACGGGGTCGGGCGTCCAGCCGGGCTCGTCGGGTTCGACGTCCTCGGCGTCCGCGAACCAGTCGTAGGCCGTCGCGTCGTCACCCGAGACCTCCCACGGCTGCGTGCCGGGGAAGGCGGGCAGCTGCGGCAGCTCGGACGTCTCGTCGTCCGGGCTGGTCAGCCCGGGCGGCGGCCCGTGGAAGACGGGGATGGGATGCTCGCCCGTCGATTCGTTGTGCCCGTCGGTCTGACCGAAGCTCGGCGGGGGCGTCGCCGGTGCGACCGAGCCGTCGGCTTCCCTGCGATCGTGCTCAGACCCGGGTTCCTGGCCACGCATAAGGGCGAGCCTAGCGAGAGACGCGAGATCGTTATATGCGTATGGGCGTTCCCGGTCGCTGCGGCCGTCCTGTTTGGGGGGTTAACTTGCCGAAGACCCCTTTCAAACTGCAGGGCTGCCAGTCACGCTCCGGTGTTCGAGCGCCTTGAACACGGTCGCCTTGGTGATGTCGTCGACCGCCTGGAACAGCAGCTTGGAGCCCTTCTTGTCCGGCTTGCTGCCGTCCTTGTTCTGGAACCACACCAGGATCGCGTAGTGGCCGTGGGTCCAGACCTTGGCGCCACCGCTGCCCGAGCCGAGGAACTTGGTGACCTCGTCCTTGCCGGCCAGCGGCTTGACGTAGCTCTTGGAGCTGCCCGCGGCGGCGACCTTGCCGGCGGTGCCGCTGGTCTTGAGGTTGGCGACGCCGACCGTGCCGATCACCTTGCCCGCCTTGTCGCGGAAGCTGGCGCGGATGAACTGGGTGCACTTGCCGGACTTGAGCGCCTTCTGGAGCTTGTCGCCGAGCACCCCGTCGGTGCACTTCTTGTCTTTGCTGGTGATCGTCATCTCGTACGAGCGGCCGGTGACCGTGAACTTCTTCGCCGCGAACAGCTCCTTGACGGTGAGCGGTTCCGGGTCGTTCTCGCGGTCGACGGCGTAGCCGTACTTGCCGGTGGGGCCCGAGGGCAGGGGCGCGGACGAGTGGCGGGCCGCGCTCGCGGCGCTCGGGTCGGCGCCGCCGGACTTCCACATGATCACAATGCCGCCCACGAGCAGAGCCAGCACCACGACACCGCCGACGGCGAACCAGAGCGGCCCGCGCGAGGAGCCGCCCTCGTCGTAGGGGCTCCACATCCGGCTCTGCTGGCCGGCGGCACCGTCCTGCTCGGAGCCCGCGGGACCGGCGGCACCGGCAGTGGCGGCAGCGGCGGCGGCCTGCTGCTCCTTGCGCTCCTTGCGCGAGCGGCGTGGGGTGCTGTCGTCCGTGCTGCTTTCACTCTGCTCGGGGAAACCCATGCGGAGACATTACCGTGACGAACGTCATCGGGTTCCGAAGTCCTGGGTCCACCATGGGCCGTTCGGGCCGGAGGCCACGCCGACGCCGATCGCGCGCAGGCCGCAGTCGAGGATGTTCTTGCGGTGGTCGGGGCTGTCGAGCCAGCCGCGCACGGCCTCGTCGGCGGTGGCGTAGCCGTTGCCGATGTTCTCCGCGGCGCCCCACGGGTAGCCCGCGCGCTCCATCCGGTCCCAGGGGGAGGCGCCGTCGGGCGAGGCGTGCGTGAGCGCGCCGGCCCTGGCCATCTCCAGCGAGTGCGTACGGGCGCTGGCCGCCAGCCTGCCGTCGACCCGCAGCGGGGCGCAGCCGTGCTTGGCCCTGGCCGCGTTGGTGAGCGAGACGACCTTGGCGGCCAGCCCGGGGATCACCGCGACGCGCTGCCCGTCGTCCTGGTCGCCGAGGACCTGGGTGGGGTCGTCGAGCGCGTCGTAGCCGGAGATCTGGTCCTTTGGCGGCCTGGTGGGCTTGACCGTGGTCTTGCCGCGGGCCGTGGGGTTGGGCGTGGCCCTGGCGATGCGGCCCGCGTTCGGCTGCATCTTGCGCGGCTGCTGCTGGGGCGGCTGCTCGCGGGCGGCCGCGGGCGGGGCGGTCTGGCTGAGGTAGACGTGGCCGGCCGGCTCGGGGTCGTCGCTCAGCCGGCCGATCAGCACGCCGGTGAAGAGAGCCGACATGAGGCAGGCCAGCACACCCAGGCGGTTCCGGCGCAGAGAGCTCCGCTGGGTTTGCCGGGTGTGAAAGTACTGCCACATACCGCAGTCAACGATAGGGATGTCAGGTCGTGGGGAAGAAGGGGTCCCAGGGAACCGAAATCGAACCGTTCTATGTCCGGTAGACTCACGGCAGGGTTACCGGTCTTTTGACCAGCACGCCTGCGGGCGGGTAACCTAATCGTTCGTTGTGTGCATAGGTCCAGCGCGACCGATGCGCGGCGCGTCCGGCGTCATCTCCCGTAGTGGAGACGGAAGGTCCGGGCCGTCGTGTGCCCGCACCGACCGACCATGTAGCTGTCGCATCCGACAGCGCCGAAGACGCGAGCATAAAGAAGGCTACGACCGTGCGCACGTACTCACCGAAGCCCGCCGACGTCCAGCGTCAGTGGTACGTCATCGACGCGACCGATGTCGTGCTGGGCCGGCTGGCCAGCCACGTCGCGACCCTGCTCCGCGGCAAGCACAAGCCGATCTTCGCGAACCACGTCGACACCGGTGACTTCGTCATCGTCATCAACGCGGACAAGATCGCGCTGAGCGGCAACAAGCTTGAGCAGAAGAAGGCTTACCGCCACTCGGGCTACCCGGGCGGTCTGCGTTCCGTCAGCTACGGCGAGCTCATGGAGAAGCGGCCGGAGAAGGCCGTCGAGAAGGCCGTCAAGGGCATGCTGCCGAAGAACTCCCTCGGCCGGAAGATGGCCAAGAAGCTGAAGGTCTACGCGGGTTCTGAGCACCCGCACCAGGCCCAGCGGCCGGTGCCGTTCGAGATCACCCAGATCGCCCAGTAGTAGTTCGAAAGAGTTAGAGGAGAACCGTGGCTGAGCCCACCGGTGTCGAGACGGCCGTCGAGGCCGAGCTGGAGGACTACTCCGGCGAGGACTTCCCGTCCGAGTACACCACCGAGTCCGCTGCCAGCGCTGACGCTCCCGTGCGCAAGCCCGTCACCACGGGCAACTCGTACGGCACCGGCCGCCGCAAGGAGGCGATCGCCCGCGTGCGCATCGTCCCCGGCACCGGCAAGTGGACGATCAACGGTCGTTCGCTTGACGTCTACTTCCCGAACAAGGTCCACCAGCAGATCGTCAACGAGCCCTTCGTGGTGCTCGGCGCCGAAGAGGCGTTCGACGTCATCGCCCGCATCGACGGCGGCGGCGTGACCGGCCAGGCCGGTGCGCTGCGCATGGGCCTGTCCCGCGCGCTGGCGATCCTGGACGTCGAAGTCAACCGCCCGCCGCTGAAGAAGGCCGGCTTCCTCACCCGTGACGCCCGCGCCACGGAGCGGAAGAAGTACGGCCTCAAGAAGGCCCGCAAGGCTCCGCAGTACAGCAAGCGCTAAGTTGGCGCGTCTTTTCGGCACCGACGGGGTACGTGGGGTCGCTGGTCGCGACCTCACCGCCGAGCTTGCCATGGATCTGTCCGTGGCAGCGGCGCACGTCCTCGGCGATGCAGGCGCGTTCGCCGCTACCGGCCGCCGGCCGGTGGCGGTCGTAGGCCGGGACCCGCGTGCCTCTGGGGAATTCCTCGAGGCCGCCGTGGTCGCCGGCCTCGCGTCGTCCGGGGTGGATGTGCTGCGTCTCGGCGTGCTGCCCACTCCGGCCGTCGCGCACCTCACGGCCGCGCTCGGCGCCGATCTCGGCGTCATGTTGTCGGCGTCGCACAACCCGGCGCCAGACAACGGCATCAAGTTCCTGGCCCGCGGCGGATTCAAGCTGTCCGACGCGGTCGAGGACGAGATCGAGCGCAGGCTCGGTGAGAGCTGGAGTTTCCCCGTCGGCTCCTCCGTCGGGCGCGTCCGCGACGCGTACGGCGAGGCCGACCGTTACATCTCACACGTGCTGACCACGATGAACGGGGCGCTCGACGGTCTGAACATCGTGGTCGACTGCGCGCACGGCGCCGCCCACATGGTCGCGCCGGAAGCGCTCGTCCGGGCGGGCGCCCGGGTCGAGGCCATCGGCGCCAGGCCCGACGGCCTGAACATCAACGACGGCCACGGCTCGACCCACCTCGACAAGCTCCGGCAGATCGTCGTCTCGCGCGGCGCCGACCTGGGCGTGGCCTACGACGGCGACGCCGACCGCTGCCTGGCGGTCGACCACACCGGCGCCTACATCGACGGCGATCACATCATGGCCATCCTGGCCGGCGCGATGCACACCGACGGTCTGCTGGCCCAGAGCACGGTGGTCGCCACCGTGATGTCGAACCTGGGCTTCAAGCTGGCCATGCGCGAGGCGGGCATCAACGTGATCGAGACCGCGGTCGGCGACCGCTACGTGCTCGAACGCATGAAGTCCGACGGCTACAACCTGGGGGGCGAGCAGTCGGGTCACGTCATCATGCTCGACCACGCCACCACGGGCGACGGCCTGCTCACCTCGCTGCACCTGCTGTCGGTGGTGGCCAAGTCGGGCGTGACGCTCCGGGAGCTGGCCGAGGTGATGACCCCGATGCCGCAGATCCTGATCAACATCAAGGACGTCGACAAGTCCAAGGCGTCCGTGCCGGAGCTGGTCGCCGCCGTGGCCGAGGCCGAGGCGGAACTCGGTGACACCGGCCGGGTGCTGATCAGGCCGAGCGGCACCGAGCCGATGATCCGCGTCATGGTCGAGGCCGCGTCGGAGGAACACGCCGGTCTGGTGGCCGGCCGTCTCGCCGACGTGGTGCGCAAGGCCTGCGTCTGAGACGTTCATCGGGTACGGCACCGGCGTGCCGTACCCGATGGCCGGGGCTCAGCCCCGGGTGTCGAACGGCGACTCGACGACGCCTTCCGTCATCATCCTGGACAGCATCCGCTGCATCGTCTCGGCCTCGTTCAGGTGCGGGAACGGCTCGTCGGGTACGTCGACGCCGAGGAACCGGCACAGCGGCTCCCAGCCCTCACGCACGTCGAACACCAGCAGCCGGTCGGCCGGCGCGCTCTCCTTGACCTCGGCGACGTGCCGCTCGAACGCCGCCAGGGCCACCTTTTCTTCCGGTACGCCCTGGCCGTACTCCCAGCCGGTCTCGAACGTCTCGTTGCCGATCAGGTCGAGTACCGGCGCGAGTCTGCCGAAGGCGTCGAGCAGAGCGGTGGCGGCGGGTGGCCGGTCGTCGGCCGGCTGCCGCATGGCGGGGCCGGACGCGAGCAGCTTCTGCATGCTCAGGTACCACCGATGCGGATCGCGCACGGTCAGCACGATCTTCGCCTCGGGGAAGGCCTCCGCCTGCTGCCGCCAGAAGTGGCTGGCCGGCCAGTCTTGGCTCGATCGGTAGCCGGCGAACACCTCGTTCCAGTCGACCGGGCCGCCGGATGCGGTGGGCAGCCACCGATCGACGTGCTCGGGTTGCGTGAGGATCTCGAACATGTGATAACAAGGCCCGAATCCCAGCCGTTCCAGCGCGGCCTTCATCGAGGTCGTTCCGGTGCGTGGGAATCCCGCGCCGATCACCTGTAACACGTTTGCCCTCCGTGCCGTCCGTGTTGTCCGTGTCGTTCCGGTTTGCTCGTGGATCCGCCGCGAACGTACGTGAGGCAGGAGTGGAATTCAACACTTGCTTATTTTCCGGATGTCCGGGTCACTCGTCCCCGGTGAGGGAGAACGAGCGCAGCCGCAGGCCCGCCCAGAACACCGCGCCCACGGTCACCACGATCAGGGCGGGGATCGCGAACCCCATCGTGACCTCGGCCTTCAGGAACGGTGAGGTGGTGATCTGGTCGGCGATGGTCTGGCCCCACTGCTGGATGGAGAACTTGCGCGCGCCGGGCAGGAAACCGCCCACCACGCTCTCCCACACCAGCGCGTAGATGATGCCGATGGCCACGGCGTGCCGGGTGACGACGCCGAGCAGCAGGAAGACGGCCGCGTACGCGACGCCCGCCACCAGCGTGCCCAGGGCGTAGCCGGTGGCCAGGCCCTCTTCGTTGCCGACCAGCAGCCAGGCCGCCAGGTACGAGGGAATCGCCGCGAAGACCGCCAGCAGCGAGGCCGCCACCAGGAACTTCGTCTGCGCGATGACCGGGCGGGAGATCGGCTTCGACACCAGATGGATGATCGTGCCGTCGTCGATCTCGGGCGCGATGACGCCGGTGCCGGCGATCACGCCGAGCAGCGGCAGCATCGTGCTGATCGCGAACTTGTCCATGAGGATCCAGGCCGAGCGCTGGTCGCCGCTGCCCACCAGGCGCAGCAGCACGGCCAGGCCGATCAGGACCAGGGGCAGCAACAGGAGCAGGATGATCCGCCGCCGCCCCAGCAGCGCGCGGTAGGTGATGCCGGCGACCACGGTGTTCATGGCCTCACTCCGTTCGGCGGCTCGGTCGCTGGATTGCGCGGATTCATCAGCTGCTCCGGTTGATCAGGTAGGAGAAGACGCTCTCCAGGTCTTCGTCGGCGGGGGAGACCTGGTGCAGGTGGACGTCTTCGGCGCGGGCGACCTTGGGCAGCAGCCTGGCGAAGCGGCGCAGCTCGCCGGCCTGGACCTCCAGCCCGTCGGGGGTGAGCGTGACGCCGCCGGTGGAGTCGTCGCGGATGAGGGCGGCGGCGAGCCTCCTGTCGTCGCTGGACCTGATCTTGAACAGGTGGGGCCGATCGGTCATCAGCCGCCTGATCTCGCGGAAGTTGCCCGAGGCCGCGTGCCGGCCGGACACCAGCACCTCGATGTGCTGGGCGACCCGCTCGACCTCCTCCAGGATGTGGGAGCTGAACAGGATCGTCTTGCCCGCCGTGCCCATGGCCTTGATCAGGTCCATCAGGTGCAGGCGCTGGCGGGGGTCCATGCCGTTGAACGGTTCGTCGAGCAGTAAGACGGGCGGGTCGTGGACGAGCGCGGCGGCCACCTTCACCCGCTGGCGCATGCCCTTGGAGTAGGTCTCGACCCGGCGGTCTTTGGGGTCTTCCATCTCGACCGTGGCCAGCGCCTTGCGTGCGGCCTCCTCGGGATCGGGCAGGCCGTGCAGCTTGGCGGCCGACAGGACGAACTGCCAGCCGGTCAGGAAGCCGTACACGCCTTCCCGCTCGGGGACCAGGCCGATGTTGCGGTAGATGTGGTGGTTCTTCCAGACCGGGCGGCCGTCGAGCGTGACCGTGCCGCCAGACGGCGCCAGGAAGCCGGCCATCAGGTGCAGCAGGGTGGACTTGCCCGCGCCGTTCGGCCCGAGCAGGCCCGTGACGCCGGGGCCGATCGTCATCGTGACGTCGTTGACCGCCACCACGTTGCCGTACCAGCGCGAGACCTGCGAAAGTTCGATCTTCATCGCGCGGCCGCCTTCCTGTAGCGCAGCGCCAGCGCGCCGATCGCGAGGACGATGAGCGCCGCCGTGATCAGCGCCGAGGCCGGCCCTGACGGGTAGTCGCCGCCCTCGATGGCGTGCGACGGCGTGTCGAACAACCACGACTGCACCGAGTCGACCAGCCAGAACGGGTTCATCAGCCAGGCCCACGAGGCGGCGCTCTCGTTGCCGGTGGCCTCCATGGCGCCGTAGATGATCGGCACGGAGGCGAAGCTCAGCAGGTACACGGTGATCACCGAGGCCACGCCGAGCCCGCGCCTGGGCGTGAACGAGGCCAGCGCCAGCCCGAAGGACGACATCAGCACCGACAACAGCAGCGCCATCGCCATCGCGCCCAGGTATTCCTTGGTGGCCACCGGCTGCTTCAGATCGACCAGCAGTTCGCCGACGAAGACCAGCGTCAGCGGCACCGCGATGAGCAGGAACATGGCCACGGTCATCGCGGCGACCTTGGCCGTGACGTATTCAGTGACCGAGACGGGCCGCGACAGGTACAGCGGCAGCACCCGGTGGCGCAGGTCGGGCGCGACCACGGTGGGCGCCTGCGCGGCCAGGAAGATCGCCACGACCGCCTGCATGACCACCGCGAACGCGCTGTACGGGATGCCGCGCTGATTGGCCATGGCCATGAGGGCCACCGACACGATCGCGGGCAGCAGCATGATGACGAACAGCGAGAACGGCATGATCTTGCTGCGGGCGGTGCGCCCGAGCCCGAAGACGCCGCGCAGGCTGTGCACGGCCAGCGCCCTGGTCGAGTAGCCGCGGCCCAGCCGCGGGCCCTCGTAGTGGCGATAGCCGATGTCGTAGATCTCAGACACCCGCGACCTCCCTGAAGACGTCCTCGATGCGGTGGCGGCCCTGTTCCAGCCTGATCAGGCACAGGTCCAGGTCGACGGCGGCGTCGCGGACGGCGTCGAACGTCTCGGTGCCGGCCACCTCGACCAGCAGCAGCCGGCCGTGGGGGGTGACCCGCTGGCCCAGCTCGCGCAGCCGGTCGGCCAGGGCGTCGGTGCCCTCGTCGACCTCGACCGTGATCGTGGTGGTGGCCTGGGTGAACTCCGCGATCGCCGAGGAGCGCAGCAGCCGGCCGGCGTCGATGACGATGACGTGGTCGCAGATGCGTTCGAGCTCGCCGAGCAGGTGGGAGGTGACCAGGATGCTGATGCCGAACTCGGTGCCGATGCGCCTGATCAGCGCCAGCATCTCGTCGCGGCCGCGTGGGTCGAGGCCGTTCGTGGGCTCGTCCAGGAAGATCAGCTTGGGGTCGTGGACGAGCGCCTGCGCCAGCTTGACGCGCTGCTTCATGCCGGTGGAGTAGCCGCCGATCGCGCGGTAGCGCTCTTCGGCCAGCCCGACGTGGCGCAGCACGTCGGCGGCGCGCTCGCGGGCGGCGGTGCGCGGCAGCCCGGACATCTGGGCGAGGTGGACGACCAGCTCGGTGGCTGAGACGTCGGGCGGCAGGCACTCGTGCTCGGGCATGTAGCCGACGAGCCTGCGGATGTCGGCGCCGCGCGTGGTCACGTCGAGATCGAGCACGCGGGCGGCGCCTGCGGATGGCGGTAGCAGGCCGAGGAGGATCTTGATCAGCGTCGACTTGCCCGCGCCGTTCGCGCCGACCAGCCCGGTCACGCCGGGGCCCACGGCGACGGTGAGCTGATCGACGGCGGTGACGGTGGGGAATCGTTTGGTCAGCCCCTCGGTGGCGAGGATGTGCATGATCTCGACCCTAGCCCCCGAGGTGTCGCCGCTGCCTCCGTCAAAAGGAGGAACGGCGTCCTACTTGAGGCCAGAATCTGCGCTGGATCAGCAGCGTGGCCGTGCCCGAGACGATCATGCCGAGGATGTTCACCGCGAGCTGCGCGACCGACGCGGGCACCTCCGGCCAGGCGCCCAGCGCGAGCGCGACCGCCAGGTACCCGGCCGCGGGGACGGTGGTGACCGAGATGAAGACGCCGATCAGCGAGGTCGACTTGCCGCCCGTGATCGACAGCACCCCGGCCACGCCGGCCAGCAGCGCCACGATGAACGACCAGCGGTCCGGCTTCACGATGAAGCTGACCTCCTGGTTGACCTCCAGGTTCGCGTGGCTGATCCAGCCCAGCCAGTGGGAGACCAGCGCGCAGGCGAAGGTGATCGCGATGGCCACGGTGAATCCGATCACCAGCGTCCTGAGCGCCTTGACGATCAGGTGCCACTGGCCGCCGAGCAGCCCGAAGCAGATGGCCGCGATCGCGCCGAACTCCGGGCCGAGCACCATGGCGCCGACGATCAGCACGGTCGAGTTCTGCAGCACGCCGATGCCCGCGAGCTGCGTGGCGATGGCCAGGAACGCCAGGTACGCCCAGGTGATGCGCGACTCGGCGTGCACCCGTTGAGACAGGTCCTCCCAGACGACGGTGTCGTCCGGGTCGCCGGGCGCCTCGTCGATCGCCTCGTCGGCGACCTTGGACAGCGACAGGTCGACCTGCTCGACGGCGATCGAGCCCTCGTCCTCCAGCCACTTGAGCTTGCCGATCACCACGTTGCCCGACTCGCGGGCGATGTCGCACAGGATGACGTCGCCCCTGGGCTCCCTGGCCGCGCCCGGCAGGACGACGATGTTGGTGACGCCCTGGCATTCGTCCAGCACCGCCGTCACCTCGTCGGTGCGCGCCGCCGGGCTGATCAGTCGCAGATGTAGCACCCGGCCATTGTTGTCCATCGAACGTTGACCTGGCATTGACATGCGTCCGCCAGGCTGCCGGCATGACTTCGTTCAAGTGCCACGATCACGGTGAGGACTGCTGGTTCGCCGACATCGACGACCAGGAGTGCGCGGGCAGGTTCGCGACCTACCTCTTCGAGGAGGCCTTCAGGTTCAGGTTCGGCGCAGCCGTACCCGCCTGACGGAGTGGTCGGAGCCCTTCTGCAGCACGAGGTCGGCCCGGCCGCGGGTGGGCGCGATGTTCTCGATGAGGTTGCGCTCGTTGATGTCGCGCCAGACGTTCACCGCGAAGTCCGTGGCCTCCTCGTACGACAGCTCGGCGATGTACTTGAAGTACGACTTCGGGTCCTCGAACGCGGTGCGCCTGAGCTTGTGGAAGCGTTCGACGTACCAGGTGCGGATGTCCTCGACCTTGGCGTCGACGTAGATGGAGAAGTCGAAGTAGTCGTTGACCGCCAGGGAGGTGGGCGGGGCGGGCTGGAGGACGTTGAGCCCTTCGATGATCAAGATATCCGGGCTTTTCACGACTTGTTTCGCGCTGGGGACTATGTCGTATTCGAGGTGGCTGTAGACCGGCGCCGGCACCTCCGGCGTCCCCGCCTTCACCTCCGCCACGAACCTGACCAGCGCCCTGCGGTCATAGCTCTCGGGGAAGCCCTTGCGATGCATGATCCCCTTGGCCTCCAGCACCGCGTTCGGGTAGAGGAAGCTGTCGGTGGTGATCAGCTCCACGTGCGGATGCTCGGGCCAGCGGGCCAGCAGCGTGTGCAGCAACCGCGCCGTCGTCGACTTCCCGACCGCGACGCTGCCCGCGATGCCCAGAATGTACGGCACCCGCCGCTCGGCGTTGCCCAGGAAGGCGCTCAGCACGCTGCTGCGCTGCTTGGACCCGGTGAAGTGCAGGTTCAGCAGCCGGGTCAGCGGGAGGTAGATGTCGGTGACTTCGGTGAGGTCGATGGGGTCGTCGACGCCCCGCAGCTCTTCCAGCTCGTCTGCGGTGAGAGTCAAGGGCGTGTTCTTGCGGAGTTCGCTCCACCGCTCCCTGCTCAGTTCCACGTAGCCGTTGTTCACCTAGGCAGCGTAGCGATGAGGGACAAACTCGATCTTGGCCGGGTGGCCACGTACCAGGCGGACCAGACCAGCGCGGCGAACAGCAGCCCCATCAGGTCGACGTTGACGCCCGGGTCGGACGCGCCGGGCGGGAACCGCAGGGAGCCGGCCGCGATGAGGAAGATCGGGCCGCCGGCGGCCAGGACGAGCAGGCTGCGCGTCCTGGTGGCGACGTGGGCGGCCAGGACGTCCTCGGCGGCCTCCGGGGCCGGCTGACGGGCGATCGCGAACTGGAGCGCCACCGAGGCCAGCGTCAGCACGGCCGCCGCCCGCGCGCTCGGACCCCAGGGCGCCACCAGCGTGACCAGCGCGCCCGCCACCGCACCCACGGACATGACCACGGCGGGCCAGGACAGGCAGTCGTGCGGCCGCAGCGGGAGCGGCGTGCCACGCCACCGCAGCATGCGGACCTCGGCCAGCATCACGCCCAGATACCAGGCGGCGAACGGCAACTGGAAGGTGAGGGAGTAACGGCCCTGCGGGATCGTCAGCGCGAAATGGACACAGAATCCCGCGGCCAGCGCGGCCGCTCGCCAGCGACGCGTCCGGCCCAGATACGTGAGCACGTGGGGGCCGTTCTCCAGGGTGATGTCCAGCAGATGATGCCGTACGAACCGGTCGAGCCTGCGGCGTTTGACGGCGCCGCACGTGCCGGCGGCGACGGCGATCGTGACGGCCATGGCCAATCCCAGAAAGAAAGTGCTCTCCATGGCCCTCTTTTCTGATCAAATGCTGATCATTATGTATCTCAGGAACGAGGTCTGGTGGGCATTGGACCACCGGGCGGGCCGCCCGGGCCCGATGGCCAAACTCGCCGTCGGGTTCCTGGTCGTGGTGCTGTTCGCCGCCATGCTCACCGGCAAGGAACTGTGGGCGCGCGGTTACGGGCGGGCCATGTTGTCGGCGGACCCCATGTCGGCCGATTTCCACGCGCTGGCGGAACGCAGCGCCTTGCTGGTCACCCGCGGGAAGAAGCGGCCCAGGGAATTCATCTACGCCTTCTCCGTCTACAACGCCGGAGAGCCGGATTTACACATCGTCTCGGCCGGGCGGAGCGGCCCAGGGCTGCGACTGCTGGGGGTCAAAGTCGATTACCGGAATCTGCTCGACGACTATCGGCCGTTCGAGAGCGAGGGCCTGCCCGCCGTACTGAAGGCCCGTGAACACGTCATCGTCTTTCTGCGCTATCGCGTCACCGACTGCTCGCGAGTGCCGAAGGGGGTGTGGCCGGTGCCGTTCACCGTGGAGCACGCGCTGGGCGCCGCGATCGTGGACATCGAACCGGCGCCCGAGGCCGTGGACGTCCCCGACGGCCAGGGGTACACGATCGCGCACGGCGCGCCGTACATGGTGGAGTGGCAGAAGTGGGCGGCCTGCGGGAAGCACTGAATCCACAGCCTGTGGACAAAGACGTGGGATTACCGAGACCTTGTTCGGGGAAAGGCAGTGGTCTTGGGGAATTCCGGTGAGGACGACGACCGGGCGGCTACTGTGCGAGATGTAGCGCCTTGGGAGGTCTTGTGGACCGTCGTCGCTTTTTGCGGGCTCTCGCCACCGCCGGGGTCGGCGGCCCGTTCGCAGGGGTCGCCTGCGCGGCCGAGCGCGGCGGCGCCCAGCCCGTTCCCGGCGGCTACGGGCCGCTGCGCGCGGTCGAGGACGAACGCGACGGACGCGTACGCCTGCGCCTGCCCGACGGCTTTCGCTACCGCTCGTTCAGCATGGCCGGCGACGAGTTCACCACCGGCGGCGAGGTGCCCGGCAGGCACGACGGCATGGCCGCGTTCCCCGGTCCGGACGGCAGCGCGATCCTGGTGCGCAACCACGAGGTGAACGGCCCCGTCGGGGCGTTCGGCGACCGGCGGCGGGCCTACGACCCGATGGCCGGCGGCGGCACGTCCACGCTGCGCGTCACCAGGTACGGCGAACTGCTCGACAGCAGGCCCTCGCTGACCGGCACCATGATGAACTGCTCCGGCGGCCCGATGCCCTGGGGAGCCTGGCTGACCTGCGAGGAGACGGTCAACGGCCCCGACGTGGGCGACGACTTCTCCGGCGGGGACAACGCCAGGCTCAAGGAGAAGCACGGCTACGTCTTCGAGGTGCCACTCACCGGCCGCGCCACCGCCGAGCCGATCAGGGCGGCCGGGCGGTTCGCGCACGAATCGGCCGCCTTCGACCCGTCGTCCGGCGCGGTCTACCTGACCGAGGACAACTTCGCCTTCCCCTCAGGGTTCTACCGCTACCTGCCGCCCCAGCACCCCATGCGGGCCGAGCGGTTGCTCGACGGCGGCAGGCTGCAGATGCTCGCGATCAAGGGCGCGCCGCGCACCGACCTGTCCGGCCGGCAGCGGCTCGGCAGGACCTACCCGGTGCGCTGGGTGGACGTCGACGACCCCGACCCGTCGTTCACCGGCAGGCCGGCCAACGAGACGGCCGTCCAGGCGGTGGGCAGGCAGGGCCGGGCGGCGGGCGCGGCGATCTTCTCGCGGCTCGAAGGCGCGGTGCACCACCGGGGCACGATCTACTTCGTCTCCACTCAGGGCGGCGCCGCCGCGCCGGGCGACGAGCCGCCGCCGTCGGGGTTCGGCGAGGGCCGCGGCCAGGTCTGGGCCTACGACACGCGCGGGAACGAGCTCAAGCTCGTCTACGCCTCGCCTCGCGCCGCCGTGCTCGACCTGCCCGACAACATAACCGTCAGCAACCGGGGCACGCTCGTGCTGTGCGAGGACGGCGACGGCCACAACCACCTGCGCGGCCTCACCACGACGGGGGAGATCTTCGACTTCTGCCGGCTCGAACCCGTGCCCGGCGACGCCGGCGCCGAGTTCGCCGGCGCCACGTTCGGCCCAGGCGGGCACACCCTGTACGTCAACGTCCAGTCCAAGCGCGGCACCTCGTTCGCCATCTGGGGCCCGTGGAACCGCGGCCTGTTCTGATCCCGCAGGCCGTAGCCTGGGGAGATGATCCTGGGCATCGGGGTGGACCTCGTGGACATCGACCGCTTCGGCAAGGCGCTCGCGCGCACGCCGCATCTGCGTGAGCGGCTGTTCACCGAGGTGGAGAAGGATCTGCCGGTGCACTCGCTGGCGGCCAGGTTCGCCGCCAAGGAGGCGGTGGCCAAGGCGCTCGGCGCGCCCGATGGGCTGGGCCACCTGGAGGCCGAGGTGCGCTGCGACGAGCTGGGCAAACCCGAGCTGCGCGTCACGGGCAACGTGGCCGAGGTGGCCTACGGCCTCGGCGTCAAGCGCTGGCACGTCTCGCTCAGCCACGACGGCGGCATGGCCGTGGCTTATGTGATCGCGGAGGGATAGCTTCGGATCATGCGCACTGCCTACACCGCCGACCAGATCCGCGGCGCTGAACGCACGCTGATGGCCAGGCTGCCCGAGGGCACGCTGATGCAACGCGCCGCCGCCGGACTGGCCGCCGTCTGCGCGCAGTCGCTGGGCAAGGTGTACGGCACGCGCGTCGTCCTGCTGGTGGGCAGCGGCGACAACGGCGGCGACGCGCTCTACGCGGGAGCCCTGCTGGCCAGGCGCGGAGCCAGGGTCGGCGCGGTGCTCGCCGGGAGCAGGACCCACGAGGCGGGGCTGAACGCGTTCCTGGCCGCCGGCGGCCGCGTGTCGAGCGCCGCCGAGCTCGACCGCGCCGACCTGGTCGTCGACGGGCTGGTCGGCATCGGCGCGACGGGCGCGCTACGCGAGCCGTACCGGGAGATCGTGCGGACCGCCAACGACGCGACGGCGCCCGTCGTGGCGGTCGACGTGCCCAGCGGCGTCGACGCGAGCACCGGAGTCGTGGCCGGCGCGGCCGTCGTGGCGGCCACCACCGTCACCATGGGCGCCTACAAGACGGGCCTGCTGGTCGATCCCGGCGCCGGGCACGCGGGCCGCGTCGAGCTGGTCGACATCGGGCTCGGCCCGTACCTGCCCGAGCCCGACGTCGTGGCGCTGACCGGCGACGACGTCGACGACCTGCTGCCCACGCCGGGCGCGGAGTCCGACAAGTACCGGCGCGGCGTGCTCGGCGTCGCGGCCGGCAGCGACCTGTACACCGGCGCCGCGGTGCTGGCCGTCGGCGGCGGGCTGCGGGCCGGCGCGGGCATGGTCCGCTACGCCGGCCCGAGCCACCCCGTCGCGCAGGTGCGCGCGCACTGGCCGGAAGTGGTCATCACCGAGCTGGACGAACCGTCCATCGAGCACGTCGGCCGGGTGCAGGCCTGGGTGCTCGGCCCCGGCCTCGGCACCGGGCGATGGGCGCACGAGCTGGCCGCCCGGGTGCTCGGCTCCGACGTTCCAGTGCTGATCGACGCCGACGGGCTGAGCCTGGTCGCCAAGGACCGCTCGCTGCTGCGCCGCCGCGCCCCCGTGCTGATCACGCCGCACGCGGGCGAGCTGGCCAGGCTCATCAAGGCCGACCGCGACCAGATCGAGGCCGCCAGGCTGGAGCACGCGCGCCGGGCGGCGGCGGAGATGGGCGTCACCGTGCTGCTCAAGGGCTCGACCACGGTGGTGGCCGAGGAGTCGCGGCCGGTGCGGGTCAACGAGACGGGCACGCCGTGGCTGGCCTCCGGCGGCACCGGCGACGTGCTGTCCGGCGTGGCCGGGGCGCTGCTGGCCCAGGGCATGAGCTGTTACGACGCGGCGTCGTGCGCGGCCTACCTGCACGGGCTGGCCGGGCGCGCCGCGGCCGACGGCGCGCCGCTCACCGCGGCCGGCGTGGCCGCCGCCGTGCCCGCCGCGATCAGGGTCGTGCGTGGTAATTCACACTCGACCACGTGGGGGAGCTGACAGACTAGAAGGATGTACTCCCCGATGGCGACGCCCGCCGAGGCGCGGGTCGATCTGGGCGCGATCAGGTACAACGTGGCGCTGCTGAAGGAACGGGCGGGCGGCGCCGAGCTGATGGGCGCCGTCAAGGCCGACGCCTACGGCCACGGGCTGGTGCCCGCGGCCAAGGCCGTGCTCGAAGGGGGTGCGAGCAGGCTGGGCACCGCGTTCGTCAGGGAGGCGCTGGCGCTGCGCGAGGCCGGCGTCACCGCGCCGGTCCTGGCCTGGCTGCTCACGCCGGGCGAGCCGCTCGAACGCGCGCTGCTGGCCGACGTCGAGCTGTCGGCGTCGTCGGTGGGCCTGCTCGACGAGATCGCCGCCGCCGCGCGCGCCACCGGCCGCACCGCCGGCGTGCACCTGGAGGCCGACAGCGGCATGGGCAGGGGCGGCGCGCCGCCCACCGCCTGGCCGGGGCTGCTGGCCAGGGCGATGGAACTGCGGGCCGAAGGCGTCATCGAGGTCGTCGGGCTGTGGTCGCACTTCGCCTGCTCCGACATTCCCCGCCATCCGGCGATCGAGCAGCAGCTCGAAACGTTCGAGACCGCGCTGAAGCTGGCCGAGCAGGCGGGGGCCGCCGGTTCCCACGTGATCAGGCACCTGGCCAACTCGGCCGCCATACTCGACGTGCCCGCCGCCCGTTTCGACCTGGTCAGGCCGGGCATCGCCATGTACGGCCTGAGCCCCATCCCCGAGCTGGGCGATTTCGGGCTGCGGCCGGCGATGACGCTGGTGGCGAAGGTGGCGCTGGTCAAGCGGGTGCCCGAGGGCTCGGGGGTGTCGTACGGGCACCTGTACGTCACGGACCACGAGACCACGCTCGGCCTGATCCCGCTCGGCTACGCCGACGGCATACTCAGGCACGCCACCGGCAGGGCCGAGGTGCTGGCGGGCGGCCGCCGGCGGAAGATCGCCGGCCGGGTGTGCATGGACCAGTTCGTGATCGACATGGGGGACGACCCGCTGTCGCCAGGCGACGAGGTCGTGCTGTTCGGGCCGGGCGACCAGGGCGAGCCGACCGCTCAGGAATGGGCGGATACCCTCGGCACGATCACGCATGAGATCGTGACCAGGATCGGTTCGAGGGTGCCACGGGTCTACTGACCTCGCCCCGGAGCGGCAGCGGGCATGAGCGGAGAAGGATCGGGGACATGACGACGACAACACGCCGCAAGGTAGGGATCGCCGGCGCGATCGTCGGAGCGGCGTCGGCGGGTGTCGCTGCGGCGACCCTGGCCAAGCGGTACGCGGTGGGCCGGATCAGGCTGCGTCCTGACCCCGAGGCCAGCGAGCCGTTCGGCGAGCTCCGCGGCAGGGAGCACACGCTGGTCACCTCCGACGGGGTCGCGCTGCACGTGGAGGTCGACGGGCCAGAAGACGCCGCGCTGACCGTGGTCCTGTGTCACGGCTACTGCCTGAACCTGGAGTCGTGGCACTACCAGCGCAGGGACCTGCGCGAGAACGTCCGCATGGTGCTGTGGGACCAGCGCTCGCACGGCCGCTCGCAGCGCGTCAGCGCCGAGGACAGCACGATCGACCGGCTGGGCGACGACCTGGCCGAGGTGATCGAGCGGTTCGTGCCCGGCCCGTGCGTGCTCGTCGGGCACTCGATGGGCGGCATGACCATCATGGCGCTGGCCGACCGGCGTCCCGAGCTGTTCGGCGACAAGATCCGCGGCGTGGGCCTGATCGCCACCTCGGCGGGCAAGCTGGCCGAGCTCACGCTGGGCCTGCCCGCGATGGTGTCGAAGGTCGTGCACAAGGTCGCCCCAGGCACGGTGTCGATGCTCGGCAAGCGGGGCGCGCTGATCGACCGCACCCGCCACGCGGGCAGCGACATCGCCTTCCTGATCACCCGCTACATCGGCTTCGGCGACTCCAAGAACGTCAGCCCGACGCTGGTCGACTTCGCCGAGTCGATGATCCGCGCGACGCCCACCGAGGTGTTCGCCGACTTCTACCCCGCGCTGATGAACCACGACAAGCTCTCGGCGCTGCACGTGCTCGACCCGGTGCCCACCGAGATCCTGGTCGGCGAGAAAGACTGGCTGACGCCGCCCGAGCACAGCAAGGCCATGGCGGCCGCGCTGCCCAAGGCGCAGCTCACCGAGGTGCCCGACACCTCGCACCTGATCCAGCTCGAACGTCCCGGCGTGGTCAACGACGTGCTGCGGGACCTGATCAAGAGGGTGGGGCTTTCGTGAGGCTCGCCACCGCCGACGACATGCGTGCCTACGGCGCGCGCCTGGCCGCGCTGCTGCGCCCCGGCGACCTGCTCGTGCTGTCCGGCCCGCTGGGCGCGGGCAAGACCACGCTGGTGCAGGGCATCGCCGAAGGGCTCAAGGTGCGCGGGCCGATCACCTCGCCCACGTTCGTGATCGCCCGGGTGCACCCGTCGCTGACGCAGGGGCCGTCGCTGGTCCACGTCGACGCCTACCGGCTGGGCGGCGACCTGGAGGTCGACGACCTCGACCTCGACGCCTCGCTGGAGGAGTCGGTGACCGTGGTCGAGTGGGGCGAAGGGCTGGTCGAAGGGCTCGCCGACGACCGCCTGGAGATCCACATCGACCGCGAGACGGGCGACGACGCCCGCGTGGTGACCCTGCGCGGGGTGGGCGGCCGATGGGCCGACACGCCGTCTGAACCGCTGGAAGAGTAAAACCGCCGGTATCTCCGGGCAATGCTGGCACCCTTGACGTACCGGGCCGATCGTGTAAATCATGATCATTGGCTTGGGATTCGCCCAGATTTTCTGGGTATCAGGAGGGGCGACATCCACAATTTTGGTGGATGCTTGGGTGCAGGACGGCAAAGTGGGGTGCGGCGGTGCTCAGGGTCAGGCGAGTCGCGTACGCGGGTGCCATCGTCATGGTCGGTCTCACCGGCTGCACCGCTTCGGCGGAAACCACACCGCCGGACGGGTCGGCCACACCGTCCGCCAGCCCGTCAGGCACATCCACACCCAGCCCGTCCGGCACGGGCGGCCCGACCCCCAGCGTCTCCGCGACGCGGCCGACCATCAGGGTCGAGGTCAATCCTGACAGCGTGAACGCGGGCGCGATCTCCCGCGTGTGGATCCTGGCCAACTGCCCGGTGCCCGGCGGCGGGCCCGCGCACAGCGGCACGGCCACGTCCAAGGCGTTCATCAACGGCGTCCGGCTCGACCCGGTGCCCTCGGGCGGCACCACGCCCACCCCGACCGGCAACGGGGTCGGCACGTCGCCCTGGGTGCGCGGCGAGGCGCAGGTCTCCGGCACCGTGCCGCGCGGCAACTACCAGGTGGACGTCAAGTGCGACGGCACCAACGACATCGGCCGCGCGGTGCTCAGGGTCACCAGGGCCGAGCCCGAGCCGACCAGCAGGCCGACCAAGGTGCCCACCAAGGCGCCCAGAGCGGGCGGCGGCGGCACCTACGGCATGGCCGAGGACGAGGGCTCCTCGATCCCGTTCGGCCCGGCCGGCGTGCTGATCGGGCTCGCCGTGGCCGGCGGCATCGGGCTGATCATCGTGCGGCGCAGCCGGTCCTGACCATGGCACGACCAGGACGGGTGGTGCTGGCCGGCGCCGCCACCGGGCTACTGCTCGTGGCCTTCGGCAAGACCATGCAGAACTCCACCCCGGCCGCGGCCTCCGTGGTGCCCAAGAGCATCGACATCCCGTCGATCGACGTCGAGGCGCCGCTGATGAAGCTCGGGCTGACCAAGTCGGGCGAGGTCGAGCTGCCGCCGTACGAGAAGCCGAAGGTGGCCGGCTGGTACACCGGCAGCGCCGTGCCCGGCGAGAAGGGCGCGTCGGTGATCATCGGGCACGTCGACACCAAGACCGCCCCGGCCGTCTTCTACAAGCTCAGGCAGTTACGCAAGGGCCAGACCGTCAAGGTCGAACGCAGCGACGGCAAGGTCGTCGAGTACAAGGTCGACGCCGTCGAGCAGGTGTCCAAGCACGACTTCCCGGCCCAGCGCGTCTACGTCGAGGACGGGCTCAAGCTCGTCACCTGCGGCGGCAAGTTCGACTACGCCAAGGGCGAGTACGAGGACAACGTCATCGTCTACGCCTCCAAGGCCTGACAAAACCGGTTGCGCACGTCGGCACGATGGATGGCATGACCCAGGAGAGCAGTCCGCCCGCGGGCGGGGTACGCGTGCCGTGGCAGGAGGTGCATCCGGCCGTCCGCGAGCGGGTGGCGGAGTTCCTCGGCTCGGCCGTGACCGAGGCCGTCACCCAGACCGGCGGTTTCTCGCCGGCCGCCGCGGTCCGGCTGCGCACCGCCGACGGCCGCCGGGCGTTCGTGAAGTCGGTCGGCCCCGAGCCGAATCCCGAGTCCGCGCCCATCTACCGGTCCGAGGCGAAGATCGCCGCCGCGCTGCCCGCCTCCGCGCCCGCGCCCAGGTTGCTGACCAGCTTCGAGGTCGAGGGCTGGGTGACCCTGGTCTTCGAGGACGTCGAGGGCGACCACCCCGAGCTGCCGTGGCGGCGCGAGCAGCTCGACCTGGTCATGCGGGCGCTCGACCGGATGGCCGCGGCGCTCACCCCGTCGCCCGTCGACGCCCCGACGATCGGCGAGACGTTCGACGGGGCCTTTCGCGGCTGGCGCAACCTGCTCGGCGAGGACACCGCCGGGCTCGACCCGTGGGCGCTGCGCCACCTGGGCGAGCTGGCCGAGCTGGAGTCCGGCTGGGCGAAGGCGGCGGCCGGCGACACGCTCGTGCACGCCGACCTGCGGGCCGACAACCTGCTGCTGCGCGACGGCCACGTGTACGTCGTCGACTGGCCGTGGGCCTCGCTCGGCGCGGCCTGGTTCGACCGGGTGGCCATGCTGCCCTCGGTGCGCATGCAGGGCGGCCCGCCGCCGCACGAGCTGCTGCCCGACCCCGATCCGGCGATCACCGCCGTGGTCGCCGCGGTCACCGGCTACCTGGTGCGCCAGGCGCGTCAGCCCGATCCGCCCGGACTGCCGACGCTGCGGGCCTTCCAGCGGGCCCAGGGCGTGGTCGCGCTGGAATGGCTGAGACAACGCACCGGCTGGGCGTGATCCCGGGGAGGCATCGGCCCGAGCGGGCGGCGGTGCTCGTCCGGCGTGGGTAGGCTAAGCAGTCGTGCTGGTCCTGGCCTTTGATACCGCGACGCCCGCCGTCACCGCCGCCCTCCACGACGGGGAGCGGGTGCTCGCCGAGTCGACGACGATCGACGCCCGCCGCCACGGTGAGCTGCTGGCGCCCACCATCGAACGCGTGCTGAGCGAGTCCGGCGCGACCCTGCGCGATGTGAGCGCCATCGTCGCGGGCAGCGGCCCCGGCCCCTACACCGGCCTGCGCGTCGGGCTGATGACCGCCCAGGGGCTGGCCACCACCCTCGGCGTGCCCGCCTACGGCATGTGCACGCTCGACGCGGTGGCCTACGGCAGCGGCCGCACCGAGCCGTTCCTGGTGGCCACCGACGCGCGGCGCAAAGAGGTGTTCTGGGCCCGTTACGCCGACCTGCGCACCAGGACCGGCGGGCCCGCCGTCGATCGACCGGCCGAGGTGCCGGTCGACGGGCTGCCGGTGATCGGCGCGGGCGCGGCGCTTTACGCGGAAATACTCGGGCAGCCGGCCCCGGAGGAGTCCGGCCCCGAGGCCGTCCGCGTGCTCGGGCCCAACGGCGCTCCCGCCTACCCGTACGCCGGGTTCATGGCCGCGCTGGCGGCCGAGCGGCTGGCGGCGGGCGCCCCGCTCGACCTGCCCAGGCCGATCTACCTGCGCCGCCCCGACGCGGTGGTGCCAGGAGCGCCCAAGCGGGTGACGGCGTGAAGATCAGGCGGATGACCGAGGCCGATCTGCCGGTGGTCATGGAGATCGAGCGGCTCACGTTCCCGCTCGACGCCTGGAGCGAGGGCATGATGCGCGGCGAGCTGGCCGACCAGCCGCGCACCAGACACTACGTGGTGGCCGAGCTCGACGGCGTGATCGTGGCCTACGCCGGCCTGGCCGTCGCCGCCGACCAGGCGGACGTGCAGACCATCGCGGTGCTCGAAGCGCACCAGGGCACCGGCATCGGCAGCGCGATGCTCACCGAGCTGCTGGCCGAGGCGGGCAGGCGGGGCGCGCGGGAGATCTTCCTGGAGGTCCGGGCCGACAACCCGCGGGCGCGCGCCGTCTACCAGCACTTCGGCTTCGAGGACATCGGCACCCGCCGCCGCTACTACGACGACGGCACCGACGCGATCATGATGAGAAGGAGCCTTGATGGCTGACGAACCCCTGGTCCTGGGCATCGAGACGTCCTGCGACGAGACGGGCATCGGCATCGTCAGGGGCCACACGCTGCTGGCCAACACGATCGCGTCCAGCATGGAGGAGCACGCCCGCTACGGCGGCGTGGTGCCCGAGGTCGCCTCGCGCGCCCACCTGGAGGCCATGACCCCCACGGTCGAGGCCGCGCTGGCCGAGTCCGGGCTGAGGTTCTCCGACATCGACGCCATCGCCGTCACCGCCGGTCCAGGGCTGGCCGGCGCGCTGCTGGTGGGCGTGGCCGCGGCCAAGTCGTACGCGCTCGGCCTCGGCGTGCCGCTCTACGGCGTCAACCACCTGGCCGCGCACGTCGCGGTCGACCAGCTCGAACACGGGCCGCTGCCCAAGCCGTGCATCGCCATGCTGGTCTCCGGCGGCCACTCCTCGCTGCTGCTGGTGCCCGACGTGGCGCAAGACGTCATCTCGCTCGGCTCCACCGTCGACGATGCGGCCGGCGAGGCGTTCGACAAGGTCGCGCGGGTGCTCGGGCTGCCGTTCCCGGGCGGCCCGCACATCGACAGGGCCGCCCGCGAGGGCTCGGGCTCGGCCGTCGCGTTCCCGCGCGGCAAGCTCGACGACGGCACGCTCGACTTCTCCTTCTCCGGGCTGAAGACCGCGGTGGCGCGCTGGGTGGAGGCCCGCGAGGCCGCCGGCCAGTCGATCCACGTGCCCGACGTGGCCGCCTCCTTCCAGGAGGCCGTGGTCGACGTGCTGACCCGCAAGGCCCTGCAGGCGTGCAAGAAGTACGACGTGCACGACCTGCTGATCGGCGGCGGCGTGGCGGCCAACTCCCGGCTGCGCGCCCTGGCCCAGGAACGCTGCGACGCGGCCGGGGTGCGGCTGCGCGTGCCCAGGCCGGGGCTGTGCACCGACAACGGCGCCATGGTCGCCGCACTCGGCTCGAACCTGGTCGCGGCCGGGGTCACGCCGTCCACGCTGGAGATCCCGGCCGACTCGTCGATGCCGATCACCACCGTGCACGTGTGAGTCAGGCCAGCGTGGTCACACCCTCGCGGTAGGTCGGGTAGGCCGGGCTCCAGCCCAGCTCGCGCTTGGCCTTCTCGCTGCTGACGCGGATCGTGGTGCCGGCCATGAGCGCGTGCAGGTAGGCCATGGGCCGCAGCGTCCAGGCCGGCACCGTGATCGGCGCGGGCGCGCCGGCCGCTCTGGCCAGCGCCCTGACCCAGGTGTCGAAGGCCACCGGCTCGTCGTCGGCCACGTTGTACGCCCCCCGCCCCCTGCTCAGCGCGGCCACCGCGGCCGAGGCGGCGTCGTGGACGTGCACCAGCGACACGACGCCCGCAGGCCGGACCGCGGGCAGCAGCCGTTTCCTGGCCAGGTCCATGAGCCGCCTGGTGGACGGCTCCGGGCCGTAGAACATGCCGTAGCGCAGCGCCACGCCCTCGATGCCCGGGCTGTTCAGCGCCAGGTCCTCGTTGGCCCGCATCGACCTCATGTGCACGTCGTAGCCGCCCTTGGCGCGCTGGACGAACGGCCGCTCCTCGGTGACCAGGCCGGGGCCGTGGTCGCGGTAGCCGTAGCCGAGGAAGAACGACTGGGTGACGAAGCGCCGCGCGCCGAGCAGCCCGGCCGCCTGGACCAGGTTCGCGGTGCCCTGGTCGCGCAGCGCGTCGGTGGCGTACAGGTCGCGGTGGAACAGCGGCATCGAGGTGATCGCGGTCGCCTGGTGCATGACCGCGTCGGCCTCCTGGCCCTTGAGCGCGTCGAGCAGGGCCCGGCGGTCCATCAGGTCGGCGAGCACGGCCTGCGCGCCCGCCTGGGCGAGCTTCGCCGCGCCCGCGGGCGAGCGCGTGATGCCCAGCACCTCGTGCCCCGCGGCGAGCAATTGGCCGACCAGCTCCGTGCCCAGCGTTCCTGTGGCTCCCGCCAGCAGCACCCTCACGCCTGCCGCCTCCTCCGCCGCACGGCACGCAGCCGGTACGCCAGCCCGGCGGCGGCCAGCAGCGAGAACAGGGCGAGCTGCCACCAGTCGGAGTCACGGCCGCCCAGGTGCCGGTCGAGCAGGTGGTTGACGGCGTGGAAGCTGTTGGTGAAGACGAACCCGGCCAGGACGACCGCGATCACGTCTCGCCACCACAGCGCGAACAACATCATCAGGCCGATGCCGATCTGGAAGACGCCGGCGTCGTGCAGGAAATGCTCATGGTTGGGCCAGTTGGCCCAGTCGGCGAAACTCGCCGGGTCGATGCGCATCCACACGCCGGTGATCAGCATCGTCGCGGCCGACACCACGACTGTGATCTTGATGAACATGTTCGGGCTCTCCGTCCTCATCGTCGGACTTGCTGAGACACGGACGGCCGTGCTGCCGCGGATGTGACAAGGCCGGCTGTGAAGTGGCGCACACCCCTTCGCAGCCGGCCCTTGTTCCCGACGGGCTACTCCTTGGCACGCGAGGGCCGCAGCAGGGCCTCAGCCAGCGCCAGCATGGTCTCCTCGAGCGCGGCGAGCCGCTTGGTGAGGTCTTCGGTGGCCGGCTGCACGATGCCGCCCAGCGCCTCGCTCAGCTCCTCACGGTCGGGACGGGCCCGCACCAGCTCGGTGAGCGCGGTCTCGGCGGCGGTCAGCCGCTCGGCGTGGTCGCTGCCCTGCGAACGCAGCAGCTCGCCGATGCGCTCGGAGATGGCCAGGGTGGCCGGGAGCTGGCCGATGCGCTGGTTGACCGCCTCGACCCGGTCGTCGACGGATTCGAGCTGCTCGGCGGCCCGCTCGGCCTTGGCGCTCAGGCCGCCGAGCTGGGTGTCGAAGCGGCCGGCCAGGTGCTCTTCCGCCTCGCCCAGCCGCTCGTCCAGCGACTCGAAGTGGTTGTCGAGGTTGTTGAACCTGGCCTCGTTGCGGTTGGCGGACGCGGTGAGCTGCTGGCCGGTGGCGGCCACCCGCTCGTCGAGCGCGGCGCTGTGGGTGTCGAGGGTGTCGAAGCGCTCGTCGTGGCGGCTCAGGTGGCTCTCCACGCCGCCCATCCGCTGGTCGACCGTGCCGAGCCGGCCGTCGACGGACGTCAGCCGCTGGTCGACGGTGCCGAGCCGGTCGTCGACCGAGGTCAGGCGCTTGTCGACGCCGTTCATCCGGCCGTCGAGGCCGTCGAGCCTGGTGTCGATGTCGGCCAGGCATTCGTCGGCGGTCTCGATGTGGCCGTCGACGCTGGTGAGCTTGGCGTCGACGGCGATCAGCCGGCCGTCGACCCGGTCGATGCGGCTGTCGACGCCGTCGAGGCGGCCGGCCAGGCGCTGCTCGGCGTCGTCGAGCCTGGTGGTCAGCAGCTCGTCGCTCTCGGTCAGGCGGGCGGTGAGGCGCTCGTCGGTCTCGGCCAGACGGGCGGTCAGGCGCTCGTCGGTCTCGGCCAGGCGGCCGGTGAGACGTTCGTCGGTCTCGGCCAGGCGGGTGGTGAGGCGGTCGTCGGTCTCGTCGAGCCTGGCGGTCAGGCGCTCGCCGGACTCGGTCAGGCGGGCGGCCAGGTGCTGGTCGCTCTCGTCGAGCCGGGCGGACAGGCGCTGCTCGGCCGCCTCGACCTTGCCGCTCATCTGCTCGGCCGCGCCGGCCAGCCGCTCGTCGAGGCCGCCGGACAGGTCGCTGACCACCGACTCGACCCGGTCGGTGCGCGCGGTCAGGTCGGCCAGCGACTTGTCGAGCCTGGTGAAGCGGCTCGCTGCGGCCTCCATGCTGGAGTTGAGCACGGTCAGCTTGGCCGCGAAGTCGGACATGCCGCTGGTGATGCCGTCGGTGGTGTCGAGCACGGTCTGCAGGCGTTTGAGCGCTTCTTCGACGCTCTCGCCGACCGTGCTCAGGTCGGCCCAGAGGCTCGGCAGCTCGTCGACGGGCGTGACCCGCTTGCCCACCGACTCGACCCGGGCGTCGATGGCGCCGATCTGCTCGCCCACGGCGTCGACGTGGTCGCGCACCGCCTCGACGTGCTGGGCCAGGCCCTCGGCCCACATCGGCGGTTTGGCGGCGATCTCGTCGAGCCGCCCGTTCACGCTCTCCAGCGTGCCGGACAGACCGCCCAGCTCACGTTCGCGTACCTCGCGGAGCAGCCACTCCATGCCTTCGAGCCGCTGGCGGATCTCGTCGAGCACGGCCCCCTGCGTGCGCTGCTCGTACACGTGGTCCTGGGCGGCACGCGCGAGCAGGTCTCGCATCCTCTCCGAGACGGCGCTGTGGCCGTTCGGTTGCAGAAGGGTGTGGTTGGAATGGTCCACCGATAGCTCCTTCGACTCGCCGACGGTCTGCCGCGCAGCGGTGGGGATAGGTCCGGTTTGCAAATGAAAGAGCGAGAACGCGGCTAACCGCTGAAGGGGGGAGAACTCCCGCCCGTTCACCTTAGCCTCTTGATCATGGTCCGTCAGCGGCGATTTGAAAGATCGCGATTGACGGGAAAATGACCGGATTTGCTCTTCAGGCTGGTGAGAGCGGGTGGCAGATGAGAACCGATGGTTTATCGAGAATGCGAGTCAAGATGACGACTGCGGAGTTGTCACCGGAAAGTCGCAGATCTGTGCGCAGGCGTTCGATGTCGAGCGCGGAGCCGCGCTTCTTGATGGTGACATTGCCGACTTGTCGCTCTCGGAGTGCTGAGCGGAGCTTTTTCAGGGAGAAAGGGAGAACGTCCGCTATTTCATAGCGAGTGGCCCACGGGGTGTCCACCGCGTCGTCGCCGGTGATGTAGGCGATCATCGGGTCGGCCAGCCGGCCGCCGACCAGCTCGGCCACCTCGCCGACCAGGTGGGCCCGGATGGCGGCGCCGTCGGGCTCGTAGACGTAGCGGCCGACCGGCCCCACCGGCGCCTGCGCCCCGGTGGCGGTCAGCGTGTGGCCGCCGGGCAGCAGGGTGGCGCGGCGCGCGATGCTCTCACCCGGCAGGGGCGTGGCGCCCGTGCCCGTCCAGATCGTCGCCTCCTTGACCTCCCCCTTGTACGACACCCACTCGGCCTCCGCGCCCGCCGGGACGAACTCGTACGGGATGCCTGGCGCGACCTTGAGACAGGCCCGCCGTGCCCGCGCGACCAGGTCGAGCACCACCGGCCACGGCGGTGAGTAGGCCATCGGGTCGAACGTCCTGCCCCTGGCGCTCCTGCGGGCCGGGTCGGCGAACAGCACGTCGTAGTCCTCGGGCGGGACCGTCGCCGCGTCGGCCACCGTCACCGTGACCCGGTCGGACAGGCCGAGCGCGGCCGCGTTGGCCCGGGCGACGGCCACGGTCAGCGGGTCGAGGTCCACGGCGTGAACCGTGCACCCGGCCCTGGCCAGGGCGAGCAGGTCGCCACCGATCCCGCAGCAGGCGTCGGCGACGCGCGGGGCCGGATCCTCCGCCACGCCTTGCGCGTCTTCCCCGGCGCCTTGGGCGCCTTCCCCGGCGAGCAGGCGGCGGGCGCGGTGCTCGGCGACCTCCGACCTGGTGGACTGCTCCAGTCCGTGCGGGGTGAAGAACATGTGAGCGGCGTCGGCGCCGAACTTGACCCTGGCCCGCTCCCTGAGCCCGGCCTGGGTGAGCGCGGCCGAGGTGAGCGCGGCGTCGTAGCTCTTGCGCAGCCTGGTGGCGGCGGCGACGGGATCGGCGCCCACCAGTTCCCCGGCCTCCGCCAGCGCCTGCCGGCCTCGCGGGGTCAGCAGCTCTTGGAAGGCGTCGAGGTCCACGTCGTACGACGTTAGCGCCTCGCCGAAGAGCGGCCGCCAGGGGTCACGGGCTCAGCGAGGTGTCGCCCAGCGAGATCAGGAGCTTGCGCAGGAGCGCGGCGAGCGTGTCGCGGTCTTCGGCGGTGAGCGCGGACAGCAGGCGGCTCTCGTTGTCCAGGTGCCCTTCGAGCACCTCGTCGGTCACCCGCCGGCCCTCGTCGGTGAGCGCGACCAGGATCATCCGCCGGTTGCCCGGCGCCGGCCGCCGGGTGACCAGGCCGCGGTCGACCAGGTGGTCCATGCGGTTGGTGAGCGCGCCAGGGCTGACCATGGCCGCGGCCGACAGGTCCTTCATGCACATGGTGGCGCTCTCGCCGCTCCTGAGCAGGGTGGCGAGCATGTCGAACTCCCAGGCCTCCAGCCCCTGCGCGGCCAGGAACTCCTTCACGCCGCGTTCGAGCAGGCGTGAGGCGCGCGACACGCGGCCGACGACGCCCATGGGGGAGACGTCCACGCCGGGGCGGATGCGTTCCCACTGCTGGAATATCTCGTCCACCGCGTCGGTCATGCCGTCCACGTTACCAAAGCTTCGATGTTGAAATGTTGGTTCGGGTGCGCTAGCGTTCCTCGCGTCAAAATGTTCGATGTCGAAGTTTTTGAGGTGGGAACGATGAAGGTACTGGTGTTCGGCGCGACCGGTTACATCGGCGGCGTGGTGCGGGAACGGCTCGCGGAGCAGGGGCACGAGGTGGCGGCGTTCGTCAGGAGGCCGGCCGACGGCGGCGAACGGCTGCCCGACGTGGCGGACGAGCGGTACGGCGACCTGTCCGACCAGGCGAGCGTGGCCGCGGCGCTCACGGACGACGTCGACGCGATCGTGCACGCCGGCCAGCTCACCGGCGACAGGGAGCTGGACCTGGCCGTCATCGGCACGCTGGCGGGATCGGGCAAGAAGGTCGTCTACGTCAGCGGCGTCTGGGTGCTCGGCGCGACCCAGGACGGCGACGAGGACAGCCCGGCCGACCCGATCCCGCTGGTGGCCTACCGTCCCGAGGTGGAGCGCTTGGTGCTGGACGCCGGCGGCAGCGTGGTCAGGCCCGGCGTCGTGCACGGGCGCGGCGCGGGCATCCCGGCGATCCTGCGCGCCCAGGCCGCGCAGCGCGGCGTCGGCGTTTACGTGACCGCCGGCGGCGAGGCGCCGACCTGGACGTTCGTGCACGTGGAAGACTTGGCCGAGCTGATCGTGACCGTGGTGGAGAAGGGCGGGGCGAGCGTCTATCACGGGATCAGCGAGGTGCTGCCGGTCCCCGACGTGGCCGAGGCCGCCGCGAAGTCGGCCGGCGTGCGGGTGGCGGCCGAGCCGTGGCCGCTGGCCGAGGCGGCCCAGGTGTTCGGCGAGGGATTCGCGCAGGCGCTGGCGCTGAGCCAGCGGGTCGGGGCCGGGCGCACCCGCGAAGAGCTGGCCTGGCAGCCTAGCAGGGCGGGCATCCTCGACGACCTCGTGACGGGCTCTTACATCTGATCGCTCTGAGCAGACGCGTTCGTGTTGACTGTCAAGCCCCTCTTGCATATGTTTCCTGTTGGCACTCTCCCCTTGAGAGTGCCAACGTGCGACGAGGCAGGTCTGACACCCGCGACGGCAGGCCCCGCTGGTCGCCTCTTCTAGATCATTCAAATCTGAAGGGGAGGTCCGATCGTGACGACCGCCACCAAGGTTCCCGTTAAGCCGCTCGGCGACCGCATCGTGGTTCAGCCGCTTGAGGCCGAGCAGACGACCGCTTCCGGTCTCGTCATCCCTGACACCGCCAAGGAGAAGCCCCAGGAGGGGCGCGTCCTCGCGGTTGGCCCGGGCAACTGGGACGAGGACGGCGACAAGCGCATTCCGCTCGACGTCTCCGAGGGCGACATCGTCCTCTACAGCAAGTACGGCGGCACCGAGGTCAAGTACGGCGGCGAGGAGTACCTCGTGCTCTCCGCCCGCGACGTTCTCGCGATCATCGAGAAGTAAGCCGGTGTGTCGGGCCCCGGGCGCTCTCAGCAGCGGCCGGGGCTTTCGACGCTAGGAGAGGACTCTCAGCTAATGGCGAAAATCCTGGAGTTCAACGAGGACGCCCGCCGCGCTCTTGAGCGTGGCGTCAACGCCCTCGCGGACGCCGTGAAGGTAACCCTCGGCCCGCGCGGCCGCAACGTCGTCATCGACAAGAAGTTCGGTGCGCCGACGATCACGAACGACGGTGTCACCATCGCTCGTGAGATCGAGCTGGAGGAGCGCTACGAGAACCTCGGCGCCCAGCTCGCCAAGGAAGTTGCCACCAAGACCAACGACATCGCGGGCGACGGCACCACCACGGCGACCGTCCTGGCCCAGGCGATGGTCCGCGAGGGTCTGCGCAACGTGGCCGCCGGCGCCTCGCCGCTGTCGCTCAAGCGCGGCATCGACAAGGCCGCCAAGGAGATCAGCGACAAGCTGCTCGCCAGCGCCCGTGAGGTCGGCGACAAGAAGGAGATCGCCAACGTTGCGACGATCTCCGCGCAGGACGCCAAGATCGGCGAGCTGATCGCCGAGGCGTTCGACAAGGTGGGCAAGGACGGTGTCCTCACCGTCGAAGAGTCCAACGCCATGGGCATGGAGCTCGAGTTCACCGAGGGCATGCAGTTCGACAAGGGCTACCTGTCGGCCTACATGGTGACCGACCCCGAGCGCATGGAGGCCGTCCTGGAGGACGCCTACATCCTGCTCACCCAGGGCAAGGTCTCCTCCATCGCGGACTTCCTGCCGCTGCTGGAGAAGATCGCCCAGACCAAGAAGCCGCTGCTCGTGGTCGCCGAGGACGTCGAGGGCGAGGCCCTGGCCGTCCTGGTCACCAACAAGATCCGCGGCACCTTCACCTCCGTGGCCGTCAAGGCCCCGGGCTTCGGTGACCGCCGCAAGGCGATGCTGCAGGACATGGCCATCCTCACCGGCGGCCAGGTCGTCAGCGAGGAGGTCGGCCTCAAGCTCGAGCACGTCGGCCTCGAGGTGCTCGGCACCGCCCGCCGCGTGGTCGTCACCAAGGACGCCACCACCATCGTCGACGGCGCCGGCGACGCGCAGGCCATCGAGGACCGCGTCAAGGAGATCAAGATTGCCATCGAGCAGTCCGACTCCGACTGGGACCGCGAGAAGCTGCAGGAGCGCCTGGCCAAGCTCGCCGGCGGTGTGTGCGTGCTGCGCGTCGGCGCCGCCACCGAGGTGGAGCTGAAGGAGAAGAAGCACCGCCTCGAGGACGCGATCTCCGCGACGCGCGCCGCGATCGAGGAGGGCATCGTCTCCGGCGGTGGCTCGGCCCTGATCCACGTCGGCAAGGAGCTCGACGACCTCGGCCTGACCGGCGACGAGGCCACCGGTGTCGGCGTCGTGCGCCGCGCGCTGGTCGAGCCGGCCCGCTGGATCGCCGAGAACGCCGGCCTCGAGGGTTACGTCGTGACCCACAAGGTCGCGGAGCTGCAGGCCGGCCACGGCCTCAACGCCGCCACCGGCGAGTACGGCGACCTGATCGCCCAGGGCGTCATCGACCCGGTCAAGGTCACCCGCTCGGCCGTCCAGAACGCCGCTTCGATCGCGGGCATGCTGCTCACGACCGAGGCTCTCGTCGTGGACAAGCCCGAGGAGGAGGCCCCGGCCGCCGGCGGCGGTCACGGCCACGGCCACGGGCACTGATCACGCCTGGTTCACGCAGTACGACGGCCCGCACCTCTTCGGTGCGGGCCGTTTCGCGTTGCCGGCCCCTCCCGGAGCGCGGGCGGGCCGATGGGGTCAGGGGCCTGGGTCAGGTGGCGTAGGCGAGGACGTGGTCGTGGACGAGCCGCCCGACGTCCGGATCGCCGCGCCGGAAGGCCGCCACGATGGGCTCGTGCTCCGCGGCGTGCTCGTGCGGCTTCATCTGGAACAACCGGATCGACAGGTGCGTCCACACCTCGATGCCCAGCGACTCCCAGACCGACAGCAGCACGCCGTTGCCCGAGGCGGCGACGATCTCGCGGTGGAAGGCGACGGCGTGGCGGACCTGGTCCGGCTGCGAGCCCTCCTCGACGGCCCGGTCGAGCAGGGGGCGTGGGAGGCGTCGAGCGTGAGCACTTCGGAGTCGATCCGCGCTCGATCGCCGGCGCGGTGCTCAAGGCGATCGGCTGACCCCGCGGCCGGGGTTTCGGACGGGCGGAACCCGGCGGGGTTGGGTGTGTCCGGTATGCGCGGCGGCCGGGCGTAATGGGGGCGGGGGCCCGGCGGCTGGACGTTACTGGTGGGGCGAAAGTGCAGGAAGTCGTCGTTTATTGCAGTAAACCGGAAGTGCTGGTTAAGCGTCGGGGGTCTGACAATTGTCGCGCATATTGGGTTATGGGGTGAAACATTATGTCGACCGTTTAGCCTTAGTGTGGTCGCTCGATTACTGTTGGTTATCGTCGCTTCAATGTGACCAATCCGTAGCCGTTCGCCATGACGACAGGCCGGATCAGTGCGGGCATCATGCCTATCGTGAGCGAGGGAAGCGTCGCCGACGCCAAAATTGGGGTAAGGCTCGCGTCGAGACTTCCGGCACGGACGGATGACTCCGACCTAAGGGAACTGACGAGCCTCGCCGTGCAGGGAGATCGCAGTGCGATCGAATCCCTGCTCGGGGAGTTGCGTCCGATGGTGGTGCGGTATTGCCGCGCCCGGCTGGGCAGGGTTTCCGGGCAATATCACATTGCCGATGACGTTGCCCAGGAGGTGTGCATCGCGGTGTTGTCCGCGCTGCCCCGGTACCGTGACATGGGGCGGCCGTTCGCCTCGTTCGTGTTCGGGATCGCCTCGCACAAGGTGGCCGACGCGCTGCGCAGCTCGGTGCGCTCGGCCGTGCCCACCCAGGACCTGCCCGACGGGCCCGACGACGGCCCGGGGCCCGAGGAGACGGTGGTCCGCTACATCGAGGTGGAGCACGCCCGCAGGCTGCTGGCCAGGCTCCCCGACAACCAGCGCGAGTTGCTGCTGTTGCGGGTGGTGTCGGGCCTGTCGGCCGAGGAGACCGGTAATGTACTGGGCATGTCACCAGGTGCCGTTCGCGTCGCCCAGCATCGGGCGCTGGCCAGGCTGCGGCAGATGGCCGAGCTGGAGTCGGCTTGACGCCAGAGGAAGAGACCGACGCGCTCCTCGATGCGCTCGGTCGCGGAGAGCTGCCCGATCCCGGCGATCCCGCCGCGCGGCTGCTGGCCGCGCTGCACGATGACGTCGCCGAGCTCGATCAGCGGCGTTCCTCGGTGTCGATGACACCGTCGACGTAGCCTCTGGCGTACTCCCAGCTGACGTAGTCGGCCGGGTCAGGGTGGAAGGCCGGCTCGTGAACCTGCGGCTGGCCTTTCTCGATCATCTGGCGAAGGTTGCCGCGCAGCAGCTCCCAGTCGAAGAAGTGCTGCTCGCCGCATTCCGGGCAGTCGAGTACGAGGCCCAGCACCCCCTGCGGTTCCAGCAGGGAGCGAAAGACCTCGACGTCGGCCAGGTCGGTGATGGCCTCGTCGCGCTCGGCCGCGGTGAGCGGTTCGGCGTCGTCGAGTGCGCCCATCGCCGAGGAAGGGTCGTTCGGGTCGTCCGCGAACGGGTCGCGGGGGACGTCTTCCAGCACCTTCCCACCATATGACCGAAGCGGCCCCAGCGGTGGGTATTAGCTCAGCCAGCCGCGCCTGGCGGCCTCCACGCCGGCGTGGAAGCGCGACTGCGCGCCCAGCTCGGCCATCGCGTCGGCGAACCTGGCGCGCACCGTGCGCACCGAGACGCCGAGCTGCCTGGCGATCGAGTCGTCGCACATGCCCTGCGCCGCCAGCCGCAGCACCTGCACCATGCCGTCGCCGCGGCGGCCCCACGGCAGGGGCACGGCCCGGCCCCACAGCTCCAGGAACAGCGACCTGAGCACGCCCACCACGAGCGGCGTGCGGACCAGATAGAAGTTGTAGGCGTGGTCGGGCAGGTTGCCGCCCCAGGCGGCGGGCAGGCCCGCGGTGTCGGGGCCGGCGGCCATGAACCAGCTCGGCACCCGGTCGAGCGTGCGCACCTGACCCCCGGTCTCGATCAGCCGGCCGAGCTGGTCGCGCACTCCCGGTTGCGGCAGCGTGGAAACCGGAATGATCGCATGAACGGTCAGGAGTTTCCGTTTCTGCGCATCAATCCATGGGTCCGCAAATTTACGCACAAAGTCGGTCATGGTGCGTTCGTCGGGAACTGCGGTCAGTAACGTCATAGGCGGGGATTGCAGCGCTATGCCGACGACACTCTCGTAGAGCACGTCGGCCCCGCTCACCAGTTCGACGGTGAATGGCCCGTCCTGAAAATCGCGGCCGGCGTCATAGTCGCGGATCAGCCCGCGGATCGACCCGAGCGCGGAGTCGATCCTGCGGCTCTCCTCGGCCAGCCGCTCGAGCCGCCTGGCGATCACCTTGCCCAGCGCCGCCGCCGGATGCCTGGCCAGGTACTGGCCGGACTGCTCCTCGACCACGCCGAGTTTGACCAGGTCATCGAGCTGACGGCCGATGCTCTCGACCGAGCCGTTCATGGCCTGGGCCAGCTCCGTACGCGTGGCCCGGTGCAGACGCAGCACCGCGGCGTAGAGCGCGGTCTGGGCAGGATCGAGGCCCAGCGTCTCAAAAGGGTCGGCCACGGTACTGGGCTCATCACGCATATGGGCAGCTCCGTAGGGGGGACACGGGCGTGCCGTGAGAATAACCCGGCATCGCACGCTTGTCCGGGCGTTCACCGGACTGGCTCGCGAGATGTGCAGCTTCGTGCAGTTGCACGTTTTCACATTGCGATGTTCCGCTGAGTAACGCAGGCTTTACCTAGCGTCGGCATCCAGCAAGGGCGGCGGCACACTGAGCCATCAGGACGCGGAGGGGGGTTCGGTGGCGCCAGGCGTGTCACCCCCGGATGCCGGTGGCCGGGGGACGCGACGGAATCACCGACCGTCGCGTCCCCCGGCACTTTTCGTTGTCGTCCGGCAGACCGGCGGCAGCGGGACGATGCCGGGAGTACGACGGACCGTGGGGGTCATCGTCCTCCCGGCATCCGTTCGTTTTGGAGCCAGGCCCTAGACTTGTCGCCATCAGCGCAACGGCAGGAGGGGGCCGCAGCATGTCCAAGTTCACCGAGATGGGTTTGACCTTCGACGACGTGCTGTTGGTGCCCGGATATTCAGATCTGCAACCCGGCGACGCCGACACCCGCTCACGGCTGTCGCGCAACATCACGCTGTCCATCCCGCTGATGTCCGCGGCGATGGACACCGTCACCGAGGCCCGCATGGCCGTGGCCATGGCCAGGCAGGGCGGCATCGGCGTCCTGCACCGCAACCTGTCGGTCGAGGAGCAGGCCCAGCAGGTCGATCTGGTCAAGCGGTCCGAGGCCGGCATGGTGACCAACCCGGTCACCTGCAGCCCCGACGACACCCTGGCCGACGTCGAGCGGCTGTGCGGCACGTACCGGATCTCCGGCGTGCCCGTCACCGACGTGGCCGGCACGCTCGTCGGCATCGTGACCAACCGCGACATGCGCTTCGAGACCGACCAGTCGCGGCCCGTGCGCGAGGTCATGACCAAGATGCCGCTGGTCACCGCCCCGGTCGGGGTGTCGCGTGACGAGGCGTTCGCGCTGCTGCGGCAGAACAAGATCGAGAAGCTGCCGCTGGTCGACGCCGAGGGCAAGCTGCGCGGCCTGATCACGGTGAAAGACTTCACCAAGAGCGAGCAGTACCCCCTGTCCACCAAGGACGCCGACGGCCGCCTGGTCGTGGGCGCGGCCGTGGGCGTCGGCGGCGACGCGGAACTGCGGGCCAAGGCGCTGATCGAGGCCGGCGTCGACGTCGTCGTCGTCGACGTGGCGCACGGCCACTCCAAGGGCCTGGCCGAGATGATCGCCAAGGTCAAGGCGAACAGCAGGGTCGACGTCATCGGCGGCAACATCGCCACCAGGGCCGGCGCCCAGATGCTGGTCGACGCGGGCGCCGACGCCGTCAAGGTGGGCGTGGGCCCCGGCTCCATCTGCACCACCCGCGTCGTGGCCGGCGTCGGCGCGCCGCAGGTCACCGCGATCTACCAGGCGTCGCTGGCCTGCCGCCCGGCCGGGGTCCCGGTCATCGGCGACGGCGGCCTGCAGTACTCCGGCGACATCGTCAAGGCCATCGCGGCCGGCGCCGACACGGTCATGCTCGGCTCCCTGCTGGCCGGCTGCGAAGAGTCGCCCGGCGAGCTGATCTTCATCAACGGCAAGCAGTTCAAGTCGTACCGCGGCATGGGCTCGCTCGGCGCGGTGCGCAACCGCGAGCGCGGCGGCACCTCCTTCAGCAAGGACCGCTACGCGCAGGCCGAGGTCGGCGGCGAGGACAAGTACATCCCCGAGGGCATCGAGGGCCAGGTGCCCTACCGCGGCCCCGTCGCCGCCGTCGCGCACCAGCTCGTCGGCGGGCTGCGCCAGGGCATGTGGTACGCCGGCTGCCGGACGATCTCCCAGATGCACACCGACTGCGAGCTCATGCCGATCACGGCAGCGGGCCTCAAGGAGAGCCACCCCCACGACATCCAGATGACCGTGGAAGCTCCGAACTATCACAGAAGGTAAGAGTTCATGACTCAGCAGGTGGAGATCGGCCGGGGCAAGACCGGGCGCCGCGCCTACGCACTCGACGAGATCGGCCTCGTGCCCTCGCGGCGTACCCGTGACCCGGAGGAGGTCTCGATCTCCTGGCAGATCGACGCCTACCGCTTCGAGCTGCCCGTCGTGGTCGCCCCCATGGACAGCGTCGTCTCGCCCGCCACCGCCATCGAGATCGGGCGGCTCGGCGGTCTGGCCCCGCTCGACCTCGAAGGACTCTGGACCAGGTACGAAGACCCGCGGCCGCTGCTGGAGGAGTGCGCCCAGCTCGACACCGCGGCGGCCACCAAGCGGCTGCAGGAGATCTACGCGGCGCCGATCAAGGAAGAGCTGATCGGCCGCCGCATCGAGGAGATCCGGGCCTCCGGCGTCACCACCGCCGTCCGGCTGTCGCCGCAGCGCACCGTCCAGTACCACAAGGCGGTCATCGACGCGGGCGTCGACATCTTCGTCATCCGGGGCACCACGGTCTCGGCCGAGCACGTCTCCGGCCGGGCCGAGCCGCTGAACCTCAAGCAGTTCATCTACGAGCTCGACGTGCCCGTCATCGTGGGCGGCTGCGCCACCTACACCGCCGCGCTGCACCTCATGCGCACCGGCGCGGCCGGCGTGCTGGTCGGCTTCGGCGGCGGCGCCTCGCACACCACCCGCAACGTGCTCGGCGTGGCGGTGCCGATGGCCACGGCCATCTCCGACGTGGCCGCGGCCCGCCGCGACTACATGGACGAATCGGGCGGCCGCTACGTCCACGTGATCGCCGACGGCGGCATGGGCACCTCCGGCGACATCGCCAAGGCCATCGCCTGCGGCGCCGACGCGGTGATGGTCGGATCGCCGCTGGCCAGGGCCGTGGAGGCGCCGGGTCACGGGTTCCACTGGGGCTCCGAGGCGCACCACCCCGACCTGCCGCGCGGGCGCCGCGTGGCGTTCGGCACGGTGGGCACGCTGGAGCAGATCCTGCACGGCCCGTCCAGCGTGGCCGACGGGTCGATGAACCTGATGGGCGCGCTGAAGCGGACGATGGCCTCCACCGGCTACTCCGACATCAAGGAGTTCCAGCGGGTCGAGGTCGTGGTGGCCCCCATCCAGCGATGACGTAGGAGCGCCGGGGGCGGCGTCTTGGCCGCCCCTTGGCTCCGCCGCGGTCGTAACGGGGCCGTGGCCAGGGCAAACGTTCGGCATGGGATCCATCAGGCCCAGGTCCGGCTGATTCGTGGTCCGGCGTTACGCACCCGGCTGGCTGGTCGAGGCCGTGCGCCCGGCGCCGGCCGCCCCCGACTGGCCGCGGATGATCCGCACGTCCGTGTCGACGGTGGCGCCGATGGTGGCCGGGCTGCTCACCGGCAGGCTGGTGGCCGGGGTGGTGCCGTCCATGGGGGCGCTCAACGCCTCGATGTCCGACAAATCCGGCCCGTACCGGGTGCGGCTGCTCCGGATGGGTGCCGCGGCGCTGGCCGGAGCGACCGGGTTCCTGCTCGGCCGGCTGTTCGCGGGGCCCGGCTGGGGGCCGGTGCTCGTGCTGATGGCCGTCTCCGTGGTCGCCGCGCTGGTCAGCACGGCCGGCGACGTCGGCTCGGTCATCGGGCTGCAACTGCTCGTCGTCACCGTGCTCGGCCTCGGCATGCCGGTGCCGGTCAGCCCCTGGCCGGGCGCGCTGCTGTTCCTGGCCGGCGCGTCGTTCGCGCTGGTGCTGGCCATCGCCGCCTGGCCGGTACGGCCGCGAGCGCCGGAGAGCACGCTGGTCGCGGGTGTGTACCGGTCCCTGGCGCACCTCATGCAGTCACCGGACGAGGACCGGGTGCAGGCGTACCTGAACGCCGGGAAGGACGCCTATGACGCGGTGCTCAGCGCCCGGTCGTCCGCGCTGGGCCCGGACCTCAAGCGCAACCGCCTGGTCGCGCTGCTCCAGCAGGCCAGCCTGATCAAGAACGCGGTGCTCGCGCTGCGCCAGGAAGGCGTCAGGCCGCCCGGCGAGTACGCACTCCTGATGTCCAGGATCGCGCACTGCCTGGCCGGCGGTAAGGCCAGGCCGCACCTGCCGGAGACCGGCGACGACGACACCTCCAGCCTGCGGGCCCTGCGCAGCGCCGCCAAGGGCGCGGTCGAGCTGGTCACCGGGGCACGCGTCGAGGAGGGCCAGGTGATCCTGGAGCCGGCCGCGCGGCGGCACTGGATCGCCAAGGCGTGGGACCACGTCCGCTACGGCAACCTCACCCGCGTCTACACCACCCGCCTCACGCTCTGCATGGGCGTGGCGGGCACGGTCATGCAGGTCTCCGGGCTGCAACGCTCGTACTGGGTGCCGCTGACCGTGGCGCTGGTGCTCAAACCGGACTTCGGCTCGGTGTTCGCGCGGGCCGTGCAGCGCGGGGCGGGCACCGTGGCGGGCGCGCTGATCGGCTCGGTGCTGCTGGCCACGCTGCCCAAGGGGCCGGCCGTGCTGGTGCCGATGGCGCTGTTCGCGCTGCTCATGCCGTACGGGATGCAGCGCAACTGGGGGCTGATGGCGACGTTCCAGACGCCGCTGGTGGTGTTGCAGGTGGACCTGCTGGCCGGCGGTGACGCCGGGCTGGCCCTGGTCAGGCTGGCCGACACGCTGGTGGGCTGCGCGATCGTCCTGGTGCTGGGGTATCTGCCGTGGCCGAGCAGCTGGCACGCGCCGGTCGGGCCGCGGTTCGCCGACGCGGTGCGTGCCGTCGCCGATTACCTGCGCGGGGCGTTCGACGTACGCGAGCCCGACCGCGGACGGGCACGCAAGAGCGCCTACGACGCGGTGGCCGACCTGCGTACCGTGTTCCAGCGGGCGATCGCCGAGCCCCCGGCCGTGAGCAGGGCGGTCACCACCTGGTGGCCGGCGATCGTGGCGGCCAGACGGGTGATCGACGAGACCGCCGCGGCGGCGGCCCGGGCCGGGCACGGCGGCCACGTGCCGGCCCGCGACGACGTCGAAGCCGTGGTGCGCGCGCTGGAGACGATCGCCGACCGGTCCAAGGCCGGCCGCGAGCCGGGGGAGCTGGGCCGCCTGCCGGACGAGCCGCCGCTGGACCGGGTCGCCGAGGCGGTCGCGAGCCTGCGCGACGCCCTCCACGACCCGCTCGACGGAAAATGAGCCGAACGGAAAATGAGTCGACAGGCCGGCCGCCCCGGCGATGGGATGGGAGTTCCCACCTCCTTTACTGAAGGGCGGACATGCGCGCAGGCAAGATGCACGAGGGCGAGCCGGACATCGACGTGCCCCTCGTGCGGCGGCTCGTCGCCGAGCAGTTCCCGCAGTGGGCCGGGCTGCCCGCCGAGCGGGTCGACTCCTCCGGCACCGACAACGCCATGTTCCGGCTCGGCGACGACCTGGCCGTGCGCCTGCCCCGCATCGCCTGGGCGGTGGACGCCGTCGCGCTGGAGCAGCGATGGGTGCCGTGGCTGGCCCCGCGCCTGCCGGTGGAGCTGCCCGTCCCGGTGGGCCGCGGACGTCCTGGCGCGGGCTACGCATGGGACTGGACGGTCGTGCGCTGGCTCGACGGCGTCAACCCGGTCGCGGGCCACCTGGCGGAACCCGTCTCGCTGGCCAAGGAACTGGCCGGGTTCGTCGTCGCGCTGCGGGAGATCGACCCGGCCGACGGCCCGCCGGCCGGGCGCGGCGTGCCCCTGGCCGATCGCGACCAGCCCACGCGCGCGGCCATCGCCCAGTTGCGCGGGCTCGTCGACACCGACGCGGTGACGGCCGTCTGGGAGGCCGCGTTGCGCATCCCCGAGCGCGAGGGGCCGCCGGCCTGGATGCACGGCGACCTGTCGCCCGGCAACGTGCTGCTCGCCGGCGGCCGGCTCAGCGCCGTGATCGACTTCGGCGCGGCCGGGGTGGGCGACCCCAGCGTCGACCTGTTCCCGGCCTGGAACCTGCTGCCCGCCGCCGCCCGCGACGCCTTCCGCGAGGGCGTCGGCGCCGACGACGACGAGTGGGCGCGCGGCCGGGGCTGGGCGCTGTCGATCGCGCTCATCCAGCTCCCGTACTACCGCGAGACCAACCCCAGGCTGGCCGCCAGCGCCCGGCACGTGATCAGGGAGGTGCTGGCCGACCGGGGATTCGCGGCATAACCTCCCGGCGCGTGCAACAGTTCACCCGCTTCCTCCGTCTTAGTCGGGATGACGGAGGAGGCTATGGGTGTGCAGGACGAAGCGCTGTTCGAGCAGTTCGTCACCGAACGGGTGGACGTGCTGCTCAGGTACGGCTACGTGTTGACCGGCAACCCGCACGACGCCGCCGACCTGGTGCAGGAGGCCCTGGTCAGGCTGCGGGGCAGCTGGGACCGGGTCAGGGGCAAGGGCGACCCGGAGAGCTACGTCCGCACCACGATGACCCGGGTGCACATCAACACCTGGCGCAGGCGCAGGCGTGAACACGTCACCTCGGAGCCGCCCGACCGCGCCTACCTGGACACCCCGTACGAGGGCTCCGGCCTGTGGGACGCGCTGACGCGGCTGCCGCGCCGCCAGCGGGCGGTGCTGGTGCTGCGTTACTACGAGCAGCTCACCGACGCCGAGATCGCCGGCGTGCTCGGCGTCTCGCGCGGCACGGTACGCAGCCAGGCCTCCCGCGCCCTGGACAAACTCCGCGACGACATGCCGGCCATCGCCGAGAACCTGGGGTACGCCACGTGAACATGGACCTGGAGAAGACCCTGGCCGCCGAGCTGGCCCGGGCGGCGCACCACGCGCCGCGGCCCGCGCCCGACCTGCGGGCCAGGATCGAGACGGGACACAGGAAACGCCGCAGGCGCGGCCTGGGGCTGTCGGCGGCGGCCGCGGCCGCCGTGGTCATCGGCGCGACCAGCGTGGTCAGCGTCTCCCTGCGCGAGACGACGCCCGACCCCGCGCCGCCGCTGATCGCCGCCTCCGCCACCCGGCCCACCTCCGTCCCCACCTCCGTGAGCCCGTCCGTCAGCCCGTCGGCCGACTGGCCGCTCGCGGAGAAGACGTTCCCGCCGATCGAGCGGGTGTGGCCGGAGGCGGTGCACTCGCTGCCGGGGAAACTGCCCAACGGCCGCCCCTACCACCCCGAGCTCTTCCTGGACGCGCACACCGTGGTGGCCACCACGCTCAAGGACGGCCACGCCGACAAGATGGACGGCCTGTGGGCCTACGACCTGCGGACGCGGAAGGCACGGGAGCTCGTCCGCGTCACGCCACCGCCCAGGACCGTCATCACGTCCTCGTTCATCTCGGCCGGCGGCGGCCGGCTGGCCTGGTGGACGGTGCGCAAGGACCGGGGCGAGCTCATCGTGGACATCTGGACGGCGCCCAGCACCGGCGGCGCCCAGCGCCTGGTCACCTCGTTCCCCGGCGTCCCCCGCTTCGGCGGCATCGACCTGGCCATCGCCGGCGACAAGCTGGTGTGGTCGATGTGGGGCAAGGGCGGCCTCCACCAGGTGCCGTTCACCGGCGGCCGGCCGCAGCCGCTGCTCCGCACGGCCGGGTACGCGCTGGTCGACTGGCCCTGGGTCGGCAGCCCGATGCCCGCCTACGACAAGCAGACCAAGGGAACGATCTTCGGTTCGCTGCGCAACCTGGAGACCGGCCAGGTGCGCAAGACGTCGGTGCGGGCCATCGGCTGTTCGATCACCTGGTGCCTGCGCCAGGGGTGGGCGGTGCCGCGCGACGGTGAGGGGGCGATGCGGGCGCTGCCCGGCATCCCGGACGCCGGCAGCGCCCACGCGCCCGCCCGTGACCGCTTCCTCGTGCTCTCCCAGCTGGACGGCACTGCCAGGTTGCGCGGTCAGGTGCTGCTCGACCTGAAGGCCCACAAGATCGGCGCACTCGGCGTCAAGCCCAAGGCCGACGGCTCACTCTCCACCTGGGGCGTCGACTACCGGATGCCCGGCCTGTTCGGCTTCCAGAAGGACGGCCGGTGGGTGGTGGTGAACCTGGACGCCATCAAGTGAGCGCGTCCTGGTCTCCCGTCCGGGGTAGGGCAGCTACCGGAAGGGAGACACGTCCATGTCGTTCACCGAGGCCGAGCTGGCCTACCTGCGGTCGCAGCCACTGGCCCGCCTCGCCACCGTCAACGGCGACGGGCAGCCCGACGTGGTGCCCGTCGCCTTCGAGTACGACGGCAAGCACCTGTGGATCGGCGGCGGGGAGAGCGTGACCCGCACCCGCAAGTTCCGCAACGTGCTGGCGGGCAGCCGCCGTATCGCCCTGGTCGTCGACGACCTGGTGTCGTTCGAGCCGTTCGTGGCCCGCGGCATCCGGATCTACGGCCGGGCCGGCGACCCGGTCGAACGGGTCGGCATGGTCGGGCCCGGCCACTACATCCCCATCACCCCGGCCGTCTCGTGGAGCTGGAACATGGAGTGCGAGCCCGTCGGCGCCGACTGGTACGAGTCGCGCCGCGCGGACCACGAAAGCTGACCGGCAAAAAATCTCCCCGCCCGATGTCGATCCGGCCGCCGGCCGTTCGTGTAGAGGGTGAGAGAAGGGGAGAACACGATGAGAAGACTGGTCGTGACCTGCAGCCTGAGCCTCGACGGCGTCATGCAGGCGCCCGCGGGGCCCGACGAGGACCGGCGCGGCGGATTCGAGCACGGCGGCTGGGCGCCGCCGTACGGCGACGAGGTGATGTTCAAGGCGATGACCGGCGACATGGGCGGCACCGACGCGCTGCTGTTCGGCCGCTGGACCTACGAGTCGTTCCGCTCCTTCTGGCCGCACCAGAAGGACGACGTCTTCGCCGACAAGCTGAACGCCACCCGCAAGTACGTCGTCTCCACCACCCTGCGCGAACCCCTGCCCTGGGCCGGCTCCACGCTCGTCCAGGGCGACGTGCCGCGGGCCGTGGCCGCGCTCAAGCGCGAACCCGGCGGTGACATCCTGGTCCTGGGCAGCGGCACGCTGGTCCAGTCGCTCATGCGGCACGACCTGATCGACGTCTACGTGCTGCTCGTCCACCCGCTCACGCTGGGCGCGGGCCGGCGGCTGTTCCCCGACGACGGGCCGCGGCTGCCGCTGCGGCTGGCCGACTCCGTGGTCACGTCCACCGGCGTGATCGTCGCCACCTACGAGAGGGACGAGCGCGCATGAAGCAGTACCTGCTCAGCGTCTACCAGCCGGAGGGCGAGCTGCCCCCGGACCAGCTCGGCGAGGTCATGCGCGAGCTCGACGCCTGGCGCGAGGAGGTGCAGGCGGCCGGGGCGTGGGTGTTCGCGGTGGGCCTGCACGCGCCGAGCACGGCCACCGTCGTCCGGGCCGGGAAGGACGGCGACGTGCTCATGACCGACGGGCCGTTCGTGGAGGGCAAGGAGCACATCGGCGGGTTCACCATCGTCCGGGCCGCCGACCTGGACCAGGCCCTGCACTACGCCCGCGGATTCGCCCAGGCCACCGGCCTGCCCATCGAGGTGCGCCCGATCCAGGGCGACGGGTGAGCGTCGAGCGGGTCTTCCGCGAGGAGTACGGCCGGGCGGTCGCCGTGCTGGTGCGCGTCTTCGGCGACATCGACGTGGCCGAGGAGGCGGTGCAGGACGCGTTCGCGGTCGCGGTGGCCCGCTGGCCGGCGGACGGGATCCCGCCCAGCCCGGCCGGCTGGATCATCACGACCGCGCGCAACCGGGCGATCGACCGTCTGCGCAGGGAGGCCGCCCGGGCCGGCAAACAGGCCCAGGCGGCCCTGCTGGAGGAGGCCGGGGACGAGCCGGAGGAGGAGGGACCCGTGCGGGACGAACGGCTGCGGCTGATCTTCACCTGCTGCCACCCGGCGCTGTCGGCCGCCGCCCGGGTCGCGCTGACCCTGCGGCTGCTCGGCGGGCTCACCACCGCCGAGATCGCCCGGGCCTTCCTGGTGCCCGAGCCGACCATGGCGCAGCGGCTGGTCAGGGCGAAGGGCAAGATCCGCGACGCGCGCATCCCGTACCGGGTGCCGAAGGACGCCGACCTGCCCGACCGGCTGAGTTCCGTGCTGGCCGTGATCTACCTGATCTTCAACGAGGGGTACACGGCGGGCTCGGGCGACCGGCTCGTCCGCGCTGACCTGTGCGCGGAGGCCGTCCGGCTGGGCCGGCTGCTGGCCGCGCTGATGCCGGACGAACCCGAGGTCACGGGGCTGCTCGCGCTGATGCTGCTGACCGAGTCCAGGCGCGCGGCCCGCACCACCGCGGACGGCCGCCTGGTGCCGCTGCCCGAACAGGACCGCGGCCGCTGGGACCCGGCGCTGATCGAGGAGGGCCAGACGCTGGTCAGGGCCTGCCTGCGGCGTGGCCGGCCCGGCCCCTACCAGATCCAGGCCGCGATCAACGCGGTGCACAGCGACGCCGCCACCGCCGCCGACACCGACTGGCGGCAGATCGTGCGGCTCTACGACCAGCTGCTGGCCCGCACGCCGTCCCCGGTCGTGGCCCTGCACCGGGCGGTCGCGGTGGCCGAGGTCGACGGGCCGGGACCGGCGCTCGCCCTGCTCGACGCGCTCGACCTGGACGCCTACCACCTCTTCCACGCCGTACGCGCCGATCTGCTGCGCCGGCTGGGCCGCGACGCCGAGGCCGCGCGGGCCTACCGGGCGGCCGTCGAACGCGCCGGCAACGACGCGGAACGCGCCTTCCTGCGCGACCGGCTCCGGACCGTGGATCATTGACGGGTGGGGCGAGCGGAAGGACGACACGGGTGAGCAGGGTGTGCGTGGTCACGGGGGCCAACAGGGGCATCGGACTGGAGGTGGCCAGGCAACTGGCGCGGGCCGGCGACACGGTGGTGCTGACCGCCAGAGACCTGGCCAGGGCCGAGAAGGCGGCCGCGGGGCTGCCGGGCACGGTGACGGCCAGGCGGCTCGACATCGACGAGCAGTCGTCGGCCGACCGGCTGGCCGAGGACCTGCGCGAGGAGTTCGGCCGGGTCGACGTGCTGGTCAACAACGCGGCCATCCACTACGACACCTGGCAGCGGGCGTCCAACGCCGACCTGGACGTCGTCCAGGAGGCGCTCGACACGAACCTGCTCGGCGCCTGGCGCGCCACGCTCGCCCTGCTGCCGCTGCTGCGGGCCGGTGCGCACGGCCGCATCGTGAACGTCTCCAGCGAGGCCGGCTCGCTGGCGTCGATGGGCGGCGGCACGCCCGCGTACTCGGTGTCCAAGGCCGCGCTCAACGCGCTGACCAAGATCTTGTCGGCCGAGCTGTGGCACGAGGGCATCCTGGTCAACGCCGTCTGCCCGGGGTGGGTGGCCACCGACATGGGCGGGCCAGGCGGGCGTCCGGTCGAGGAGGGCGCGCGCAGCGTGTTGTGGGCGGTCGACCTGCCCGACAGCGGCCCGACCGGCGGCTTCTTCCGCGACGGGCACCAGGTGCCCTGGTAACTGGCCTAGCATGCGAAAGTGGCCGATCTTGAGAACACGCACGACGTCGTCGTGGACGGCGAGAACGTCGTCAAGCGTTACGTGGACCACAAACCCGGGGCCGCCGAGCGGGAGTGGCGGGCGCTGACGCTGCTGGACCGCTACGCGCCCGGGCTGGCGCCGGCGCCGGTCTCGTTCGACGTGGAGACGGTGGTGATGACCAGGATCCACGGGGTGCCGCTGCGCGGGCTGCCCGGCCGCGCCACGCACGTGGGCGCGCTGGCCGAGGCCATCGGCGAACTGCACGCCGCGGTGCCGCCGGTCGTGCTCGACCGGGTCCCGGTCCGGCCCTGGTACCTCGACACCCTGTCGGAGCAGCTCAGGAAATGGGCGGAGAGCTGGCCGGGCAAGGACCCGCGGGCCGACCGGGCGGTACGCGAGGGCCTGCGCTGGCTGGACGGCTGGCGGCCCGGCGAGGCCGGTGTCACGCCGGTGTTCGGCGCGGGCGACGGCAACCTGGCCAACTTCCTGTGGGACGGCGGCCGGGTGCGCATCGTGGACTTCGAGGAGTCCGGCCGCAGCGACCGCGCCTTCGAGCTGTCGGAGATCTGCGAGCACGTGTCGATGTGGGTCGACGGCGACCTCGGCGTGGCACACCACTTCGAGCTCACCCCGGCCGAGGAGCGGCGCATGCGCGAGTGCCGCAGGCTGCACGCGTTCATGTGGCTGTTCCTGCTGTCGCACGAGAGCCCGCGCAACCCGCCGGGCACCTTCGCCAGGCAGGTGGAGCGCTTCCTGACCGCCTTGGATACAGTGCGGCCGTGAGAAGGGCACAGGAAGCGGACAGAACGGCCGTCGAGCAGATCGTGCACGACGCCTACGAGCCGTGGATCGAGATCGTCGGCATGCGGCCGATGCCCATGGAGGCCGACTACGCCGCGCTCATCGCGGCCGGCCACGTGCACGTCATGGACGGGCTCGAAGGGCTCATCGTGCTCGTCCCGGAAGACGGCGTGCTGCTGGTCGACAACGTCGCCGTACGGCCTGAGCTGCACGGCAAGGGCCTGGGCCGGGGCCTGCTGGCCTACGCCGAGCAGGAGGCGCGCCGGCTCGGGCTGCCCGCGCTGCGCCTCTACACCAACGTCAGGATGACCTCCAACATCGCCCTGTACACGGCGCTCGGCTACGTGGAGACCGGGCGCGAGGAGCTGACCGGCGGCCGGGCCGCGGTGCTCATGCGCAAGGAGCTGACCCAGGAGCCTGAGCAGCCTGAGGAGCCTGGATGGCCTTAGGAGTCTGAGGAGCCTGAGGAGCCGCCCTGCTCGGCCCAGTCGTGCAGGGCGTCGCCGGTGCCCGCCGCGTCGAGGTTCAGCGCCGCCTCGATCAGCGCCAGATGCGTGAACGCCTGCGGGTAGTTGCCCAGCATCTCGCCGTCGGCCGACATCTCCTCGGCGAACAGCCCCAGCGGCTCGGCCCTGGCGCACAGCGTCTCGAACCTGTCGCGGGCCTCGGCCGTGCGCCCGGCCAGCACCAGCGCGGACACCATCTCGAACGAGCACATCAGGAACGCGCCCTCGGGCCCGGCCAGGCCGTCGGCGGTGGCCTCGGGGTCGTACCTGTGCAGCAGCGCCCCGCCCTCGCCCAGCCGGGACTGGATGTGGTCGAGCGTGCCGAGCACGCGCCGGTCGTCGCCGTCGAGGAAGCCGAGCAGCGGCAGCCGCAGCAGCGCGCCGTCGGCGTTCTGCGAGCCGTAGGACTGTACGAACGCGCCGACGCGCGCATCGTAGCCGCGCTCCAGGATCTCCTCGCGCACCGCGGCCCGCTCGGCCCGCCACCGCGCCAGCGGCAGCCCCTGGGCGCCGGTCAGCTCGGCCAGGCGCAGCGCCCGGTCGAAGCAGACCCAGGCGTAGAGCTTGGAGTACGTCCAGTGGCGCGGGCTGTCGCGCACCTCCCAGATGCCGGCGTCGGGCTCGCGCCACTGCTCGAGGTTCAGCTCGACCAGCCGCCACAGCCTGGCCAGGTCGTCCTCGCCCAGTTCCCTGGTGACCTCGTGGTAGGCCATGGCCGCGTCGAGGATGTGGCCGTAGCTGTCGAGCTGGTGCTGGGCCGCGGCGTCGTTGCCGACGCGCACCGGGCGCGAGCCGGCGTGGCCCTCCAGGTGGTCGAGCGTGGTCTCCGGGGTGACGCCCTTGCCGTCGATGCCGAACACGGGCGGGATCCTGGGCAGGTCGCCGGCGCACACGTCCAGCAGGAAACGGAGGTAGCGGCCGGCCTCCTCGCGGTGGCCCAGCCGCAGCAGGGCGAGCACGATCAGGGCGGCGTCGCGGTGCCAGACGTAGCGGTAGTCCCAGTTGCGCGGGCCGCCCGGCCACTCGGGCAGCGAGGTGGTGGGCGCGGCGAGCAGGCCGCCGCTCTCGTCGAACAGCAGGCCGCGCAGCACGATCGCGCTGTGGCGCACCTGGCGGCTGCCCGCGCCCGAATAGCCCGAGCGGGCCGACCACGACCGCCACGAGCGCACGGTGTCCTCGAGCAGCGCGGCGTGGTCGTCGGCCGTGGTGGCCCGCCCGGTGTAGTCGAGCACGATCGCCAGCGACTCGCCCTCCTCCAGCGTGCGCTCGGTGACCTCCGCCGGCGTGCCCCTGAGCAGCAGGCCTGACGCCTCGGCCAGGGCGCCGTCGGCGCGGCTCCAGACCGCGTCGCGGGTGGCGTAGTCGGGCCTGGCCAGCACCCGCGACCTGACCAGCGCCCGGCCGCGCTCGCACCTGGCCCAGCGCACCAGCCTGCGCACCGGGGCGATGCCGCTGTCGCTGCCGCCGGGCAGCGTGGTGGCGAAGAAGTCGTGCACGGTCACCGTGCACTCGCGGCCCTCCCACCGGGTGCGCAGCACCAGCGTCTCGTCGAGATAGCCGCGCTCGGTGACCCGGGCGCCGGCCACGTCGAGCTCCCACGCGCCGCCGCGCCGCCGGTCCAGCAGCCTGGCGAACACGCTGGGGCCGTCGAAGCGCGGCGCGCACATCCACTCCACCGCGCCGTCCGGCCCGACCAGCGCCGCGGTGTGACAGTCGGACAGGAACGCGTACGCCCCGATCGGCGGATACCCGTTCATGGTCCCCTCATCCCCGTCCCCGCCCAGGTCAGGACGGTGCCCGGGGGAGAACGTGGTTAAACCGGCGCTATCGCCCGCGGGCCGCCCGCTGAGAGAATCGACCATGGAATCCGTTGAGAACAGAATCGCCGAGCTCGAAAAGCAGGTGGCCTTCCTTCATCGGTACCTCGGCCTCGATCCCGCGTTGGTCGACAGGTCGATGCGGACGAACCTGCCACCGCAGTTCTTCGTCGCGTTGCGGGCGGGAAAGATGGTCCGCGCGATCAAGATCTACCGCGAGGTGACGGGCGCCTCGCTGAAGACGGCCAAGCACGCGGTCGAGACGATCGCCAGGCAGGAGCGGCCCGAACTGGACGCCTAGCTCAGCCGGTCAGCACACCCAGCAGGTGGGTCACCTCGCGGGAGACCGCGTCGCGGCCCGCCTTGAGGTACTTGCGCGAGTCGACGACCTTCTCGTCGTGTGCCAGGTAGTCGCGTACCGCGCCGGTGAACGCCTTGTTCAGGTGCGTGGCGATGTTGATCTTCTTCATGCCGGCCCGCACGGCGGCGCGCAGCGTGTCGTCGGGCACGCCGGACGAGCCGTGCAGGACCAGTGGCGCCGGCACCGCGGCCCGCAGCTCGGCGATGAGGTCCAGGTCGAGGACGGCGTCCTTGGTGGTCATCGCGTGCGAGGAGCCGACGGCCACGGCCAGCGCGTCGACCCCGGTCCTGGCCACATAATCGACCGCCTCGTGCGGCTTGGTGCGCACGCCGGGCGCGTGCACGCCGTCCTTGCCGCCCACCTCGCCCAGCTCGGCCTCCACCCAGACGCCGCGCTCGTGACACCAGGCCGCGACCGCCGCGGTGGCCGCCACGTTCTCCTCGTCGGGCAGCGCGGACGCGTCGAACATCACCGAGCCGATGCCCAGCTCCACCGCCTCCTCGACCAGCGCCCGGTCGGTGGCGTGGTCCAGGTGGACCGCCACCGGCACCTCCGCCCGCCCGGCCACCGCCAGCGAGGCCAGCGCGATCGGCGCCAGCGCGCCGTGGTAGCGCACGCAGTTCTCGCTGATCTGCAGCACCACCGGCAGGCCCAGCGCCTCGGCGCCGGCCACGATCGCGGTCGCGTGCTCCAGCTGGATCACGTTGAACGCGCCGACGCCGCTGGGGGACTGGCGGACGATCTCACCGATTCCGGCGAGGGGCATGGCAACTCCCTTTAAGTGATGACGACCTGGGGGTGGATGTCGGCGTAGACGTCGCGGTCGAAGTCGCCGGCCACCGGCGCGGCCACCGCCGCCGCGCCCAGCGCCGCGGCCTGCCTGAGCCGCTCCGGCCAGGGCAGCGACTCCACCAGGCCGAGCGCGAGCCCGGCCACCAGCGAGTCGCCCGCCCCGGTCGGGTTGCCGTCGACCTTGTACGGCATCCGCGCCCGGAACGTTCCCTCCGGCGTGACGGCCAGCAGTCCGTCCGCGCCCATCGAGACGACCACGGACTCCGCGCCCCGATCGCGCAGCGCCTGCGCGCCCTCGGCCGGGGTGCCGCCGGGAACTGCTCTGGCCAGCTCTTCGATGTTCGGCTTGACGATCGAGGGACGGCCGGCGGGCGCGTGGCGCAGCGGCTCGCCGTCGGCGTCCACGATGGCGGGCACGCCCCGGTCCGCGGCGAGCGCGGCCAGGGTGGCGTACGTGTCCGCGGGGACGCCCCCGGGCAGGCTGCCGGAGATGACGACGGCTGCGGCATCGGCGAGCAACGCCTCATACGTTCGCCGGAAATTTCGTAGCTCGTCGGGGGTGATCTCGGGGCCCGGCTCGTTGAACAGCGCCGTCCGCCCGGGGTCGGAGACCACCAGGGTCGTGCGCGAGTCCGCCGCGATCCCGGCCAGCGCGCCGGGCAGCCCCGCGGCACGCAGATCGGCCTCGATGGCCTGGCCGGTGGGCCCGCCGGCCAGGCCCGTGACCAGCACGTCACGGCCCAGCGCGGCGAGCACCCGCGCCACGTTGACGCCCTTGCCGCCCGCCCGCCGGTGCACGGTGGCGACGCGGTTCACGCCGTCCCAGTCGACGGCCGGCATCTCGTACGTCACGTCGAGTGCGGCGTTGAGCGTCACGGTGAGGATCATCAGGGCTCCGTGATCCATTCGCCGTTCTTCAGCACGCCGGCCACCTCCAGCTCGTCGGAGAGGACCACCAGGTCGGCGGCCTTGCCCACGGCGATCGAGCCGATCTCGCCGGCCAGGCCGAGCACCCGGGCCGGGGTCAGCGAGGTCACCTGGGCCGCGTCGGGCAGCGACATGCCCATGTTCCGCACCGCGCGGCGGAAGGCCACGTCCTGGGTGAGCGTGGAGCCCGCGATCGAACCGCCCTCGACCAGCCTGACCACGCCCTTCTCGACGCGCACCGCCATGGGCCCGAGCACGTACTCGCCGTCGGGCAGGCCGTTGGCGGACATCGAGTCGGTGATCAGCGCGGTGCGTCCGGGGCCCGCCACCTCGTAGGCCAGGCGGAGCATGGCGTCGTGCACGTGCACGCCGTCGTTGACCAGCTCGACCGTGACGCGCTCGTCGTCGAGCAGCGCCGCGATCGGGCCCGGCGCGCGGTGGCCGAGCTGCGGCATCGCGTTGTAGAGATGCGTGGCCACGCTCGCGCCCGCCTCGATGCCCGCCAGCGTCTGCTCGTAGTCGGCGTCGGTGTGGCCCAGCGCGGCGATCACGCCTTCCGAGACGGCCAGCTCGATCGTGTCGATCGCGCCGGGCAGCTCGGCGGCGATGGTGAGCATGCGCACGTGCCCGCGCCCGGCCTTGAGCAGCCCGGCGAACTCCTGCGGCGTCGGCTCGCGCAGCAGCGTCGGGTCGTGCGCGCCGCAGCGCGCCTTGGAGATGTACGGGCCCTCGAAGTGGATGCCGGCCAGCAGGCCGTCCTCGCACAGGTCGACCAGCGAAGAGGTGGCCCTGGTCAGCGACTTGATCGTGTCGGTGACCAGGCTGGCCACCATCGTCGTGGTGCCGTGCGCGCGATGCATCGCGACGGCGTCACGTGCCTTGTCCTGCTCGCCGGACGGAAAGGACCCGCCCGCCCCGCCGTGGTTGTGAATGTCGACGAAGCCGGGAACGACGTGCCGCCCACCCAGACTGTGGCCTGGACGAGGGGCGGATCCGTGGCCGACGTGCGTGATGCGGCCGTCTTCGATGGTCAACCACCCGTCGTGAACACCTTCGGTGGTCACGATCCGGGCGTCGGCGAGAGTAAGGCTCATGAAGAAAGGATCACAGATCGCGTGAGGTGCATGGGCTCGTCCGGGTTCAGTCCCTTGGCGAAGGCCCGGGCGACCGCCACGCGCTGCGCGCGGATCAGCTCGGCCATGGGGTCGAGCGCGGTCTCGAAGAACGTTCCACCGGTGGCCTCGACCTGCTCACGCAGCCCTTCCGGGGCCTGGCCGAGCATCCAGGTGACACGGCCGGGGCCGGCGATGCTGATCGGGCCGTGCCGGTACTCCATCGCCGGATACGCCTCCGTCCAGGAGCGTGACGCCTCGCGCATCTTCAGCCCGGCCTCCTGGGCCAGGCCCACAGACCAGCCGGTGCCGAGGAAGCTGAACTGCTCGGCGTCCACCAGCTCGGCCGGCAGCACCGCGCCGACGGCCTCCTCGGCGTCGGCGATGGCCTGCGTCAGGTCCTCGCCGAGGCTGGCGCGCAACAGCGCGAGCTGGGTGGTGGCGAACCTGGTCTGGACGACCGAGGCCTCGTCGGCGTAGTCGATCACGATGACGTCGTCGGCCGCGGTCATGATCGGGGTGTTCGGGTCCGCGGTGATGGCGGTGGCGCGCAGCGTCGTCCTGTCGAGCAGTTCGAGCACTTCGGTGGTGGTGCCGGAGCGGGTGAGCGCGAGCACCCGGTCGTAGGCGCGGCCGTGCGGGAACTCGGAGGCGGCGAACGCGTCCGTCTCGCCGAGCCCCGCCCGCTCCCTGAGCGTGGCGTAGGCCATCGCGATGAACCACGACGTTCCGCAGCCGACGACGGCGACTCGCTCGCCGGGGCGCGGCAACGCGTCGGCGGGCACGTTCGCGACAGCGCGGCGCCAGCACGACGGCTGGGACGCGATCTCGGCTTCGGTATGGGTGGTCACCACTTACCTCCACGTGAGTGATTGTTTCTGCTTTTTTTATACCAGAATGGTGCAGCATTTTGCACTGTTCGCTCAGACCTCCCTGGTTGTGCCACGCTTGCTCCTGACCGGATCTCTTAGGGGAGGCCTCGTGTCCCGCTACGATCGATGGAACGCCATCCTTGAGCTGCTCGCCCAAGAGGGCAGGCTCTCCGTCGAGGAGGCCGCTCAAGCGCTCGACGTCTCCACCGCGACGATCCGCCGCGACTTCGATCAGCTCGCCCAGCAGCAGATGCTCATGCGCACCCGGGGCGGGGCGGTGGCGCAGAGCGTCTCGTACGACCTGCCGCTGCGCTACAAGACGGCCAGGCACGCCGACGAGAAACACCGCATCGCCGCCGCCGCGGCCGAACTCGTCGCCCCCGGCGCCGTGGTCGGGCTCAACGGCGGCACCACCACCTCCGAACTGGCCCGCACCCTCGCCACGTCGGCCACGCTGGAGTCCGGCTTCACCATCGTCACGAACGCGCTGAACATCGCCTCCGAGCTGACCGTCCGGCAGCACGTCAAGATCGTGGTGACGGGCGGGGTGGCCAGGCAGCAGTCGTACGAGCTGATCGGGCCGCTGGCGTCCGGAGTGCTGGAGCAGGTGACGCTGGACGTGGCGTTCCTCGGCGTCGACGCACTCGACGTCGAGGTGGGGGCTTCGGCGCATCATGAGGGCGAGGCGAGCGTGAACAATCTGCTGATCAGCCGGGCGGCGCAGGTCGTGGTGGTGGCGGACTCGTCGAAGGTGGGCAAGAGGGCGTTTTCTCGTATCTGCCCGATCGACCAGATCGACACGCTGGTGACGGACGTGCAGTTGCCGGATGCGATGGCGAATCAGCTGATGGATGCGGGCGTGAAGGTCGTCCGGGCCTGACGGGCTTCCGGGCTTGTGCGGGGTTGTACGGGCTTAAGGGCACAAAGGCACAAAGGGCTTCGCTGCGCTCAGGCGTTTTGCCGGCCGGGCCCAGGCCCGGCCCCTGAAGGTCTTCGCTTCGCTCAGGCGTTTTGATTTGAGGGGCAAGCCCGGGTTTGGCCGGCTGGGTGGCGGGGCGGTGGCGGTCGGCCAGTTGGGGTGTGAGGGGCCGGTGCATGCCGGTGACGACCAGCTGGGTGAGGAGTGCCAGTCGCTAGGCCGTTGGGTTTGGGGTGTCAGCGCTGGCCAGTCGGTGTTGAGCTGTTCCTGTCACCGGCGGGGTTCCGGCGGACGTGGATGGGCCCTACGGGTTGGGCGCTTGGTCGACGGCCTCACGAGAGTTGCGCTGCGGGGGCCTGTCTTGTCGTGGTCGGGTTTCGGGGGATCGATGAGATGGTCGAAACCCTTGGCTCAGCCCGATGCCGATCCACCGTTGAGAGCATGCGCCAGCCACTCCAGGGATCCGGTGCGTTGTATTTCCTCCGCCAGGCGTTTGGCCGTCTCGGTGGTGAGCGCGGCCACCGAGGTGTCGATCCACGATTGCACGTTCTGATGGCCCTGGTCTCGGTACTCGATGGCCTGCATGGCGCAGTCGAGTTTGTCCGCGTCGCGGGCGCATTCCGCTTCCGGGCTCATCCTGTTCTCGTACTCGTCGGGCGAACTGCACGTCGTCCAGCACGATCCAGTAGTCGGCGGCGAACAGCTTGGCCAAGGTCGCGAGCCGTGGGAAGAGGTTGGGCTGGTGGATCGCGCACACCTCGCCGTACGGCGGGTCAGGACGATAGGAGCCTGCTGTCGAATCCGGCGTGGAGAAGAGCCTGGTAGGCGTCATGCACCTCTCCTGGAACGGGCTGATCGATGGCGTAGCCCAGCTTGGGGTACTCGATCACGCGCTGAAGGTCGCCGACGAGCATGTCGACGACCAACTTCGGATCGCCGATCGAGCTGACGTAGTCGTCCAGCTCCAGTGGTTCGGAAGCGCACACCACCTCGACCTCCGGCCACACCTTCCGTGCCGTGGCATAGGCTCTGCGCTCCATGTACGGCTTGGAGATCAGCAGCACGGAACCAGGCCGGACCCCGGCGTCCGCCAGGACCTGCCGCGACAGGCTGATGTTCTGGCCGGTGTTGGTCGCGTTCGGCTCCAGCAGGATCGCCTCGTCGGGAACCCCCAGCTCAAGCGCGTGCTCGCGGAAGTGCACAGCCTCACCGCGAGGGAACCGGGCCGCAGTGGTGGGGCTGGTGGCGCCGGAGAAGACGAGCAGCGGGAACCATCCGGCACGGTAGAGCTCGACGGCCGCGCGGGCGACCCCGAGATCGTGACTGCCCAGGCCGATGGCCACATCGCACGGACGCAGGTCGTGATGCATCTGGTGGTAGCCCCAGATGACGTGGGCGTGCTGCCACTGCTCATCGGTGATGACCTGCTGCTGCTTGACGCTCACTCGGCTGCTCCCTGATCGCCGTGGCGGAGGAAGGCGGCGTTCCCCCTGGGTGGACCGCTGGATGCCCTCGATGCTGCGTAGTTGGTGTGCCAGTCCGTGCTGTGCGGCTTCTCGCGCGGCACGGTCGAGGATCACCGGCCCATCATCCACGGTGGCTCGGTCGGAAAGCAGGATGTGCCCGTGAGCCGTCTCCAGTCGCACCCGCTGCATGACACCGCCACCCAGAACACGGGTCGCTCCAGGGGCGCACGAAGTGACCGCCGACCTGGCGAACCTGTGCGGTCAGAGCACTAGTGACGGCTGGCTTTTGGGGGATCGATGAGCTGGTCGAACACGAACGCGAGGGCTTCCTGCGGACCGTTCGCGGTCACGGGAGCGGGCTCGGTGAACTGAACCACATTGCGGTGGTTGCGATGCAGGTCCGCGAGCCAGTTCTCGCCGAGCGGCTCGGCCTCGCCCAGTGAGAGTGCGGTCCTGTTCCGATCGATCTCCTCGCTGAGGGCCAGCAGACAGCGGGTGGCCGCCTCCAGGGCTGGGCCGCCGGCGAACACGCGGATTCGCTCGGTGTCGCGCCGTTGCCTGATCGCCCAGTGACCGGCGAGCGGATCTCCTGCGATGGCGCCGACGTTGACGAACTCGCCGGTGCGCGGATCGGGAAGACAGCGAACAACCGAGTAGACGTAACGACCCATCCGGTCCGCCTTCCTGACATCGCGTCATTGATCACTGGGCCACATGTCGACTTCGCGTTCAGAAGGTGCGGAGAAAGCTAGAGCGGACGTCTCTGAGATCCGCGCTCGCGATCAGGAGATACGCGTAGCGCTTCATATCGTCCCCGCGTGAAGCGATCGCTCCATCGCGAGTTCGGCGCCTGCCCGCTGTGCGGCGGTGAGGAGCTGTCTCTTCGTCACAGTCCCGCGGTCGAGCGACTCGGCGACCGCGGAGTCGATGACGTCCTGGTCGATGCCATCGGCCGCCGACTCTGCGATGGCACGCGGGGGAGTCGTGACCACGAATCCAGCACGTTCCTCTATCTCATCGGGTTCGAGAGTGGCGCGGTGAAGGATCACCGCGGGGTTGCGTCGCCGGAATCCCGCGGGGACCGTGAGATGGATCTCGGCCGGGTTGGCGACACCCAGATCGTGAACGGTGAGCGCGGTGGCATGGGACACCACCCCGCGGCCCCCGCTCCACAGTGTCCACCGAACCAGATGATCGTGTTCTTCCGCAGGAAGATCGGCGAAGTCGTGGAAGCGATAGATGCCTCGGCTGATGCGCTGCCAGTTGCCTCGGCTCACATGGAAGTGTTGCGCCTGGTAGGAGTAGCCGTCCTCCAGGGCCTGGCTCGCGGTGAAGTAGCCGCGCCGGCTCGCCGCTCGGCGCCACAGTCGAGCGTGGATCATCCCCCCGCGAAGCCACGTGGTCAGGCTAGTCAACGCGAAACTCAAAGTCACTTGTAGTTTGGCGTTCTCGTTGTGCACCAAACTAAAAGTTACTTTGAGTTTCGCGTCCGGCTGATGGTGGACGGGACTGTGGCCCGACTCGGTCGCGATGGTGTGGACGGTTGCCCGCTCTCGGAGACGGTCGGCGATGCGTGTCGGCGCGCTTCCCACGCCTTGATCCACAAGAGCAAGGGGAGAGCTTGCGCTCCTACGCTCGTCAAATGTCGAACTCGCCCTGGTCGGCGCCCTTCAAGAACGCCCGCCACTCGCCGCGCGTGAAGACCAGCGTGGGCCCCTGGGGATCCTTGCTGTCTCGGACGGCGACGATACCGGGCAGGTTGGTGGCGACTTCCACGCACTGGCCGTTGTCGCCGCTGGCGGTGGACTTGCGCCACTCGGCTTTGTCGAGGTTCACCTGGTCCATGTCCTGATCGCATCCTCTATCGCCTGGTGCGTAACGCTTTTCGGCTGCGCGTCCGCTCTGATGCTGTCATATCTCTGCTTGACGCGTGCGACGGCTTCGTGGTCGGCGGTCACCTGACCGGACAGGACCGAGTCCGCCGAGACGACCTCGGATCCATCCCGCAGTCGTGCTAACGCGAACGCGCTCATCATCCCAGGAGCACAGCCGGCCGCGATAGGGACGAATTGGACAGTGATGCGTGGGTGTTCGGTCAGTTCCAGCAGGTAACGGAGCTGGCCCGCCAGGACGTCGGCACTGCCGATGGGCCGATGCAGTACGCCTTCGTCGATGAGCGCGACGAAGGTGGGCGGGTCGTCGCCATCGAAGATGGATACGCGCCGAGTCCGAGCCTCGACTCGCTCCTCCACTCTGTCGGGAGCGGAGGTCGCCTGGAAGATCGCGCGAGCATAGTCGGGGGTCTGCAAGATGCCCGGGATCAGCAGCGGGTCCCACGATTGCAGGATGACCGCGCGGGGCTCGATTTCCTCCACCCAGCGGGCGAACCAGCCCAGCGTGGGCGACTGGGCGATCTTCGTGAAGAGCGCGACGAAGTGTCCGTCAAGGCCGAACGTGCGATCGGCCTCCTCGGCGACGTCGAGAGTGGGGGCGCGCCGGCCGGTTTCCAGATGGCTGACGAGCGATTCATGGCAGCGCATGCGTGCCGCTAACGTGGCCTGCGTCATTTTTGCTGATTTGCGATATTCGGCCAAATCGTGGGCGAAGCGTGCACGAGGTGACATCTGGTCGCCGGGGTTGGCCTCCATGGCGTCTCCAGGGGGTGTGAGCGGGGACGTTCACTGCATGTGACCGTACTGTGACATCGATCCGACGTTCAATACATCGCGCTTGTATTTCTTTGTCGGCCAGGTTTCGCGAGATTGGCGCACCCGATGGCGGCTTTGACGTCCATGCTGAGACTCGGCGCAGCAGAAAACGACAGCGTGCGTGTCTCGGGAATCGTGGACAGCAAATTCGGATAAGTCGGTGATCTCGTGTCAGCGGAATCCATCCAGATGCCGGACGTGAGCGGGTGGAAGGGCGCGACCTTGCCACGTAGCGCCAAGACCCCTCGCCATGCGCGACAGGCCGTGCGGCGTTGGCTGGCCGGGAGCGTTGCAGCCGTCGAGTCGAATGCTCTGCTGGTGGTCTCCGAGCTGGTGACCAACGTCATCCAGCACGTGCCGACCGGAGTGCAACGCGACTGGGTCAAGGTACGGCTCGGCTTCGCCGATGACTTCGTCCGTGTGGAAGTGATCGATCCGGGCACCACGAGGTCGCAACCCCGCTTCAAACCGCTGCGACAGGGCTCGACGAAGCGACGGGGGCGCGGCCTGGGCCTGGTGGCTGATCTGTCGGTCCGCTGCGGCACTCATATCGCCGCCTGCGGGGACCGCATCGTGTGGGCCGACCTCGCTGCCGGGGTCCCGGACGCCGCGCAGGAGGCCATTCAGGACATCGGGGACAGCGTTCACGCTCGGCCGCGCATGAGGCCCCTCTCCGTCCGGCCGTCTCAGCCGGCCGGACTCACGGCCTTCCGGAGCCGGTGACGTGCGGCTCCTCGTCGGCATCCGGACCGCGACAGGCGCGGCGGCGAACCCATCGCCGCGGTTCGCCGCCGCGCCGCGAAGGTGATCACCATGCATCATTGGCAGCCGTCCATCACCTGTGGACTGGTGTGGGTGGAGGAGGCGTCCTGCTGTGAGGCGTACGTTCTGTGCTGGGAAGCCAGGCAGTGCGAAGCCGGGCAGTATTTCGTGCGGCGTCGCACCGTGGCAGGCGTCTTCGAGGAGACCGCCAGAGGGCCTTATGGCCCCGCCGTCGTCGCCTGGCGCGAGCTCGCGGCGCGGCACGCCTGCCGGCGGCGGACCGCCTCATGATCTCGCCGTTCCAGGTGTTTCGTCCCGCTGTGGGTGGGCGGTACCGCGTCGGCCCGGCCTGCCATGGTCCGGCTCACGAACGCGGGCCCGCCTGATGCGCCAGGGATGGTGTGTGCCGTGCGGGCAGCGGGCCGAATCACACGTTCCTGTCGACGGCCTCTTGGTGTCCAGCATCTCTGCCAGGCGCGGACACAGCGGTTCGGCCGGATCGCGGAACCCTAGAAGTGCGCTGAAGATCTTGTCAGGCTGTGGGTGATCAGTGGAGTGAATGGCCAGGTATCGGTCGGGCCGGCTGTCGGTTGCTATGGACGGGAGCACAGGGACAGAGGGCCGAGGTGGCCGCCCCCGGGTGGCGGTCAGGTGCCGGCCAGGGTCCAGCCGCCGCAGGTGTGGGTGAGGCCCAGGTTGATAAGGGTGCGCAGGTTGAGCGCGGCGGCGCGGGTGTGGAGCCAGGCGTTGTTCTTGATCACACCGAGGTAGCGCAGGCGCCGGTTGCCGCGGGCGACCAGGTGGGCGATGGCGCGTTCGACCGGTGGCCGCCAGCGCCGGTAGGCGGCTTGCCAGTCGGGGTCGGTGGCGGCTTGGTGGCGGGCCGCGGCCAGCAGGGCGTGGTGGGGGTGCACGTTGAGGCTGCGGCCACTCTTGGCGGTGGTGCAGCGCTGCCGGAGCGGGCAGGCGGCGCACCGGTGCTTGAACTGGGCGACTCGGTTGCCGTCGGCCTGCGGCTTGCCGAGGGTGACGGTGTGCCCGGCGGGGCAGGTGACGGTGCCGGCGGGCTCGTCGATGGTGAAGTCATCGATGGTGAAGCCGCCGGCGATGGCCCGGCGTAAGGTCGCGGGCTTGATGATCAACCGGTGTCCTGCGGTGCTGAGATGGTGGCGGGCCTGGCCGGTGCCGTAGGCGGCATCGCCGAGCACCTCGACCGGGCCGGGTTCGTCGGCCAGCAACT
>NZ_JABCPZ010000390.1 GCF_013283785.1 Nonomuraea antri
GTCTCGTCCAGCCCGAACGGCCGGCGCAGCGGTGACTCGCGGTAGCCGTGCATGCCCTCCAGGAAGCCGTACAGGCCGACCGCGACCAGCGGCCAGGTCACCAGCACCCCGGAGGCGGTCAGCCGCAGCGCGCCCGGCACCACCTTCATCCCGGGCACTGCGGCGGCCTCCACCATCCCGGCGCCGATGGTGATCGTGGTGCCCGCCCAGTACGTCAGGAACGCCGCCAGCAGCCCGCCCGCGAACAGCCCGACCAGCACCGGCAGCAGCCTGCGGCGGCGGGCGGCGAACCAGGCGAAGGCGCCGCACAGCAGCCCGAGCCCGCCGGTGATCACGGTGTACCAGCCGTCGGCGGAGATCAGCGCCTGCGTGGTGGGATCGGCCAGCACCGGGCCCTTGTCGGTCAGCGCGTAGGGGGCGCGCGGGGCCACGCCCGACCACATCAGACCGGCGATGACCCCCAGGGCGGCGAGAATGAGGACAGTAACCGCAAACGCGCGTACTTCCCTCGCCACGCCTCTCCCCCTCACATGTACGTCTGAACGATGGTATCCCCCGGTTAGGCTCGTTTCGTGATTGCAGAAGAGTCCTGGCTGATCGAACCCTCCGGCCCGCTGCGCGGCGACGTGGTCGTCCGCGGTTCCAAGAACGGCGTTTCCAAGCACATGGTGGCCGCCATGCTCGGCAGCGGGGAGAGTACCATCCACAACGCCCCCGAGGTGGGCGAGGTCGGCATCACCGCGGCCATGCTGGAGGCGCTGGGCATCCACGTGGAGATCACCAGCTCCGAGATCAGGGTGGAGCAGGGCCCGGAGATCAAGCCGCGGGTGCCCGACGCGTTCACCGGTCTCAACCGCATCCCGATCCTCATGCTCGGCCCGCTGCTGCACCTGGCGGGGGAGGCGTTCGTGCCGCTGGTCGGCGGCGACCCGATCGGCCGGCGGCCGGTCAACTTCCACGTCGAGGCGCTGCGCGCGATGGGCGCCGAGGTCGAGGTGGGGGAGAGCGGCGTCTACGCCAAGGCCAAGCGGCTGAACGGCACCCGCATCGAGCTGCCGTACCCGAGCGTGGGCGCCACCGAGACGATCCTCATGTCGGCGGTGCTGGCCGAGGGCAAGACGGTGCTGAAGAACGCCGCCATGGAACCCGAGGTGGTCGAGCTGGCGCTGTTCCTGCAGCGGATGGGCGCCATGATCGAGCTGTCGCCCGACCGCAGGATCGTCATCGAGGGCGTCGAACGACTGCGCGGCGCCTCCACCTGGCTGGCCGGCGACCGCATCGAGGCGTTCTCCTACCTGGCGGCCGGCCTCATCACCGGCGGCGAGGTACGGGTGCACGGCTGCCCGCAGGACCGCCTGGTCACCGCCATCACCACGCTGGCCAGGATGGGCGCCAGGTTCGACATCAACGACGAGTACCTGTGCGCCACCAAGCCGCCCGAGGGCCTGCGCGCGGCCGCCGTGCAGACCGACACCCACCCTGGCTTCATGACCGACTGGCAGACGCCGCTCATGGTGCTGTTCACCCAGAGCCAGGGCATGTCCGTGCTGCACGAGACCGTCTTCGAGAACCGCCTGGTCTACGTGCCCGCGCTGCAGAAGATGGGCTGCGAGATCGAGGTGTTCGACCAGTGCCTGGGCGGCCCGGCCTGCCGCTACCACGACACCAACGCCCGCCACTCGGCCGTGGTGCGCGGGGTGTCGCAGCTCAAGGGCGCCGACGTGACGCTGCCCGACATCCGGGCCGGCTTCTCCGCCGTGCTGGCCGCGGCCGTCGCCGACGGCACGTCCACGCTGCGCGGGGTGCACCACATCGAACGCGGATACCATCACCCGTTCGAGCAGTTCGCGTCACTTGGTCTGAACATCCGTAGAGAACGGTAAAAACGGGGGAAGCGGGCGTTTGCCGGGGATCTAGCGGTTGCAGATCATCTGCGTGACAGTGCTCAGATCCATCGGCGTGCTCGGGACGGCCGGAGCGCTCGGCGGGGTGCTCGCGGCGGCGCTGGCGGCGCCCCTCGTGGGCGGGGGCGGCCTGGCCGCCCAGAATGTCGCGAACACCTTCGTGGAACTGCCGCCCGCGCCCCGCGAGGAGCCGCTGGCCCAGGTGACCAGGCTGCTGGACAAGGACGGCCGCCAGTTCGCCCAGTTCTACCAGGCCAACAGGACCACCGTGCCGCTGGCGCGGGTCGCCCCGGTGATGCGCCGGGCCATCGTGGCCATCGAGGACGCCCGCTTCTACGAGCACGGCGGCCTGGACGTCCGCGGCACCATCCGGGCGCTGCTCACCAACACCCAGGCCGGCGGCATCAGGCAGGGCGGCTCGTCGCTGACCCAGCAGCTCGTCAAGAACATCCTGGTGGAGAGCGCCCGCACCGACGCCGAGCGCGACCGGGCCAGGGCGCCGAACCTGGCCCGCAAGATCACCGAGCTGCGGTACGCGCTGGCGCTGGAGAACAAGTACAAGAAGGACCAGATCCTGGAGAAGTACCTGAACATCGCCTATTTCGGCGCCGGGGCGCACGGCGTCGAGGCGGCGGCCAGGCGGTTCTTCTCCACCTCGGCCGACCGGCTGACGCTGACCCAGGCCGCCACGCTGGCCGGGGCGGTGCGCATGCCGTACTCGACCGACCCCTCGCTCGGCCCCAACCACCAGGCGCGCCTGCGGATGCGCCGCGACCTGGTGCTCGACCGCATGGCCGGGCTCGGCCAGATCACCCAGGCGCAGGCGACGGCGGCCAAGCGGGCGCCGCTCGACATCAGGCTCAGGCCCGAGCCCGGCGGCTGCGGCCAGAGCCGCTACCCCTTCTACTGCCTGTACGTGCAGCGCGAGCTGCTCATCAACGAGGCCTTCGGCAACAGCAGGGCCGAACGCCAGGCCAGGATGGCCAGGGGCGGCCTGGTGATCAGGACCAACCTCGACCCGAAGGCCCAGCACGCCGCGGAGGAGGCCATCGGCCACCGGGTCGACCCCGAGGACACCGAGGTCGCCGCCGAGGCCATGGTCGAGCCGGGCACCGGCAAGATCAGGGCGCTGGCCGCCAGCAAACGGTTCGGCCGCAACCCTGGCGACAAGAAGAACGGTCCCAAGACCACCTTCAACCTGCCCGCCGACGTGGCCCACGGCGGCGGCCAGGGCTTCCAGGCCGGTTCGACGTTCAAGGTGTACACGCTGGCCACCGCGCTGCAGCAGGGCTGGCGGTTCAACGACGGCTTCCACACCCCGGGCGAGCTGGTGGCCAGGCAGGGCTACCGCGACTGCCTCGGCAAACCGGTCAACGACCCCGGCACGCGCATCCACAACGCCAGCGGCGAGGGCGAGGGCGGCCCGCACAGCATCGAGACCGGCACCTGGAAGTCGGTCAACATCTTCTACATGATGCTGGAGCGCAAGGTCGGCCTGTGCAACGTGGTCAAGACGGCCAGGGCGCTGGGCGCGGTCCGCGCCGACGGCAAGGCCTTCCGCGAGGTGCCCACGTTCACGCTGGGCGTCAACGAGATGGACCCGCTGACGGTGGCCGCCTCGTTCGCCACGTTCGCCGCCCGCGGCCGCTACTGCCGGCCGCAGGCCATCGTGGAGATCTCGGAGCGGGACGGCCGCCGCACCCAGGTGCCGCCCGCCTGCGAGCGGGTGCTGGAGCGGCCGGTCGCGGACGCGGTCAACCACGTGCTGGCCGGCGTGTTCGACAAGGGCACGATGAAGGGCCAGAACATCGGCCGCCCGGCCGCCGGCAAGACCGGCACGAACAACGGCTACACCTCGGCCTGGTTCGCCGGCTACACCCCGCACCTGGCGGCGGCGGTCAGCGTCGGCGACATCAGGGGCTCCTACAAGTACCCGCTGCGCGGCGTGACGATCGGCGACCAGCACTTCGGCTCCGTGCAGGGCGCCTCGCTGCCGGGGCCGATCTGGGTGGAGTCGATGGGGCCGGCGTTGCGCGACGTCCCGGCCAAGGGGTTCCCCGGGCCGAACATGGCGCGCTTCGGCGGCGGGTTCACGCCCGGGCTGAAGGAGGCGCAGGCGCGCGAGGAACGCGAGGGCAGGCGTGGCGGCGAGGGCCGCCCGGCCCGGGGGCGGCGGTGGTTCGGCGGCGGGCGGCAGGGGCGCAGGCACCAGCGGCTCTTCGAGTGGCTGATGGGGCAGCAGGGCCTGGCCGAGCCGCGGGTGCCCGACCTGTTCGGCCCGCCGGGGCCGAGGTTCATGCCGCCGCGCGAGCGTCCGCGCCGCCCGCACCGGCCACACCGCAGGCACCGCCGCTGAGCGGCGGGACGTGCGTCAGGCGGGCTTGCCGATGGGCGCGGTGACGGCCCGGGTGAGCGTGATGAGGTTGTCGGGGGCGGTCTCGATCTGCAGGCCGCGCCGGCCGGCGGAGAAGTAGATCGTCTCGAAGTCGAGCGCTGAGGAGTCGACCACGGTGGGCAGCTGCTTGCGCTGGCCGAGCGGGCTGATGCCGCCCACCACGTAGCCCGTCACCCGCTCCACCTTCGCGGCTTCGGCCATCGCGGCGCGCTTGCCGTTGAGCGCCGCGGCCAGGGCCTTGAGGTCGAGCTTGCCCGACACCGGCACGACGGCCACCGCGAGCCCGCCGTCGAGCTCGGCCACCAGCGTCTTGAAGATGCGCTCATAGGGCACGCCGAGCGCGTCGGCCGCCTCCTCGCCGTAGGCCTGCGCGGCGGCGTCGTGCTCGTACGGATGCAGCTCGAACGCGGCCTTGGCCTTGGTCAGCGCCACGGTGGCAGGGGTGCCGCCCTTACCTTTCGATGTGCTCACGGCCCACCAGTGTAGCGAATCTACAACGTAAAGGGCCGTGCTCGGGTCCACCGAGCACGGCCGAAAAAGCGGAACTACGGCTACCGGGTCCAGACGTTGATCACCGCGGTGTTGTCGCGCTGGTTCTGGTCCAGGCTGGTCGAGGTGACCTTCACGGTGACCGGCAGCGTGGCCGGCGCGTTGCGGGCCACCCTGATCATGATCGGGATCCGTACCGGCCGGTTCGGGCGGACGGCGGCCAGCGTGCAGGTCGCCCGCCCGCCGGTGATCCGGCAGACCCGGCTGCGCGAGGGCGCGAACGTGGCGCCCCTGGGCAGCGTGACGGACACCGGCACCTGCGCCGCGGCCATCAGCCCGCGCATGGTGACGGTCGCGGTGACGGTGGCGACGGTGCCGCGCCTGGCCACCCGCGGGGCCGAGCCGCGCACCGACAGCGCGTCGTAGACGCCGTGCGGGTCGGCCTTGCGCACGATGGCGCCGTAGCTCTCGGCGTTGAGCGCGTTGGCGACGGAGTAGCCGTTGGACTCGCGGTCGTCGCGGCCGGCCGACAGCACGCCGAGCAGGTCGCCGGTGGTCCGGTGCACCCACGGGCCGCCGCTGTTGCCGCGGAACTGGTGGCAGTTGTGCGTGGCCATCCGGCCGGGACGGTCGGCGGCGGCAGCGGCGTTCGCGGCGGGTTCCGTGACGGGTTCCGTGACGCGGTCCGCGTTGGGCCC
>NZ_JABCPZ010000391.1 GCF_013283785.1 Nonomuraea antri
CCCCCTACCGCCCGCGTTCACCCCGCCACGAAACGGGAACACCCCCGACAACGAGAGGACCCACCACCATGCGCACCCTGCTCATCGCCCTCGCCGTCATCGGACTCGTCCTGATGCTGCTCGGACTCCTGTTCAAAACCGTCAAATGGCTCCTCATCCTCGGCCTCGTCGCCATCGCCATCGCCGTGGCGGCCGCCCTCGTCCGCGGAGTCACCTCACGCGGATCATGAAACACGGGAATCGTACGAACGTTCGAAAACGGGGCCGTGATGATCACGGGCAGGGGAGTGGCCGCGAACAACACGCCGGCGGCGGGTGGATGGCGAACCGGGCGGGTCCCCGGGAAGGCGCGGATGGTGGAGGAGGTCGTGATGACGGTGACGGACAAGGGTGTGCGCGGGTGTCCTGTCTCAAAGAACTTGGCCCCGTCTCACAAAAGTGGCCCCCAGCAATCCGCGCTGTGAGCTGGATGTTCATCGAGCGTTCAGGCTGAGGCAGACGGGGTCATCTCACTAAAGTGGCCCCGGAAGTCGGTCAGTGAGTGTCCGTGTAGCCGTAGTTGCTCATGGCAAAGACATTTGACGGGGACGGCGGCGTCCGACCCAACCGATGCGCAGAGACCTGCTCTTCCACCCACTGCCCCAGAGGGTCGAAGTAGTCTGCTGGTCGCCGGTAGCCGGCATGCACGCGGCTGCCGACCTCCTCATAGAAGCGCAGGACGTCGCCTGGCCTTGAAGAACCGGCCAAGCCTCTCCAATAGACCGACCCCAGAAGCCCGGCGAGTGCGACAACCTCCGGATGGATCGCCGCATTCAGGACTGCGCTCTCGCGATTCACGCGCCAGTCAGCCCCAAGCAGCCGACGAAAGCGCGAGAAGCGGATGTCTTGAAACCTGCCCTGGGACACCCACTCCAGATGGATCTGTTGTGCCTCGTGGTAGGCCAGAGCGACCGGGACACGTCCCAGGCGGCCGATGAGGCGGCGGTGATAGCGGTGCGCGCGAACGATCTCCGGACAAGGGGCCAGCTCCACCTGATCGCTTTCGATGCTCACGCCCTCGCCAATCCATAGGCCATGACGAAGGCACACGTTCTGATCATGACGTTGCCACCGAGTCACTGGGACTGAGATCAGTTTCTGTTGTCGGCATCGTCGACAGAGAAGTCCAGGCCGGTTGGGATACCGCCCAAGCGTCCGTCCTTCGACTCTGAGACCGGGGAGCGGGATGCCGGCACGCAACTCGGGCAGCGCATAGAGCAGTGTCTGGACGGACCTGGCGGTCAGGGCGGCCAGGGCATGAGCTGGCGCCTCAGCCGGGCGCGGATACTGGCGCCGCCGTCCAGTCAGGTGCTCAATGAAATGGTCGAGACGGACATGATTCGCGCTGGCCAGACGCGGAACATAAGAGGCCAGCGCCTCGTCCTGAACGGGCGGGATCGGAAAAGCGAGTTCAGTGAACCTGCCTGCCGGGGACCTCTTGGTCACGAACGCTGAGAAGCCTTCGGCCGCCGCTGCGACTCAGCCGTGCGGTCAAGTTGCAGCCCGTCCAGAGCAGTCTTCGTGATCATCTCAGTCCCGTCATCGATAGCCTCCATTGCGGCGGTTTGGATGAGGCTGAAGAGGCTGCCGATCATCCCTCCGGTGCGCTGGTGGAGGTATTCGTCCAGCGCGACCAGCGTCCCTGGTTTGTGCCGGTGTAACCGCAATGCCGCTTCCAACGTGGCGACCAGGCCCTTCCACTCATCGTGGTAAGGGAATGCGCCCGTGATGATCAATTTGAAACGGCTGCCGATCTGCTGCCCTCGAGTGCCGGAGAACAGACCTTCGGACTCCAGATTGATCCCGGCATAGACGAAGGTTGCGGCGATCCGCTCGGAGAAGTACTTCAAGGTGTCCGACACCTCGGCGCCCCTGCGGGTATTCAAGTCCATGTTGTGAATCTCGTCGACCAGGACAAGCCCGGTCCGGGCGTCCTCCAGCACGCCGCAGACAGACTCCATCACGTCAGTGATGTTCGCTCTGCGGACCACCGGTATGCCGAGGAAGCGGGCGAACTCGACCGCCAGCATTCGCGGCGTAGCCGCCATGGGGACGGTGACGTAGACGACCGGAATGCGAGAGGCGCCGAAGTCCTGCTGACGGCTCATAAGCTCGAAGGTCTTGCCCAAATAAGTGATGGCGGTCGACTTCCCAGTGCCGCCGTCACCCGAGACGATCAACCCCCGGCGAGCGCCACGCGCTCGCCGGTTGAGCCGGGTCAGCCGACGTCCCTCCAGCGCCACCTTCTCCACCACCGCGGTGCGCACCACGACAAGCTCCCCGTGATAGTCCAGGCGTCGATCGTCGTAAGACATCCGTGCCTCGTCATCCAGCGCCTCCCAGTCCCGGAGAGATAGCAGGACCGGGGGAACGACGGGCCGCCCCACGAACTGGCGCCACCCCTTCCTGGTGACCAGAGGGCGCAGAACCTCATCGTCATCCTCGAGCGATTCCTCAAACGCAGACGTCGCCGTCGTCACCATCGCTTCTTGGCCTCCTCGAACGGGTCGAACACTCCAAGCGGAATCACCTTGGCCAGCGTGTGGTCATCTTCGGCCACCGGCTCCTCCGGCGGGGCGGCCGGCGGTTCCGGGAGAGGGAGCCGATTCCCCGAGGAGGTGGCCTTGGTCCGGGCGGCCACCCGCCGATCGCGCCGGGTGAGTTTGCGGTCGTCCCTGCTCCCCTCGGGACCCGCCGACGCTTTGCGCAGCAACGCTGCCACCGCCTCGGCGATCTCTTCCTCGGTGCTGGCGCGCCCCTGGTCGGGAAGCTGCTGACGCGCGTGGTCCCAGGCCATCTCGCCGAACGGCATCGGTGCTGAGCGCAGATGCGTCCAGCCCACGGTGATCCACCCGCCACCATCCCAGTGGTTACGCACCCAGATCCGGCTCACGTCGTAGGGGTCGTAGTGGATCTCCCACAGATTCTTGCGTGCCGCCACCCCCGAGCGTTGCCGCCGGAACGGATTGAGCTCAGGACTGTCGTAGGTGCGGCGGCTAATCCGGATCCCGTAGGAATTGACCGCTCGCCAGGTAGCCGGGAGCAGCTCAATATAGTCGTTGCTGGTCAGCGCCACTGGAACGTAGCCTGAGGCCTCCACCAGCGCCGCGTACTTCTCATTCGGGCTAAACGCTCGCCCAGGAGTGGCTGGGTCACGTAGCTCGTCGTGCTTGCGATTTTGCCATTTGGCGACAATCCACTCATCCAGAAGCTCCTGAAGCTCCAGCAGGGACCACAGCCGTTTCCCATCGACATCACCGCGGTGTTCCGGAGAGCGGCCGACATAGCCGGACACGAACTGCGCGAACATCGACGCCACCGACCCCAAAGTTCGCTCGATATGGGGCTTATCAGTGGGAGTGCCCTCGTGCGCAGGCTGAAAATCGATGCCCAGCATCCGGCACGCGGAGCGAAAGTTCTGCGAGATGAATGCCTTGCCGTGATCACAGACGATCACCTCGGGGACGATCACCGGCTTGGCGGCCGCGCCTGCCAGTCGTTCGTCCAAGGTCAGCAGCCGCTGGTGGGGCAGAACCGAGCGTGACATCCGCAGCGCTTCCGTCCACCCGGGCCGCATCGGCTCCGGCGTGACCGTCTTGGCGAGCAGCAACGACGCATCAACGGATTTCGTCGTGGGGCGCAGCACCGCAGCGGTGATGGTCCGAGTCGCCAGATCAACCATGCCGGTCATTTCGACCCTGCCAGGCACCCCATCAGGCAGGAGAACCAGCACGTCCAACGGCGTGGAGTCAATCTCCACGACTTCCCCGGGGCGGCAGACCGTCAGCATGTCAAACGGGCCCTCTGGCCGACTCGCCAACGACTTCCTAGCTCTCGCGGTGCCGGCGACGCGCTGCCCCTGAGATAACAGCTCGAACAAGCGGTAGAACGTCGCCCGTGAGGGCATCGGCACGATGCCCTCACCGTGTTTCTCGCGCAGAATCTCGCCAGTCCGCCACAAGGCATAGGCGACAGTCCGCGTGGACGCGCTCTTGGCCTCGGACAAGACCTGGCCAATCGCCTCCACTAGCCGTGGATCGGCGTTCCCAGCACCAGGGCCGGTGCCTGAGCTCACCCGCCGATCGACCAGGCCAACCAGCCCTTCCGTCTCATAGCGTTGGCGCCGCCGTTTCAACGTGCGCGGGCTGACTTTGAACCCCAACCGCGTCAGTTCATCCGCCTTCGCCGCTTCCCGCTCGGCCAAGCTGTGAGTAGTGGGGTCGTAGTCAGAGCGGGGGACAGCTTCCGGGGAAGCCTCAGGCGGGAGGCCCGAGATCACCTCAACCAGATGGTGCTCCCACCACCGCGCCTGCTCCACCACCCGGTCGGGAAAGCCGTCCAGACCACGCAGCGAAGAGCCCAACCTGCTCGTCCCGCCCGTCAGGATGGCGAAGTCGGAATCGGCCATGAGCTGAGGTAGCAGGACGGCCCGCGACTCACCCTGCGGATCAGCCAATCTGACCAACACACCCGACAGCCCCGTCACGGTGTAGGCCACACCCTCAAGACGCACCTGGTCACCCCACCGGAGAACCCCGCGATTGCGCAAACTCATTCGCGTGGCCCTCCTTTGGCAACCAACGTGGCCAGGCCCAGGGGAGTGGTCCGCAGGTCCGCCGTCAGCAAGCGGCTCCACATCAGGTGAAACAAGACCGGCAGCACCTGTAGCGGATCACCGTGACGTCGCGCATGCTCCATCAGGGGCACCGAGCCATCGATGGACATCAGGCGCTCGGCAATCTCCGGGTTCCAATGGCGTCGGTGCCGATAACCCGCCAACCAGCGCACGTTCGCCCGCAGCACCGCCTCCACCACACCAACCCGCGCAAACTCCCAGCCCACCATCTCGCAAGCCTCCGCGGTGAGCCGAAAGACCTCAGCATCATCAGGCTCGATCAGGTGGTCCGGGCGAACATCCACCACCCTGACCCTGCCGCTGGCCAGCCGAACGAAATAGTCAGGGGTGTGATGCCGCTCCTTCCCGACAGCCTCGTCAAACCAGTGCAGCCGAAACGGCTGCGAAGCCACCGAGGCCACCTCGGGATCGAAATCCAAAAGCATGAGCTGATCACGTTCCACCCAGGACTCGAACCCCACATGGTCACCAGTGGTGGCAAACCAGTACCAACCAGCGTAGTTACGCTGCCCCCTGCGAAAAGAGAACTCGCGAACTGGAGCCATCTCCTCGAACGCAGTAGACCAGGCCAAGCTCAGCGGAAGCCGCCGTTCCTCACCAGTCACCGTCACGAAGCTCACACCAAATGCGCCTAAGAGGTCCTAACAATGGACTCATCGGACGAGGCGTCGCCAGCAGATGATCGCTGCGGCAAGGGTCATGAAGGCCTCGTGGATGTCGTCGCGGATCTCCCAGCGGATGCGCAGACGGCGGAACCAGTG
>NZ_JABCPZ010000392.1 GCF_013283785.1 Nonomuraea antri
GAGTGGGACGTGCCAGTGCAGGCGGGTGCCGCCGTCGGCGGGGGTTTCGAGCTCGGCGGCGCCGCCGAGCCTGGCGGCGCGGTCGTCGATGTTGCGCAGGCCGCTGCGGCGGCCGCTCCCGCCCACGCCGGTCCCGTTGTCGGTGACGGTGAGCGCGAGCTCGCCGCCGGCCGCCTCGACGGAGACCTCCGCGCGGGTGGCGTGCGAATGGCGCACCACGTTCGACAGCGCCTCGCGCAGCACCGCGAGCAGGTGCTCGGCCACCGGTTCCGGCACCAGCGTGTCGATCTGGCCCTCCATGCGCAGCCCCGGCATGAAGCCCAGGTGCGCGCCGGCGCCCTCGACCAGGTCGACGATCTGGCCGCGCAGGCTCGGCGCGACCTCGTCGGGCACGTTCTGCAGCGCGAAGATGGACGAGCGGATCTGCCTGATCGTCTCGTCCAGCTCGTCGATGGCGTGCTGCACCCGTTTGGCCGCCTCCGGCCGCTCCACCAGCTTGACCGTGCTCATCAACGTCATGGCGGTGGCGAACAGCCGCTGGATGACCACGTCGTGCAGGTCCTTGGCGATCCGGTCGCGGTCTTCGAGCAGGCCGAGGCGTTCGGCGTCGCGGCGGGCCTCGGCCAGTTCCAGCGCGATCGCCGCCTGACCGGCGAACGATTCGAGCATCTGCTGGTCGGCACCGCTGAACGGCAGCCGTCCGCTGTTCTTGGCCAGCGCCAGCACGCCCCGGACCTTGGACGCCCCGCCCAGCGGCACCATCAGCCCGGGCCCGTAGCCGAGCCGGCGCAGCGGCGAGTCGGGGTAGGCGCCGCGTTGCAGGTCTCGCTCCGCCACCGGCTCAGCGCGCGTGAACGCCTGGCCGGCCAGCGTGGCCGAGATCTCGAACGCGGTGCCCAGCAGTTCCTCCGCGCCCTCGCCCTCGACGACGTCCACGACCAGCGCGTCGGCGGCGGGGCCTGGCAGCAGCACCTGCACCAGGTCGGCGTCGCACATCTGGCGGGCGCGGGCGGCCATCGTGGTCAGCACCTGGCGGGTGTCGGCGCCGGACAGCAGGCTGGTGGTGATCTCCGCCGAGGCCTGCAGCCAGGTCTCGCGGCGGCGCGACTCCTCGTACAGGCGGGCGTTCTCCACCGCGACGCCGGCGGCGGTGGCCAGGGCGATGACGACGGCCTCGTCCTCCTCGTCGAACTCGCCGCCGCCGCGCTTCTCGGTCAGGTACAGGTTGCCGAACACCTCGTCGCGCACCCGTACCGGGACGCCGAGGAAGGTGCCCATCGGCGGGTGGCCCGGCGGGAAGCCGTACGACTCGGGGTGGTCGGAGATCTTGCCGAGACGCAGCGGCCGCGCGTCCTTGATCAGCAGGCCGAGCAGGCCAAGCCCGTGCGGCCAGTGCTCGATCGCGGCGATCTCCTCCTCGCTCAGCCCGACCGGGATGAACTGGATGAGCGTGTTCTCCTCCCCCACCACGCCCAGCGCGCCGTAGCTGGCGTCGACCAGCGTGGTCGCGGTCTCCACGATGCGGCGCAGCACCGTCTCGAGGTCGAGGTCGCTGCCCACCGACACCACGGCGTCGAGCAGCGCGTGCACCCGGTCCCGCGTCGCCAGCACCGCGTCGAGCCTCGTCTGCAGCTCGGCCAGAAGCTCATCGAGCCGCATCTGGGGCATCAGGGAACGATGCTCGCTCTCGGACATGTCGAACAGTGTGCCACCCGGGGACGCCGGGACGCCCACCGGCATCGCCGGCGGGCGTCGGTGCGGCGCGGGCCACCGTCACTACCTGAGCCAGGGGGTGCGGCGGACGATCGGCAGGCGGCCCAGGCCGGCCGTGGTCCCGGCGTCGGCGAGGGCCAGACCGGCCAGGACGATCGCGTAGACGAGGTGGTCGTCCATGAACGGGTTGGTGTCCAGGGGCAGCGCGGCGGCCCACATGAGCGTCAGCAGCAGGCCGCCGGTGACCGCGGCCACCCGCAGGCCGACGCCCAGCACCAGCGCGGCGCCGATGCCGAGCAGGCCGGTCATGAACAGCCAGTCCACCCAGGGCTGCCCGGCCAGGCCGGTGAACAGGCCGCCGAGCGCGTTCTCGCCGGTGCCCTTGAGGAAGCCGGTGGTCGGGCTGCCGCCGTTGATCCAGGCCTTGGCGGCCGGGGTGGCGAAGCCGAAGCCGAAGGTCTTGTCCAGGAACGCCCACAGGAAGATCCAGCCGAGCGCGATCCTGGCGAGGGCCCAGGCGTACCCGGCCGGGCGGCGCGCGCCGGTGGCGGGGGCGTGGCGGGTGACGGGCTCGCGGACGATGGTGGCCATGTCGTACCTCCGGGGGATGCGGCGTCTGTTCTGGGCTGACTCCAGGACACCCCGTTTCCGGCGCCGTCCCCAGTGCCGGAGGGCCCGACCCGGTGGGACCTTCGGCCCTGCCTCCCCTCACCGGCCGACCCGGCGCGCCCCGCGCTCAGCGGGCGGTCGTGCCCCCGCGCGCAGCGGGGCGGTCGCGTCCCGCGCTCAGACGGTGGTGAGGTGGACCTCGCGCTGGTAGCGGTGGCTGCGGACAGTCCGCGGGACCCTGACCTCGGCGCGTTCGTACAGCCGGCGCCACCGCCCGACGTCCCCGGCGACGACCGCGACGGCGATCTCGTCGACGAGCGCCGTCCGCCGGTCCTCGGTCTCGCCGAGGGTGAGGTCGATCATGCCCCAGGTGTCCCAGGGCAGCAGCTCGACCTTGTTCAGCGCGGCCAGGTCCCGCACGACGTTGCCCGCGACGAACCACGCGCCGCGCAGCTCCGCCAGGCCGAAGCGCCGCGGGTCGTCCTGGCCGGACCGGCAGCGCTGCCACGCCTCCGCGCCGGACAGGAAGGCGCCGTCCGGCAGGTCGAGCGGGTCGAGGTCGAGGCCGAACAGCTTCAGCTGCGTGTCGTCGAGCTGGGCGTCGGTGCGCAGCCAGCGTCCCGATGCGGCGTCCCACCGCTCTGCCACCCAGTGGTCGCTCCAGCCCTCGCCGAGGTAGCCGGCGAAGCCGGCCCGCGCCCTGGCGGGGATCCCGGCCGCGCGCAGCAGCGCCACCGTGAACACGGTGAAGTGCCGGCAGTTGCCGATCATGCGCCCGCCGGGCGGGCGTGGTTCGGTGAACGCGTGCGGGCCGAGACGGCGGACCACCGCGACCATCTCCGCCGCCGAACGGCTCTCCACCTCCTCACGGCGGCGGTCCAGCTCCGCGTGGCCGACGCCGTACCGGTCGGCCAGGAACTCGTGGACGATCAGGTTCCGGCTGATCCGGCACGCCTCCTCGACGTCGGCGGGCGGGTGCGGGGGTTCCGCGAACGTGGTCATCGGGCCTGGGGTGGCGTAGAAGCCGAGGTCGTCCGGGGTCATGGTGATCGGTTCCTCTCGACGTGGATGCTCCCGGTCTAGGGGCTCACACGGTGTGAGGGTCAACGGGCCGCGGTCGTGTGCCGCGACTCGGGACTTTGGTCCCTACGCCGCGCGGACCCGGTTCGATAGCGTCGAGGCATGATTCGTGTGTTCCTGCTCGACGATCACGAGGTGGTCCGGCGTGGCGTGGCCGCGCTGCTCGACTCCGAGGACGACATCGAGGTGATCGGCGAAGCCGGGACCGCCGAGTCCGCGATCGCCCGCATCCCGGCGCTCAAGCCGGACGTGGCGGTGCTGGACGTGCGCCTGCCCGACGGCAACGGCGTCGACGTCTGCCGCGAGGTGCGCTCGAAGCTGCCCGGGCTGGCGTGCCTGATGCTGACCTCGTTCGCCGACGACGACGCGCTGTTCGACGCGGTGATGGCCGGGGCGTCCGGTTACGTGCTCAAGCAGATCCACGGCTCGGACCTGGTCGGCGCGGTGCGCACGGTCGCCTCCGGGCAGTCGCTGCTCGACCCGGCCACCACCGCGGCCATGCTGCAACGCCTGCGCGACCAGGCGGCTCGTAAGGATCCGCTCGCGGCGCTGACCGAGCAGGAACGGCACATCCTGGACCTGATCGGCGACGGGCTGACCAACCGGCAGATCGGCGAGCGGTTGTTCCTGGCGGAGAAGACTGTCAAGAACTACGTCTCGAATCTGCTGGCCAAGCTGAACATGCAGCGGCGTACGCAGGCGGCCGCACTGTCGGCCCGGCTGCGGGCCGACAAGGGGAAGTAGCGGCGTCCCCGGCGGGCTCTTCCGGGGCGGGCTCGTTCGGCCGAGCGCTTTCGGCCGAGTGCTTTCGCAGCGGCCGCGGCCCCTCTACAGCAGCGGCGGGACCGCGATCGGGTCCTCGCCGTCGCAGGCGATCTCGCTGGTCACGTCGATGACGCCCTCGACCGCGCGGATCGCCGCCACCAGTGCGACGGCCTGCGACCTCCGCGTGACCCTGCCGCTGATCCGCACCACGCCGTCCTGCACCTCGACGTCGAACTCGCCCGGACGCGGGAGCACGGCCCGGATCTCGTCCGCCAGCTCCGCGGCCGGTCGGGTGAAGACGCGCAGCACGTCGCGCCGGTGCAGGGTGCCGGCGATCCTGCCGGTGACCGGGTCGATCACCGGGAGCTGCTTGACGCGCTCGGCGTGCATCAGCCGGGCCGCCTCGCGCAGCGCGGTGCCCGGCGTGACCGTGATCGCGGGCGAGGTCATCAGCTCGGCCGCGGTGACGGCGGCCGCCTTGCGGTGATCGCGCCGCCGTCCACGTGACTCGAAGCGTCCGTGTGGCTCGAAGCCTCCGCGTGGCTCGAAGCCTCCGCGCGGCTCGAAGCCTCCGCGCGGCTCGAAGCCTCCGCGCGGCTCGAAGCCTCCGCGTGGCTCGAAGACGGAGGCGGCGTGCCGCGTCGGGTTGATCTCCTTGAGCAGCAGATCGTCCTCCGACACCACACCCACCGGCCGCCGGTCGGCGTCGATCACGGTCACCGCGCCGACCGCGTACCGCTTCATCGCGGCCACGATGTCGGCGAACGAAGCCCCTTCGAGCACGGCGATCGCGACACGTCCCATGACGTCCTTGACCTCGATCGACATGATGTCCCACCTCGCTTTCCGCCTCCCACTCTCCGGCACGGGGAGCGGGACGGGCAGCGGCGAACGTCCCGGGCAGGCAGGGGCTAAGGTCCTCGGCGGATCTTCCGCCCGCCGCGCCGGTGACCCATAATCGGGGCCGTCTACTGTCGAGGAATTGCTGAGGCAATGACGGACATATCCCCTCTGCAGGCAAACGATCCCAGGGACGTGGGCGGGTTCTCGTTACTGGGGCGGTTACGGGAGGACGGACCCGGGCCGGTGTTCCTGGCCAGGGACGCGTACGGCGCCGAGGTGGAGATCGCCTGGCCGCACGGTGACGGGCCGGGGGATGGCGGCGATCGCGTCGAGCGGGTCGTCGGCGCGCTCGCCGGGCTCAGGGCGCCTTCGCTGGCCCGGGTCGTGGC
>NZ_JABCPZ010000393.1 GCF_013283785.1 Nonomuraea antri
CCACAGTACGAGACGCCGTACCACCAGCGGCCGCGACGGCACGCGCCACAGTTTCGCGGGCCGCAGCCCCGGAGGCCACGACCTTCGGGGTCGCGGCTTCGGGAGGTGTGGCGGCTTCGAGAGGTGTCACGGCTCTGGGAGGTGTCGCGGTGGTCGAGGCTTCGGTGGTTCGGGAAGTGGCGGTCGGTGGGGAGGTGGTGGCGTGGAGGTGGAGTCGGCGGAGGGTGCTGGAGGTGCCGATCTCGACGCGCGACCGCTCCCCCATCTCCCAAGAGGTCCGCACCTCCCCGCGCACCCCCAGTACCGTGCCGTCAACGGTCGGTCCCGTGTCGAGGTTCGCGTACGCGGCCCGCAGCCGGTCGATCGCCCCGTCGGCCCGGTAGACGGCCTTTCTGGCGGCGGGGTCGAGGGTGACGTCGACGGTGGCGGGGGTGTTGGAGATCTCCAGCCTGGCCAGGTGCCTGCCGTCGATGACGGCCGCCCCGACGAAAGGCCCCATGGACGGCCCTAGAGACGAGGCCGTGGACGGGCCGGCGGATGACCCGACCGACGACCCCGTGGGCGACCCCATGGGCGACCCCTCGGACGATCCTGTAGACGGCCCAGCGAGCGGCCCGGCGGACGACCCCGTGGACGGTCTGCTGCGGGAACCGGCTTCCAGGTGGACGTGTGGGGTGCGGCCGTACGTGACGTCGAACCCCGACAACCCGGACAGCAACCCGGAGACCCCCACCGCGGCGCCGTTCTTGATCATGGTGACGTGGCCGCCGCGCGGGGTGGCGATCGCGCCCTCGTTGCGCTGCATCACCACCGCGAACCTGCCGATGGGCGAGCTGGTCGTGTGCGTGACTCGGTGCCCGGCCAGGTCGTTGACCAGGCGGACCGCGCGGGGCAGCCCGCTGAGCTGGGCACGCAGCACGGTCTTGGCGGCGTCCCGGTCGAAGTAGCGGATCTCGGCGTCCGTGTCTCCCCGGTGACGGGAATCGATGGTGAGGGTCTGCTTGCGATGCGCGGTGGCGTAGGCGGCGGTGAAGGACGGCGGGACCCCGCGCAGCGTGACGCCGGCCAGCCTGGACAGCCGCCCGTCACGGTAGACGTGGTGGTGCAGCTCGGCCCGGCGCATCGGCGCGGGCGCGGTGAAGCGGATCGTGCCGCGGCCGAGTTCCACGTGCGCGCGTCCGGCGGGCAGCCGGTCCAGCACCGCCTGGGTGAACCGGTTTTCCGTCACCACGAGCGCGTCGAGGGTGGCGGGGGCGGAGCCGGACACGTCCAGGCTGGGCGGGTCGAGGCCGGCGTCGACGGTGAGGCGGGCGGTGGCGGGGGTCTGGCGCAGGCTCACCAGCGTGCGTCCGGTGAGTCCGGCGACGACGGCCGCGGACGCGCCAGGCTCCCTGCGCTCGATCTCGGCCTTGACCCGCCGTCCCGCCAGGTCGACCGTGAACGTGCCCCGGTCCAGCGCGGACAGCGACGTCCCGCGCCGCAGCCCGTCGAAGCCGACCGACACCTTGCCGTCGTACTCGGCCCAGACCTGGGCCTTGACGCTCGCCCGGGTGAGCCGCCGCACCGCGAACGTGAGCCCGACCGTCGCGCCGCCCGCCCCGCTCTTGACGTTCGCGCCGGGAGTCGTGCCGGCGGTAGGCAGGAGGGTGGCGGCCAGGTCGGGGAGGCCGTCGCCGGTGAGGTCCGTGGCGGCGGGGGTGGCGAGCGGGCGCGGCGCCGAGCAGGCCACCGCCGTGTCCGCGCTCTCCACGCACAGCCGGTACGTCAGCGGCGACGTGCCCGCCCGCGCCGGCCCGAGTCCGAGTTTCCCGAAGCCTTCGACGATCGCCGTGGCCGGGCGGGTGAGTGTCAGCGGCAGGGCCCGAGCGGTGTCGGGGAGCAGCGCGGCGGCGTCGGGCGCCTGCCTGCCGAGGCCCTGCTTCTCCTGCCGGTCGGCGGCCTCGCGGGTGATGCCGTCGACGAGCGCGGGCCCGGCCGCCGTCGTCACCTCCGGCGCCTGCGGCCCACCCGCCGTCGTCGTCGCTCCAGCCGTCTGATGCCCGCCCGCCGTCATCACACCAGGCGCCCGCAGCCCGCCCGCCGTCGTCGCTTCAGGTGTCTGGTGCCCGGCCATCGCTGGCACCTCAGGCGTCTGCGGACCGGCCGCCGTCGTCGCTGCAGGCGTCTGGTGTCCGGTCGGTGGGCGGAGGGCGAGTGATGGGCGCGTCGGAACGCGCACCACCGCAGGCGCGGGCTCCGCCACGGGAGGAACCGGCCGGACCACCCCCGCAGGGGCACGGGTCGTGGTCGCCGCAACAGCCGGCGTCGTGGTCGCCGTAGTGGTCGGCGTCGTGGTCGCCGCGGCGGCCGGCGTCGTGGTCGCCGCGGCGGCCGGCGTCGTGGTCGCCGCGGCGGCCGGCGTCGTGGTCGCCGCGGCGGCCGGCGTCGTGGTGGGCGCGGTCAGGACGGCGGTGGCCATGGACGTCAAGGCCAGCACACGCCCCAAAGACATGGACGTCCAAGCCGGCACACGCCCCAAAGCCGTGAACGTCCAGGCCGGCACACGCCCCAAACCCGTGGACGTCCAGACCGGCACACGCACGAAAGCGTGCGGCATTGCGCGTTCTCCCCCGGAGTGGTCGAAATCATCCCATCAGAAACACAAGTAACGACCCGACCACACCTCCTCACACCCAGTCAAACCCCTCCCGACATGGGACTCCAATTTCTCCGGGCAGCCGGCAGCCAGGTCACCGGCTCGGCCTGATGTTGGCGTTGAGGTGGAAGACGTTCGCCGGGTCGTAGGCGTCCTTGAGCGCCGTCAGCCTGGCCAGCTTGGCCGCCGGGTAGGCCCGCCCGACGCCCTCGGCCCCCTCGTCGGACAGCATGTTGACGTACGACCCCCCGGCGTAGGGCTCCAACCGGGCGGCCGCGCGCCGGGCCGCGGCGAGGCGGCCGGCGTCCTCGGCGGGGTCGCTCCAGCGGGCCCCGGCGACGAACTCGAACAGGGTGCCGCGCTGACTGTAGGCGGTCGCGTCGTCGGGGACGTCGCCGATGGCGCCGCCGTAGGCCTGGAGTCCGACGCTCGGCGTCAGCTCGTCGTCGCCGCCCCGGGTCAGGAAGGCCGCGGCCGCCTCGTCGGGGAACGTGCCGAGCAGGTGGCCCTTGAAGTAGCGGCGGTAGGCGTGGCCCTCGGCCGAGTCGTCCATGCGCTGCAGGTCGACGTACGACATCTCCTGGACGCGCTCGCGCACCGGATGGCCGAGCTCGCCCAACCGGCGGGCCAGGCGGTGCGCGGCCGCCAGGTCGCCGCCGACCCAGACGAAGCCGATGGTGGCCTCCGGGCCGGACGGTCCGGAGGTGACGGCGGCGGTGAAGGTGGCCTGCCTGGGCGCCTCGGCGTTCAGTTCGCGCCAGCCGGTGAGCACCGGCAGGGCGTCCGCGGCCGGGTAGGTGCGTTCGACGACGAGCGCGCGGGTGCCGACCGGGTGCAGGCGGAACTCGAAGTCGGTGACGACGCCGAAGTTGCCGCCGCCGCCGCGCAGCCCCCAGTACAGCTCCTGGTTCTCCTTCTCGCTCGCCCTGACGAGCGCGCCTTCGGCGGTCACCATCTCGAAGGAGACGACGTTGTCGCAGGCCAGGCCGTACTGGCGGGCCAGCCAGCCCATGCCGCCGCCCAGCGTGAGCCCGCCCACGCCGGTGTGCGAGACGTTGCCCGCGGTGGTGGCCAGGCCGTGGACCTGGGCGGCGCGGTCCAGCGCGCCGAGCAGCGCGCCGCCCTGCACGCGGGCCCGGCGCGCGGCCGGGTCGACGGTGACGCCGCCCATCGGGGTCAGGTCGATCATCAGGCCGTCGTCGGGCACGGCCAGGCCGAGCACGCCGTGGCCGCCGCAGCGCACGCCGATCTCCAGGTCGTTCTCGCGGGCGGCGCGGATGGCGGTGGCCACGTCGGCCGCGCTCGCGCACTGCACGATCATCCGGGGCCGCCGGTCCACGCTCGCGTTCCACACCTTGCGGGCCTCGTCGTAGTCCGGGTCGCCGGGGAGGAGGAGCCGTCCGTCCAGAAGGTTCATCATGGGAAGAGCTTCACCCGGGATCGGTATCCGCGAGAAGGTCCGGAACGATGGCTGATTCGAGTACCAATTTTCAGGAGTTGCCGATCGCGGTGTGCCGGGACTCGGGCGTGCCGCTGCATCGGCAGATCGAGGCGGCGATCCGCGAGGGCATCCGCTCGGGGCGGCTGCGCCTGGGCACGGCGCTGCCGCCGTCCCGCGCGCTGGCCGCCGATCTGGGCGTGTCGCGCGGGGTGGTGGTGGAGGCGTACCAGCAGCTGCTCGCGGAGGGCTATCTGAGCAGCCGGGCGGGCGGCTTCACCCGGGTGGCCGCGGGCGCCGGGCGCGGGCCGGCGCCGGTCAGGCGGCCGCAGGCGCCCGCGATGAGGGTCGACTTCGGGTACGGCCGCTCCGACGTGTCCAGTTTCCCTAGGTCCGCGTGGTTACGCTCGTTCCGCCGGGTCATCACCGAGACCGCCGACGAACGGCTCGGCTACCCCTCGGGGCAGGGCGTGCCCGAGTTGCGCCTGGCGCTGTCGGACTATCTCAACCGGGTCAGGGGCACCCTGGCCGAGCCGGACAACGTGCTGATCTGCAACGGGTACGCGCAGGGGATCGCGCTGGTGGTGGACGTCCTGAGCAGGTCGGGGGCCAAGCGGCTGGCGGTGGAGGACCCGTCGTCCGACGACGACGCGCGACTGCTGGCCGCGCCGGCCGGGCTGGAGGTGGTGCCGATCCCGGTGGACGAGCGCGGCCTGCGCGTGGACGTCCTGGAACGCAGTGACGCCGACGCGGTGATCCTCACCCCGTCGCACCAGTGGCCGACCGGGGCGGTGCTGCCGGCCGAGTCGCGGGCGGCGGTGCTGCGCTGGGCCAGGCGGCGCGGGGCGCTGGTGGTCGAGGACGACTACGACGCCGAGTACCGCTACGACCGGGCGCCGGTCGGCGCGATGCAGGGCCTGGCGCCCGACCAGGTGATCTACGCGGGCTCGGCCAGCAAGACGCTCGCGCCCGGGCTGCGGCTGGGCTGGCTGGTGCTGCCCGGCCGGCTGGTGGACGACATGGCCGCGGCGAAGATCGCGATGGACCGCGGGTCGCCGGTGCTCGATCAGCTCGTGTTCGCCGACTTCCTGTCGCGGGGCGAGTTCGACCGGCATCTGCGCCGGATGCGTCCCGTCTACCGGCGGCGGCGCGACGCGTTGCTGCTGGCGCTGCGCGAGCGGCTGCCCGAGCTGGTCCCGGCCGGGGTGGCCGCCGGGCTGCACCTGGTGACCTGGCTGCCCGACGGGCTGGACGAGGCCACGGTGGTGGCGCGGGCGGCCGGGCGCGGGGTGGGCGTGTAC
>NZ_JABCPZ010000394.1 GCF_013283785.1 Nonomuraea antri
TGTGGACGCCGCTGGTGAAACACGAGTGGGGCGGCTACATCACGATGTCCAAGCTGAACACGCTGCGCGCGTACGGCCGCCTGGCCGGGTGACTCCGGCCCGGTGGGGTTCCGCCGGGTTCTGCGGGGCGGGTTCTGTCGGTGGTGTGGCGTACGTTGGCGGTCATGTACGCGGAACGGCCACCGGCACCCGACCTCGCCGACCGTCTGGCCTGCGTATGGCACCGGGTGGCGGAGTCCGACAAGACCCAGCTCGTGGTCCCCGACGCCTGCGTCGACCTCATCTGGGGGCCGGGCGGCCCGTTCGTCGCCGGTCCGGACACCGGGCCGATGCCCACGTCCATGGCGGCCGGTGACACGTTCGTCGGCATCAGGTTCAAGCCGGGGGCGGTGGGCGAGGTGTTCGGCGTGCCGCCGGCCGAGCTGCGCGATCGGCGGGTGCCCCTGTCCGCCCTGCCCGGCCTGCGCCTGCCCGAGGCCGTGGGCGGGCCCGCCGGGCGGACCGAGTCCGGGGTGCGGCTCGCCGTCATGCGCGCCGCCGTCCGGGCGCGGCTCAGGCAGTCGCCGGCCGACACCGCCGCCCCGGGCATCGCCGCCGCCCTGCGCTCGGGCCGCACGGTCGCCGAGGTGGCGTGGGACCTGGGGTTCAGCGAACGGCAGCTGAACCGGCGCAGCCTGGCCGCGTTCGGCTACCCGCCCAAGGTGTTGCAGCGCATCGTACGGTTCCAGCGGGCGCTGACCCTGGCCAGGTCCGGGCTGCCGCTGGCCGACGTGGCGATCGAAGCCGGCTACGCCGACCAGGCGCATCTCTCGCACGACGTCAAACGGCTGAGCGGCGTCCCGATCAGGCGACTCGTCCCCAAACCCGCTACCCAGCGGCCCGCGTAGACGGGTTCCCACCGCCCGCCGAGACGGGCGCCCAGCGCGCCCACCAGGCCAGGCCGCCAAAGCCCGGCAGGCCGGGCCACCAGAGCCCTCCAGACCGGGGCCTTCCGGATCGGGCCTCCAGCAGTAGGCGAGGCCGGGTCTCGCCGCAAGAGTCGTCAGCGGCCGGCGAGCCCGTGCTCGTAGGCCCAGATCACCGCCTGCACCCGGTCACGCAGCCCGAGCTTGGCCAGGATCCGGCCCACGTGGGTCTTGATCGTCCCCTCGGAGAGGAACAACGCGGCGGCGATCTCGGCGTTCGTGGCGCCCCTGGCGATGTGCCGCAGCACCTCGCGCTCGCGCTCCGTCAACGGGTCGGGCTCGCGGTCCCGTACCGGCAGCAGGGGCGCGACGTGGTCGAGCAGCCGCCGCGTCGTCGAGGGCGCGATCACCGAGTCGCCGCGGTGCACGCTGCGCACCGCGGCCAGGATCTCCTCGGCGGGCGCGTCCTTCAGCAGGAAGCCCGACGCGCCGGCCCGCAGCGCGGCGAAGGCGTACTCGTCCAGGTCGAACGTCGTGAGCACGATCACCCGCGGCCCGTCGCCCGGCCTGGCCAGCAGCCGCCGGGTGGCCGCGACGCCGTCGACGCGGGGCATGCGCACGTCCATCAGCACCACGTCGGCGGTCACCGCGGCCAGCTTCTCCAGCGCGTCGGCGCCGTCGCGGGCCTCGCCCACCACGGTCATGTCCTGCTGGGCCGCGATGACCATGACCGTGCCGGTGCGGACGAGATCCTGGTCGTCGACCACGAACACGCGGATGCTCATGACGGGTACGGCAGGCGGGCCAGCACGCGGAACCCGCCTTCCTGCCCGCTTCCCACGCTCAGGGTGCCGCCCACGGCGACCAGTCTCTCGCGCATCCCGGCCAGCCCGTTGCCCAGCCCGTCGCCGTCTCCGCGATCCCGTCCGTCGTCGGAGACGGTGACGACCAGCGCGTCCGGCGTCCAGTCCAGCGTGACCTCCGCCTTGGCCGTCCGATTCGCGTGCTTGAGGGTGTTCGTGAGGGCTTCCTGCACCACCCGGTACACCGTCAGTTCGGCCGTCGGCGGAATCGGCCGCGGCCCGCCCGCCACGGTCAGCTCGGCCCGCAGCCCGGCCTCGCGCGTCCGGCGCAGCAGGTCGGGCAGGTCGTCCAGACCGGGTTGCGGCTCCAGCTCTCCCTCTGCCCTGAGCACGCCCACCAGCGCCCGCATGTCGGTCAGGGCCCGTCGTCCGGTCTCCTCGACCGTGGCCAGGACGTCCGCCGCCCGGTCCGCCGCGAACCTGCCGCCCCTGGCCTGGGCGACGATCACCGACAACGAGTGTGCCACCACGTCGTGCATCTCGCGGGCGATCCTGGCGCGCTCGGCCTGGGCGGCCTGTTCCGCCACGGCCCGCGTACGCTCTTCGAGCAGTTCCACGTAGGCCAGCTGGGTGCGGCGATACAGCCCGAACCCCCAGGCGCCCACGACCACGGCGACCAGCAGGGCGAGCAGCAGCCACGGGCTCGGCCCCAGGTGGGCAGCCGTCACGCTGGTGTCCGTGGCGAACCTGGCCGCCGCCACCCCCGCCCCGGCCAGGCCGACGGCCAGGGGCAGGACGCGCGTGGCGTACGCGGTGCAGGAGTAGAGCGCGATCGGGAACACCGCCACGGACGGCAGCACCAGGAACAGCCCGGTCACCGCCGCCTGCACGCCGAACGCCGCCGCGATCACCAGCAAGCCGCGCGGATCCCGCCGGAAGACCAGCCCCGCGTGCGCCACCAGGCAGGCGGCGACGAGCACGGCGGCACGTACGCCGGGGACCGACAACGTCGCCACGACCACGGACAGCGAGACCAGCGGCACGCCTGTCACGAGGGCGAACACCAGATCCGCCGACCGGACTCTCACGCCGTGCGCTCACCGTCGGCCGCCGTCCAGGACCGCCGCCGGTCGACCGGCCCGCGAGAGGACCGCCCGCCGTGCGGCCGCCGCTGGTAGGCCAGCGTCGCCCCGCCCACGCACAACCCGAACAGCAGCCAGCTTCCGTACACGGCGCCGACCATCACCACGGCGGCCGCGTCGTGCAGCGGCACGGGCCCATCGGTCAGGCCGGCGAGCTGGGAGAGCGTGCCGAAGACGGACATACTCCCCATGGTGGTCAACATCGCGGCTCCCGTCCAACCGCCGAGCAGCACGAGCCCGCGCGGCAGCCGCCGTCCCCACTCCTGCGCGAGCGCGAGCGACCCGGCCGCGCCGATCACGCACAGGATCACCTCGGCGTACGGGAAACCCTGCGCGTATCCGTCGGGACGCAGCAGGGTGCCGCCGTACGACCAGTAGAGCTTGGCCGTGGGGTAGACGAAGCCGAGCGCGAAGGCGAGGTAGCCGAGCCGGCGACCGTCGGGGAGCCGGAGGTCACGCAGCACGAGCGCGCCGACGAGCGCCGTGGCGGCCAGGGCGAACGCGCGTTTGACCAGGCCGGGCCAGTCCACCCGGGCGAACTCGCCGGCCGGGATGCCGGTGATCGCGAAGAACGCGCGGAACCCGTCCAGCACGATGCCGCTCGCCGACCAGAGCAGCAGCAGCGCCGCCACCCACCCGAGCACCCGCGGCGCCGGCCGGATGGCGTACAGCGCGCCGCCCGCCGCCGCGGCGACGGTCACCCAGTGCGGCGCGAAGCCGGTGGTGTACGCGTGTGCGGGCAGACCGGAGACGGCGAGCGCGGCCACGAACGTGAACCCGCAGGCCAGCACGGCCGCACGCCGGAGCCCGGATCCGGATTCAGTCAGCAAGGCAGGTCGGGGGCGGAAGATGCGTCGAAGTCGGGAAATTCGCATGGCCACCACGATTCCGGCGCGGGCCGGGCCGCCGCGTCTGGCGCAGGGCCACGAAGAATCTGACCTGAGAGGTATTGACTTACCGCGCCCTGGGCTTGCTCCCCGAGTTGCCCGGCGGCTCGCCGGAGATCAGCGCGGCGGCCCAGCCGGCGCTCGGGTCGCTGTCGATGAGCAGCGCCCGGGCCAGCAGACTGAGCGGAATGGCCAGGATGGCGCCCAGCGGGCCGAGGACGAACGCCCACACGATGAGCGAGACGAGCGTCATCGTGGTCGACAACCCGACCGCGTCACCCAGGTATTTGGGCAGGATGAACGACTGGGTGACCACGTTGATCACGATGTACGCGGCGATGACGAGAATCATCGTCTTCACACCGCCGTCCAGCAGGGCCAGCATCGCGGGCGGCAACAGGCCGATGACGAATCCGATGTTCGGGATGTAGTTGGCGATGAGCGACAGCACGCCCCAGAGCAGCGGCAATGGAACGCTCAGCACCGAGAGGGCGATCACGTCGAGCACCGCGTTTATCAACCCGAAAACGGTCGAGACGATGAGATAGCGCCGGGTCTTGGAGGCGAATTCGTCGAGCGCCGTCACCAGTTGGGGCCGGCGTCCCTGTCCGGTGGAGAGGATTCGCGCGGTGCGCGGGGCGTCCAGTGACATCGCCAGCAGCAGCACGACGATGAGGAAGAGACTGGACAGTACGCCGATGAGGCTGCCGAGCAGGGTCTGCGCCAGGCCGAAGATCTTGCCGGGGTCGAAGGCCTGCACGCCCTTGTCGATCATGTCGTTGCTCAGCCCGTGGGTGACGGCGAAGTTTTGCGCGTCGGTGAGCACCTGCTTGAACTGGGGTGTGTAGGTGGGCAGCAGCGAGGCGAGCTGCGTGGCCGAGATCGTCAGGATGCCGGCCATGCCGAGCAGCACCAGCACCACGATGAGGAACGGCACCGCGACCTGCAGCCAGATGGGCGCCCTGCGGTCGTGCAGCCAGGCGCGCACCGGGGAGACGGCGATCACCAGCACCAGGGCCAGCACGACCGGACCGGCGATCGACGCGACCTCCCGCAGCCCGAACAGGGTGATCACCGTGCCGGCGATGCCCACCAGGATGATGAGTGCCCTGGGCACGGGTTGATCACGCATGACCGGGTCCCTACCCGGCCCGCAGGTGACGCACAGGTGGACGGCAGTCGATTTGACGGTTCCGAGAGGCGTACATAGAGTTCACCAGTCCCACGAGGACGGCGGAGATCGTCGGCCTCACTCCGGGACACCTTCTAACCTCCTCCACACCGGGGACGTTCGCGTCCACGGCGGGCCGATTCGACAAGAGTCGGTTACCGGAGTAAGTTAGAGGGGTTGCCCCGGAAACGGGGTGCGGCTTAATTCCCGCAGATCGAGCAAGTCCGGTCAATTTGACAGGAACTTGAACGGCTGAAAGAATTAAGACACAACGAAAGAACAAAACAAAACGAGATGAACGCCTCCGAGCGAAGACCTGATGGTCTGAAACTGGGAAGTACGCGTCCGTTTCTTGAGAACTCAACAGTGTGTTAAAAGCCAGTGCATGATTTACATGCATAACCCTGTCATGGTTTGAACATGATGGACAGCTTGGATTCATTTCCAGACATTGTTTGGAGAGT
>NZ_JABCPZ010000395.1 GCF_013283785.1 Nonomuraea antri
GAGGTCTCCCACCATGAGAGTGGGTAAGGCTCCCGGTAGACGACCGGGTTGATAGGCCGGAGGTGGAAGCACGGTAACGTGTGGAGCTGACCGGTACTAATAGGCCGAGGACTTGACCACAAAGCATAATGCTTTGGTGTGTGCTGCGCTCTGTTACTCTTCGCCGGGTCCGGAGCAGCGCCACATCAAAGAAATTTCTTGCTCGCGTCCACTACGCAATTCTGAGACAGCAAACACGCCCGCACGGGTCTGTGATTGATTGTTTCATAGTGTTACGGCGGTTATGGCGGGAAGGAAACACCCGGTTACATTCCGAACCCGGAAGTTAAGCTTCTCAGCGCCGATGGTACTGCACTCGCGAGGGTGTGGGAGAGTAGGTCGCCGCCGGACAATCTTTTGGGGAGGGCCCCACGTATCCTTCGGGTACGTGCGGGCCCTTTCCGCATTTCAGAGGGGGGTTCCCGGCTGTTGCCGGGGACCCTTTTTGCATTTCTGGCGCCGGCGGGTCGTGTCTGTGCGGCGTGTTTTCTGCTGGCAGGTGAGTGGCAGGTGGGTGAGTGTCATCCTGCATTGGACATCCCTGCCGATCACCCTCGGGATCGAACGCCTCTTGCCGATCACCTCAAGCCGGACACCACTCCAAGCCGGACCAACGCGGAGCTGACCAGCGCCAATCCGAGCCGTCGCAGGTCCCGGCGGCGTGTCCAGGCGTAGTACGAGTGAGGGCGGGCCTGTCCGTGCTCTCATCAGCAACCCCAACGCCCCCGCGGCGATCCCGCATATCCGGGGAGTGCTCATCATGCTGGCGAGGCAGCGTCCCGGGCTGATGGTGTGACCGAGGATTCCACATTGTCTGAGGGGATTGAGCGGCAGGTGTTGTTCGAGGGCTCGGGCGAGTGGGCATGGATCGAGGCGCACGGGAGTGCCTCCCGGCACGAAACGGGGTGATGGCGCAGCGATGAGTCCGCCGGCGTCCACAGGTCTACCTTCCACCGAGACAACCGACTGACTCATCGGGAGCAAGTCATGGGCCTCATCCACATCGAGATGTTGCGACGCTCGACCTCGTCGGGCAGGTGCCCGGCGGGCCCGAGGAGGACCCGGAGGGGTTCCCGTTCGGCGGCTGGCAGGCGCCGCTGCTGGACGAGGTCGCTGGAGCGCAGGTCGGCGCCGCGTACGAGGGCACGGACGCACTCCTGCTCGGCCGCCGGACCTACGACATATTCGCCGCCTACTGGCCCTATCAGGAGGGCGGCGAAGACAACGAGATCGCGGCACTCTTCAACAGGGTTCCCAAGTACGTCGCTTCCCGGGGCAAGCCGGACCTCTCGTGGGCCGGGTCCACGCTGCTCGGCCCGGATCTGGCCGGCGCGGTGCGTGAGATCCGTGACCGGCACGAGCACGTGAAGGTCGTCGGGAGCCTGAATCTGGTGCAGACCCTGCTGCGGGAGAAGCTGTTCGACCGTCTCGACCTCTGGGTGCATCCGATCGTGCTCGGCGTCGGGAAGAAGGTGTTCGACGGTGGTGCGGTGCCCACGAACCTCACCCTCCTCGAACCGCCGGTCGCCAGTGGGAAGGGCACCGTGTACCTGCGTTACGGCCTGGACGAGGGCACGCCTGGGACGGGGGACATGGCTGCACCCGATCGCGGCGTCGGGCACGGCGACTGAGGGCGGCGGCTGGCTGAGGGCGGCGGCTGGCTGAGGGCGGCGATGGCCGACGCTCGGAGACGACCGCACTGTTGAGGATTGGGCCGCATGGGGCTCCCTCGAAGGCAGAGGGTCGGGCTGGTACAGCTGGTCGTAGAGAGGGTGAGGTTACGGGCGGGCGCCGCTGGGATTTGTTGCGGTGCTGGCTGGGATATCGTTCCTGTCGCCGTTGCCCATAGCGGCGAAATGGGCGCTATCGTCGGCCCGGGCGGTGGTCGGCGCGTCCCATCGTGACCCTCCCTCTCACGGGCTGAGGTCGCTGCCCGGGGTGTGGGCGGGTCCGGCCCAGGTGGTGAGGAGTTGTACGGCGGCCTCGGTGGCGCTGCCCTCGACGGGGACGAGTACGACGAGTCGTTGCCGGGAGTCGGCGGCCGGGACGAAGTGCTCGTAGCTGAACGTCACCGTGCCCAGAGCGGGATGCCGGAAGCTCTTCAGCCCGCGAGTCCGGGCGCTGACGTCGCGGGCGCCCCACAGCAGGCGGAACGTCTCGCTGCCCTCGTGCAGTCGGCGAATCAGCCGGGACAGCCGCCTGTCGCCGGGGTGCAGCCCGGCGGTGACGCGCAACTGTCCGGCGGTCGCGGCGGTGACCTCGTCCCAGTCGACGTAGAAGTTCCTGCTGCCGGGGTCGAGGAACAGTTGCGCGGCCAGGTTCGGTCGCTCCCCATCGGTGGAGGGCGCTAGGAGGAACAGGCGGGCGGCCACGGCGTTGGCGGCCAGGACGTCGAACCGGTCGTCGATCACGAGGGCAGGTGTGTGGATCAGGTCGAGCATCCGCTGGAGATCGGGCCGGACGGTGTTGGACGGCGGCCCGGCTTTCCCTGCCAGCCCCGCTTTCTTCGGCCCCGTCTTCCCAGGCGCGGCCTTGTCGGGCCCAGCGCTCCCACGCGCGGCGCTGATAGGTCCGGCGTCTCCAGGTACGGCGCTGTTGGGTCCGGTGTGCTCAGGTACGGCCCCCTTAAGGTCGGACTTCTCGGGAATGGCCTGCTCTGGGTGGGGGCGGCGGTTTCGTACGGCCAGGACGCGTAGGTGGCCGCGTTCGACGTCGTCCAAACGAAGGGCGGTGACCAGGGCGTCGAGCACCTCGGGCGACGGATGGGCGGCCCGGCCCTGCTCCAGCCGCTGGTAGTACTCCACGCTGATGCCGGCGAGCTGGGCGACCTCCTCGCGGCGCAGCCCCGGCACCCGCCGTCGTCCCGCGGCGGCCAGGCCCGCGCCCGCGGGGGTGAGCCGCGCCCGGCGCGAGCGAAGGAAGGCGGCCAGCCCGTCTCGATCAGCCACGATGTCCAGTATGCCGCTCGGGCGGCGCGCCAGGGTGGCCCTGTCGGTACCCGTAACGGCTGGGCCTGGGACGCCGGCTCCTCTCCCGCCAGGCTGGCAGCCAGCCACCGGATCGTACGAGAAGGAGATCACGATGTGTCATGACCTCGACAGCCGGCCGCCGGCCGCGCCGATCGTCACCGGCGGGGTGGCCGAACACGGGCCGCTGGAGATCGGCGTCGGCGACGGCAACCGCTTCCTCGCCTACCGGGCCGCCCCGCAGGTGCCCAACGGCCGAAACGTGCTGCTGCTGCCCGACGTGCGCGGTCTGCACCCGTTCTACAAGAGCCTGGCGCAGCGCTTCGCCGAGGCGGGCTTTCACACGCTGGTCATGGATTACTACGGGCGCAGCGCCGGCACCACGTCCCGCGACGGCTCGTTCGACGGGCGTTCGCACATGGAACTGCTCGAACCGCGCCACGTCGAGACCGACGCCGCCGCTGCCGCCGCCGCGATCCGCGCCTGGCATCCCGGGCCGCTGTTCACCGTCGGCTTCTGTCTCGGCGGCGGCTACTCCTGGCGGTTGGGAGCGGCTGAGCTCGGCCTGGCGGGAGCCGTCGGCTTCTACGGGCCGCCCAGGTTCGTCGGTGATCGGGCCGAGCAGCCGTCCGCGCCGCTGCTCATGCTGCTCGCCGGGGACGACGTGGCCACCACCCCGGCGGAGTTCGGCGCGCTGACCGCCACCTTCGACCAGGCGGGCAAGACCTACGAGAGTCACGTGTACGAGGGGGCGCCGCACTCGTTCTTCGACGACTCCTTCGACCAGTGGCGGGAGGCGTGCGCCGACGCGTGGCACCGGCTGCTGGCCTTCATCGCTCGCCACGGCGGGACGGCGGCGCCGTGAACGAGCGGTACGCGGCCGGGCTGGCGCGGCAGGCGGAGCTCGGCGGACCGGGGGCGGTCCGGGCCGGGGTGTACGACGCGCTCGCCGACATCGCCCCCGACCTGTCCCGGCTCGCCGTCGAGTTCGCCTACGGCGACATTCATGCCAGGCCCGGGCTGGACGCGGCCCGTCGGGAACTGGTCGTGCTCGGCGTCCTGGTCGCGCTCGGCGGGGTGGAGCCGCAACTGGAGGCGCACCTGGGTACGGCGCTCAACGTCGGCGTTCGGCCTCGCGAGCTGGTGGAGGCGGTCATGCAGGCGCTGCCTTACGCCGGGTTCCCACGCGTCATCGGCGCGATGACGGTCGCCCGGCGCGTCCTGCACGCCCGCGGCCTGCTCCCCGTGTCCCCGGACCCGGCGCGGGCAGGCTGAGGCTGAGGGTCTCGGTCACGCCGGTGCCCTCGGGTGGCGGCGCGGGTGCGGAGGCCCGGTGCTGTGGTGCGGGGCGCGGCGATCCGACGGCGGTGCGAATGCGGCGGTACGGGTGCGTCGACGCGAATGCGGCGCGGTGGCGCGGTGTCGCGGGGTGTAGTGATGCGGGGTGTGGTCATGCGGCGGAGGCGCTGCGGGTGCGGCCGCCGAGGCGTCTCAGCGATGAGGCGTGAGGCAGCAGATGAGGCCCGGCGCTGGTGCGGGTGGATGCGGCGGGTGAGGTGGCTGATGCAGTGAGGCAGGTGGCAGGGGAAGGCGCGCCGGGAGCGGATGAGGCGCGGGGTAGGGCGTAAAGCACTCGAAACGGGTGATGTCGAACGGCCGGGGGTGAGGCGTCCGGAAGCGGGTGATCCGCATGGACCGGAGAGTGAGGCGGATGAGGCGCTGGGAAGCGATTGATACGCATGGATGAGGCGCGTGGAAAGCGGGTGAAGTGCATGGCGCCGGTGGGGTGGGTGGCAGCAGGTGAAGCGCGTTCGGAAGCAGGCGATGCGCCCGAAAGTGGGTGATGCACAGGGCCCGAGGACGAGGCGCGTGGCAACGGACGATGCTCACGGCCCTGTGAGCGAACCGCCTGGCGGCGGTGAACTGAGTAGCAGCAGATGAAGCGCTTGGAGCCGCGCAGTGGGTGGCAGCCGGGTGAGACGTCAGGAGCGGTGAGGTGGGTGGCAGCCTGGTGAGACGCCCGGAGCGGTTATGTGGTGGCAGTGGAGAAGCGCCCGGAACGGTGAGGTGGGTGGCAGTGGGTGAGGCGCCCGAAAGGTGAGTTGGGTGAGGTGCTCAGAGTGGTGAGGTGGGTGACGCGGGTGGCGGCGCGGTGAGGAAGGCGTGGGCGAGCCGCCCTGGGCTAGCACTCAGTACCAGACCGGCTCGCCGGTGGTGCCGTGTCGTTGCGTTGCCTGCGTTGCATTACGTGCGTCGCGAATACAGGTGGGTGTGCGGGCTGTAGGTGGTGCATGGGATGTGAGTGGGTGTGCTGGTGTGAGTCGGGTTGGGGGGTGGGAGCGCCTGTCGCGTTAGGG
>NZ_JABCPZ010000396.1 GCF_013283785.1 Nonomuraea antri
CCGCCTGACCAGCCGGTTCACCGTCGGGCCGCGCCTCGCTCTCCTGCCCGGACGCCTCACCGTCGGGCCAGTCCTCCGCCGCCTGGGCGTTGACGGGGCTTTCCTGGGCGGCCTCGGTGAGGAGTGCGACCGCCGAATGCACGGCGTCCACGTGGGCGAGCAGGCCGGTGGCGGCGTCGTCGTCGAGGCCGGTGACCGCGACGGGCAGCCCGACGCAGATCCTGGCCAGCATCGACTGCACGATCACCGCCAGCCCCTCGGCCGGGGTGCCGCGCACGTCGCCGTAACGGTGCGCGCGGACCATGGCGGGCAGCGCCGCCATCAGGTGCGTGACGTCGGTGTCGAGCGCCGCCTTCGCCGACAGCGCGGCCAGCACCTCGGGCAGCGCCCGCGGCAGGTCGGCCAGCAGGCACCGCTCCACCAGCCCGGTCAGCTCGGCCAGCGAAACCGCCCCACCCGGACGCGCCGCCCCCTGGTGCACATCGCCCGGCCCCTGGGTTCCGCCAGGCCCCGGGTTCGCCCCGGCATCGTGGGTGCGGGCCACCTGGTCACGGCCGGCGGCGAGGTCGCGGGCGTGCTGGGTGGCGGCGGCCTCGACCGTGGTGCCGAGCGCGGCCCGCTCGATGAGCGCCAGGTCGTATTCGGGCCGCCAGCACAACGTCCACGTCTCGCGGAAGGTGCCCTTGCCCCGCGACTGCCCGGGCGTGCCCCAGTCGACCCCGAGCAGCCGCAGCCGGTGCAGCAGGTGGCTGCGCTCCAGGTCGAGCGGCTTGCGCAGGTCCAGGTCGAGCTCGCGATCGAGCGCCTCCGGCTTGAGCCTGAGCCGCCGCTGCCGCTCGCGCAGGTCGCGCTGGAGCGGCACCATGGGCGTGCCGTCGGTGACGTGGCCGAGCCGGTCGCCGACGACCATCCGCCGCTGGATCAGCTCCACCGCCAGATCGTCGCCCTCGCACAACACCGCCCTGGCCGCCTCGGTGACCTCGCCGAGCCCGGCCAGCGGCCGGCCGCGCAGCCCCGCGAGCGCGTGCGCGAGGCGTACGGACTCGATGACGTGCGCGGACGACACCGCCAGCCCCTCCTCGCGGAGCACCCCCGCGGCGGCGGCGAGCCAGCGCTCCACCGGACGGTCGGGTGCGGCGAACAGATGGTGGTACCAGCCTGGCGAAGTGACCCCCGCGCCGTAGCCGCTCCACGAGGCCAGCCGCCCGTACGTCCACGGCACCCAGGTCAGCTCGGCCTTCACCTTCGGCAGGCCGCGCAGCAACGCGTCGTCGGCCCGGGCCGGAGGCAGCGGCCCGGCCAGCGCGGGCACGTGCCAGGCGCCGCACACCACCGCGATCGTGCCGAAGCCCTCCTTGATCGCCGCGCGCAGCGTCTTGCGCATGTACGCCTCGCGCCTGGCCTCCCGCTCGCCCGGTTCATACCCTTCGCGAACGGCCGCCATGGCCTCGGCGATGATCTCGAACCCCGGCGCCGGCCCGGACTCGCCGGCCGCTGTGCCGCCGCGGTGCTCCACGACGTCCTCCCACCAGCGTTCCGGATCGTCGTATCCGGCGGCCTCGGCCAGGGACGCGATCGGATCGGCCCGCAACGCCGACTCCTCCCGCTCCTCGCCGTCGCCGTCGCCGGCCAGGCTGTTGGCCGCGGGCAGGTCGCAGAAGCGCACCGGGACGCCGGCCTCGGCGGCGTACCTGAGCGCCTGCCACTCCGGCGAGAACTCCGCGAACGGCCAGAACGCCGCGCTCGACGGCACGCCCGGCACGTGCGCGAGCAACGCGACGGGCGGCTCCAGCTCGGGGGCCAGACCGGCCAGCGCGTCGGCCTCCGGCGGGCCCTCGATCAGGATGACGTCCGGGCGCAGCCGCAGCAGCTCACGCCGCACCGCACGGGCCGACCCCGGCCCGTGATGCCGCACCCCCAGCACCGAAACGCTCACCGCACCTCCTTCACTACCTGGACGTTGGGCCCTCGGGCTCCGCAGCAGCGGCACGGGTCATGAGATCTCCCGGCAGGCGCGGTAGAAGTCGCGCCAGTCGGGCCGCTCCCTGACCACCGTCTCCAGGTATTCGCGCCACACCACCCGGTCGGACACCGGCTCCTGCACCACCGCCCCGACGATCCCGGCCGCCACGTCGGAGGCGCGCAGCACCCCGTCGCCGAAGTGGGCCGCCAGCGCGATGCCGCTGGTCAGGACGGAGATCGCCTCCGCCGTCGACAGCGTGCCGCTGGGCGACTTGACCTTGGTGCGGCCGTCCTCGGTGACCCCGGCGCGCAGCTCGCGGAAGACGGTCACGACCCGCTGGATCTCCGCCAGCGCGGTGGTGGTCTCGGGCAGCTCCAGCGAACGCCCGAGCTGGGTGACGCGGCGCGAGACGATGTCGACCTCCTCGTCGGCGGTGGCCGGCACCGGCAGCACGACCGTGTTGAAGCGCCGCCGCAACGCGCTGGACAGCTCGTTCACGCCGCGGTCGCGGTCGTTGGCGGTGGCGATCACGTTGAAGCCGCGTTGCGCCTGCACCTCGCGGTTGAGCTCGGGGATCGGCAGCGTCTTCTCCGACAGCACGGTGATCAGCGCGTCCTGCACGTCGGACGGCATCCGGGTCAGCTCCTCGACCCTGGCCACCCGGCCCTCGGCCATCGCCCGCATGACCGGCGACGGGGTCAGCGCCTCGAACGAGGGCCCCTCGGCCAGCAGCCGCGCGTAGTTCCAGCCGTATCTGACGGCCTCTTCCGCGGTGCCGGCCGTGCCCTGCACGAGCAGCGTGGAGTCACCGCTGATGGCGGCGGCCAGGTGCTCGGACAGCCAGGTCTTGGCCGTACCCGGCACGCCGAGCAGCAGCAGCGCGCGATCGGTGGCCAGCGTGGCGACGGCCACCTCGACGATGCGGCGCGCGCCCACGTATTTCGGGGTGATCCGGTGGCCGTCGCCCAGGATGTACGTGGTGACCGCCCACGGCGACAACTTCCAGCCGGGCGGCCTGGGCCGGTCGTCGTCCTTGGCCAGGAGTGCCAGCTCCTCGGCGTACTGATCTTCCGCGTGCGGACGCAGAACTGTCATCGAAGCTCCTTCAACATGTCGGCGCGGAAGCGCAGCAGTGCGGCCACCTGCTGCACGGACGGCATCGGCGAATAGCTCTCGGCCAGCGGGAACAGGGCCGGGTCGATGCGTTCGCCGGCGAGCTTGACCAGCTCGCCGAGGTTCCACGGCTGCGTGGCGGCCAGCTTTATGATCTTGTGGAGCACGGCCGTGGCCAGCTCGTCCTTCCAGTGCGGGGCGACGCCGCCGAGCACCATGATCAACTGGCTGTCGAGGTCGTGTTTCTGCACGAAGCCGGCGGCGAGCTCCTGCTGCTCGGCCGGCGGCAGGGACTCCAGCAGGTCGGCGATCGGATCCCAGGCGAACATGGCCCGCGCCCACTCGGGGTCCTTCTGCAGCACGGCGGCACGCACCCAGGCGGCCTTGACCTCGGTGTCCCAGTCGGGGATCTTCATCGCGAGCAGCACGCCCGGCGGGTGCGCCCAGATGGTCAGCGGGGCGCGGGCCAGCACCTGCTGCAGCCACCAGGCCCGCTCGCCGATGCCGCGCGGTGGCTTGGCCCGGACGCCGTCGCGTTCCATGGCCTTGTCGCACCGCTCGGGCGGGGTGACGGCGATCGTCCTGCCCGTGACGCGCACGCAGGCCGCGGCCCGCTCGGCCATGCGCCCGGCCAGGCGGGACTCCGGCAGCCCGGTGAGCAGGTTCGCGGCGCTCTGGCGCACCTCTCTCCTGCGGTCGTCCAGCGCCGATTCGAGGAACGGCTCGTCGGCCATGGACAGCCCGTCGGCCAGCACCTCGATGAATTCGGCGCGGTCGTCGGGCGTCTCGCGCTCCCACGTGCTCTCCAGCAGCGCCCTGGCCGCGCCGGGGTCTGCGGACCTGAGCCGCCGCAGATGCGCCCGCCGGTCGGCGGCGCCGCCCAGCTCCCACGTCTCGCCCGTGGGCTCTTCCAGCAGGTACGCCCACGCCGGATTGCGCCCGGCCAGCCACCTGCCGCGCTGCCCGGCCAGCACCCCGAGATGCCCGCGGATCGAACGGTCCCTCCTGCCCTTGTCGAGCAGTTCGGGCAGCACGAACGCGGGCACCCGGCGCCCGGTCACCGCCGCGGCGGCCAGCCACTCGGGCAGCAGCCGCTCGTGCTCGCCACCGATGATGCGCACCAGCCGCTCGGCGGCCCGCCTGGAGACCGCGTCGCGCTCCTCGTCCGGGGCGGGCGGCTCGGCCGTCCCCGGATGCGTCACGCGCCGGCCGGCGCGCCCGCGCGCCACCTCCACGGCCGCGCTCCCCAGCAGGTCTCCCTGGTACGGACGCCGATCGGTGCCCACCAGGGCCGTCGAAGCCAGCTCCTCCCAGGTCACAGGATCACCGCCGTCCCCACGAACGCCCGGCTCACAGGATCACCGCCGTTCCCTCGTCGTCCCAGGTGGTCAGGGGCCGGAGGCCGAGCGGGGTCCACTCGGCGGCGACCGTCACCGGACGCCCGCCCGACACGGCCAACAACCGCCACGGATCATGCGACCCCGGACGCAGCGGGATGCCGCCCAGCGAGGCGCGCTCCGGCACGACCCCGGACAGCACCAGCGGCCAGGACTCGATCCACGGATCTCCGGCCAGCGCCTCGGCCACCTCGTCGAGCGCGTCGTCGGGGGAGACGCCCGGCGGCACGCCCGCCCGATCGGGCACCGCGCCCCCGGGGTCGTCCGGCCAGGGCGTGCGGCGGGCCGCGACCAGGGCGCGCAACGGGGCGGCGCCCGGGTAGAAGGTCAGATCGGCGTCGATCGTCGTGCCCGTGACCAGCGACGCGTCGAGCGGCTGGCCGGGCGGCGCGAACGACAGGATCAGCGCTGCCCGGCCCGTGGCGCGCCCCCGCAGCCACACGCGCCTGGACGTCAGCCGATCCTGTTCCTCGTCGCGCCTGCCCAGGACGTCCCAGTGATCGCGGACGGCCGGCCCGGCCAGGACCTCCTCACGCGCGACCGGGAACCCGGTGCGGATCAGCACGGTCTCGGCGAGCGGCCCGGGCAGCTCGGCGCGGCGCCGGTAGGCGACCGCGAGCAGGTTGATGAGAGCGTATTCGGCGAGCAGCCGCTCCGGCCAGTCGTCGGACCGGCGCACCTGGGCCAGCCGGGACACCGCACTGGCCAGGCCGGGGGCCTGGGCGTCGATCAGCCGCTTGGCCAGGCCCGCCCAGTCGTCTTCCGTGGCGCTCGCGAGCCCCTGCCTGACCTGGTCGGCCAGCCATCGCTCCAGCTCGGCCAGCCCGGCGGCGACCCGCGCGTGCCGCACGGACTCACCCGAGC
>NZ_JABCPZ010000397.1 GCF_013283785.1 Nonomuraea antri
GGCGGGGTGTCGCGGAGCAGCGCGGCCAGCTCCGGGACGTCCGCCGCGGCGGCCCACTGCGACATCCCGGACTTCCAGACCAGCGACTCGGACGTGAGACCGGCGGCGGGCAGCGCCTGCCGATCGTAGGGGCCGCGGCGCTCGCCGTCCACGCCGAGGAACCACTGCTCGGGCCGGGGGAGCGGCGGCGGCTCCTGCCCCTGGGCCTGCGGATGGCTTGGCTGCGAGTGGCCGGGCTGAGGGGTGAGGGCGGCGGCGAGGTGCTGGCCGGCGGCGATGCCCATGCCGAGCCCCATGCCCTCGGCCGCGCCGCCCGCAGCCCCCGCGTGTTCCAGCGCCTCGGCCGCCTGGAACCGGGCGTACTGCCCCAAGTCGCCGACGATCCCCATCTGGGCACGCTTGTCCAGCGCCTGCTCCACCTCGGGCGGCAGCGAGATGTTCTCGATCGTGAAGTCCGGGATCGCCAGCCCCACCGCGGCCAGGTCGGCGGTCAGGAGCTCGGCCAGCCGCCGTCCCATCTCGTGCTGACGGGCGGCCAGGTCGAGCAGCGGCACCCCGGCGGCGCCGAGCGCGTGGGCGAGGCGGCCCACGATCATCTGCCGCAGGTAGCCCTCCACCTCCTCGGTGCGGAAGAGCTGGTCGGTCCCGGCCAGCTCGCGCAGCAGCGCGCGGGCGTCGGTCACCCGGGCCGAGTACGCGCCGAACGCCCGCAGCCGCACCGGCCCGAACTCCGGGTCGCGGACGATGACCGGGTTCTGGGTGCCCCACTTGAAGTCGGCGAACCTGCGGGTGCCGACGAAGTACACCTCGGACTTGAACGGCGAGTGGAAACCGTGCTTCCAGCCCTTCAGCGTGGACAGGATCGGCAGGTTCCGCGTCTCCAGCGTGTACGTGCCAGGCGCGAAGGCGTCGGCGATCTGGCCCTCGTTGACGAAGACGGCGACCTGAGACTCCCTGACCACGAGCCGGGCGCCCATTTTGATCTCGTTCTCGTACCGGGGGAAACGCCATACGAGGGTGTCGCGGCTGTCGTCCAGCCACTCCACGATGTCGATGAATTCGCCGCGGAGCTTGTCGAATAGTGCCACTTCGCCCCCAGTTGTCAGCGTTGCACCAGGTGGGTCACCGTACCAAAGGCCGTCAGGCGGGTACTGTTGGGCGACGTGGGTAAGCAACGCGTCGCACAACTCGAATACTCCGAGTTCCAGTCGGCCATGCTCGACGAGGAAAAGCGCCGCCGCAAGGCCGCGAAGATCATCGCTGTGCTCGAGCACTTCCACGGGCCGCTCGGCGGGCTGACCGTGGGCGACGTGGGCTGCTCGGCCGGCTTCATCGCCGACGAGCTGGCCGCGGCCGGGGCCAAGCACACCCTGGGCATCGACATCGACGTGCCCGGGCTGCGCAAGGCGGCCGACAGGTTCGGCGAGCGGGTGGCGTTCGTCTGCGGCGACGGCACCGCGCTGCCCTTCCCCGACTCCTCGGTCGACGTGCTGGTGTTCAACCACATCTACGAGCACGTGGTCGACCCCGACGCGGTGATCGCCGAGATGCACCGGGTGCTGTCCGACGACGGGGTGCTCTACCTGGGGCTCGGCAACCGGCTCGGGGTGATCGAGCCGCACTACAAGCTGCCGTTCCTGTCGTACCTGCCGCCCGCCCTGGCCGACCGCTACGTGCGCGCCTTCGGCCGCGCCGACCACTATTACGAACGCTTCCGCACCAGGCGCGGGCTGCGCAAAATGTTGCGCGCCTTCCACGTGTGGGACTACACGTTCCCGGTGCTCGCCACGCCCACCAGGTTCGCCGGGGCCGAGCTGTTCCCGGGCGCACTGGGCCGGGTGGTCAAGGCCGTGCTCGCGCGCGCGCCGCGCGGGGTGCTCAGGCTGCTGCTGCCGGTCGTGCCGACGTACCTGTGGGTGGCCACCAAGCGGCCGCGCCGTCCCGCGGGGCCCGCGCTGCCGCAGCCCCCCGAGCGGGTACTCCCGCTGTGAACGACGCGGAGACGGCGGGAACGGCCGTGCCCGAGGGCGGCGCTCAGCCCATGGGCCCGAAGGGGTCGCCGCTGCGCCGGGTCGTGCGGGTGGCGTTCCTGCTGGTCGCGCTGGGATTCGGCGGCTGGGCGGTGGCCTCGCAGTGGGACTCCGTGCTGGCCGGGTTCGCCAGGCTCTCCTGGGTTGCACTGGCCGGCTCGCTCGCGTCCGTCGTGGCCGCGCTGCTCGGCGCGATGCTCACCTGGCGCACCCTGCTGGCCGACCTGGGCTCGCCGCTGCCGCTCAGGCCGGCCGCCAAGGTGTTCTTCGTCGGCCAGCTCGGGAAATACATCCCCGGCGCGGTCTGGCCGGTGCTCGCGCAGATGGAGATGGGCCGCGACCTCGGCGTGCCGCGCTCGCGCAGCGCCGCCGCGTTCTTCCTGATGATGCCCATCCAGCTGGCCAGCGGCCTGCTCGTCACGCTCGGCACGCTGAGCTGGGACACCTACGGCTGGCTGCTGCTGTTCCTGCCCGTGCTGCTCGTCCTGCTGGAGCCCAAGGTCATCAACGCGGTCATCGGGTTCGGGCTGCGCAAGCTCCGGCGCGCGCCGCTGGAACGTCCGCTGACCAGGCGCGGCATGCTCACCGCGCTCGGCTGGGCGCTGGCCGGCTGGGCCTGCTACGGCCTGCACCTGTACCTGATCGCGCCCCAGGGCGGCCTGATCTTCGCGATCGGGGCCTTCGCCCTGTCGTGGTGCCTGGGCATCCTGACCTTCGTGGTCCCGGCGGGAGCGGGGGTGCGCGAGTTGGCCATGGTGGCCGTGCTCGCGCCTGTGCTCGACCGCGGATCGGCCATCGCGGTGGCGCTGTCGTCCCGGATCGTCATCGTCATCGGGGACCTGATCTGCGCCGGGCTCGCCGGAATCGCCGCGCGTCGCGACTGAGCGTGATTTAGCCCACGATTTGGGGGAGGCTGGTCATAAGCTGAACTGAAGAGGGGGACGCTCGGTCCCACGTTGATCTTGAGGGGAGAAGATCCGCGTAATGCCTCGAGTGCTCGTCGATGCGGCGGCCGTCCCCGCGGACCGCGGCGCGTTGATCCGATACGTCGACGGGCTGGTGGCCGGGCTCCATCGGGCCGGCGCCGACCTGGCCGTCGTCTGCCAGCGGGCCGAAGCCGAGAGATACCGGCGGCTGGCGCCCTCGGCCCACGTCATCACCGGCCCCGTCTCGATCACCAACCGGGCGGCCAGGCTCGCCTGGGAACAGACCGGCCTGCCCCTGCTCGCCAGGCAGGCCGGAGCCGACGTGATCCACGCCCCGTACTACTCCATCCCGATCCGCGCGGGCCTGCCCACGGTGGTCACCATTCACGACGCCACCTGGTTCACCGAGCCCGAGCAGCACAGCGCGGTGCGCGCCTCGTTCTTCCGCTCGGCCACCCGCACCGCGATCAGGCACGCCAAGCGGGTCATCGTGCCGTCCAAGGCCACCAGGGACGAACTGGTGCGGGTGCTCGCCGCCGACCCCACCCGCATCGACGTCGCCTACCACGGCGTCGACCTGTCGCTGTTCCACCCGCCGAGCGCGGAGGAGGTCGCCCGCGCGGCCACCAGGTGCGGGCTGCACGCTCAGCCGTACGTGGCCTTCCTCGGCGCGCTCGACCCGCGCAAGAACGTGCCGAACCTGATCAGGGGCTTCGCCAGGGCGGTCAAGAGCCTGCCGGAGCCGCCCGCGCTGGTGCTCGGCGGCGGCGTGCACGAGGACGACGTCGACGCCGCCTGCCGCGAGGTCGAGGCCACCGTCAAGGTGGTGCGGCCCGGCTTCCTGCGCGCGCCCGACCTGCCCGGCTTCCTCGGCGGCGCGCTGGTGGTGGCCTTCCCGTCGCGCGGCGAGGGCTTCGGCATGCCCGTGCTCGAAGCCATGGCCTGCGGCGCGCCCGTGCTCACCACCCACCGCACGTCGCTGCCCGAGGTGGGCGGCGACGCGGTGGCCTACACCGAGCCGGACGCCGACAGCATCGCCACCGCCCTGGGCCAATTGCTGGCCGCACCGGAAAGAAGACGCGAACTCCGCGCGGCCGGATTGGCCAGGGCCAGGGAGTTCACCTGGGACGCGTCGGCGGAGGCGCATCTCAGCACTTATCAACGGGCAATCGAATAGTTCGGTAACCTCGCTGAGTGATGGAGAGCTCTTTGCCAGACCTAGAGGCGATCCTCCTGGTCGGAGGGCAGGGCACGCGCCTGCGTCCGTTGACACTGGGCACGCCCAAGCCGCTGCTTCCGACCGCCGGAGTGCCGTTCCTGGCCCACCAACTGGCCCGGGCCCGTTCTTTCGGGGTGCGAAAGATCGTTTTCGCGACCTCGTACAAGGCGTCGATGTTCGAGCCGGTCTTCGGCGACGGATCGGCGTTCGGGCTTTCGCTCGACTACATAACCGAAGAGACACCGCTGGGCACCGGCGGAGCCATTCGGAATGCCGCCGAAGCGCTCACTTCCGGGCCCGATGATCCCGTCCTCATTCTGAACGGCGACATTCTGTCCGGGCACGACATCGGTGATCAGGTACGCACCCATATGTCGCGCTCCGCCGCTGTAACGCTCCATTTGACCGAGGTCGACGATCCGACGCGATTCGGTTGCGTGCCGACCGACGACGACGGCCGCGTCACGGCGTTTCTGGAGAAGACCCCGAATCCGGTGACCAACCGGATCAACGCCGGGTGTTACGTGTTCACCAGGTCCGTGATCGACCGGATTCCGCGCAACGAGGTCGTGTCCGTGGAACGGGAGACCTTCCCCGGGCTGATCGACTCCGGTGAGCTCGTGCTCGGGTACGCCGACCGTACGTACTGGCTCGACGTCGGCACTCCCGCGGCGTTCGTCCAGGGGTCGCGCGACCTGGTGCTCGGCCGGCTCGGCTCGCCCGCGCTGCCCGGCGCCACCGGCGAACACCTGGCGCTCGAAGGCGCGGTGGTGTCCGCCGAGGCCAAGGTCGGCGGGGGGACCGCCGTGGGCGCGCGGGCCGTGGTCGAGGCCGGGGCGACGGTCGTCGGGTCCGTGCTGAGCGACGAGTGCGTGGTCGAGGCGGGGGCCTCGGTGACCGACTCGGTGATCGGCAAGGGGGCTCGCGTGTGCGCGGGCAGCGTGGTGCGCGACGCGGTCATCGGCGACGGCGCGGTGGTCGGGCCGGGGAACGAACTGCAGGGCGGGGTCCGGATCTGGCCGGGTATCGAACTGCCTGAACGGGCAGTGCGTTATTCGAGCGACGTTTGACGGTTTTTCCGGATTTGTCGGCCTATCGGGGGGC
>NZ_JABCPZ010000398.1 GCF_013283785.1 Nonomuraea antri
ATGCTCGTGGGCGAGCCGGGCATCGGCAAGACCCGGCTGGCCGGCGAGGTGGCGGCCGCGCGGCGGCGCTGGGCGAGCGGGAGCAGGCGGCCAGGCACGCCGACGCGGCACTCGAACTGTGCGAGCGGTGGGAGATCCCGCTGGCCGCCCGGCGGCTGCGCGACCAGCGGGCCGCCGCCGGCTTCTGAGGCTCCCGCGGTCACAGGTCCGGCTCAGGGGTTCGCGTTCAGGTAGCGGAAGGCGGCGCGCTCGCGGCGTTCGAAAGGACGGCGCCACAGCAGCCGCCACACCAGCTCCAGCGGCCGTCCCGCCATGCTGTCGATCACCCGGCGCAGGCTCGCCCGAGGCAGCCCGTGCACCGCCCAGGACGCGGCGAAGGCCAGTTCCCGCGGCCCGTGCTTGCCCTTGAAGTGCTCCTTCTCCAGGCGTTCCCAGTCGGCGTGCGTCAGGTGGCGCTGCACCAAGACCAGCGCGTCGCGTTCCTCGTGCTCCAGGTGCCTGGCCAGCCGCTCGCGCACCGCGCGCACCCGCACCTCCAGCGCGTCACGCGCGTCCGGGTCGGGCGCGGCGGCCAGCCGGCGGAAGCCGGTGGCGCACGACTCCAGCAGCGGATCGATCTCGGCGTGCTCGGCCTCCATCGCCTCCAGGGTCTCCCGCCCCGCCCGGTCGCCCGCGGCGTCGGCGCGTGACAGCAGCAGCGGCCAGAGCCCGGCGTCCTCGCCGCTGTGATGGTGGTGCAGGATCGCGGAGAACCGCCCCCACCGGACGTCCAGCGCCCGCCACGTCGCGCGGTCGTGGACCGGGGTGCGCTCCACGGCGGCGGCGAAGGCGTTCAGGTCGCGGCGGAACGCGTGGTGCATCACGTACATGGCGACCAGGTCGACGGGTCCGGGCGGGGCGGCGGCCTGGCCTGGCAGCAGCAGTTGCGCGGGCGTGCGGGTCACGGCGGTCATCGGGGATGCCTTCCTGTGCGGGGTGATGTGCCGCCCAGACTGCGTGGCCGCCCTAGGAAAACGGTGAGAGCGGCGGGCTGAAGCCCGTTCCTAGCGGGCCACCAGCCCGCGCGGTGAACCTGGTGCCCTCACCTTCCCCAGGAGTCGAACATGCACTGGCCGCACGCCGTCCTCCCGATGATCCGGCACGGGCTCACCTGCGAGTACGCCTCGCTCACCCGCGCCGGCGCGCCCATCACCTGGCCGCTCACGCCGTACCACGACGAGGGCTCGCCGACGGTCGACGTGTCGACCGGGGTCACCTACCCGTCCAAGGCCGAGCGCGCCAGGCGTGACCCGCGCGTGTCGCTGCTGTTCTCCGACCCGACCGGGTCGGGGCTGGCGGACCCGCCGGTCGTGCTGGTGCAGGGCCTGGCCACGGTCAGGGACGCCGACCTGCAGGAGACCACCGACCGGTACGTACGCAGGCACCGGGCCAAGATGCCTGAGGTCTTCGACCGGCAGCCGTGGTTCCTGGTACGCAGGCAGACCTGGTACTGGGCACGCATGTGGATCGAGGTCACCCCGCTGCGGATCCGGTGGTGGCCGGGCGGCGCGCTGGACGCCGAGCCCGAGTGCTGGACGGCCGATCCCGGCGTGACCGCGCCGCCGTCCGACCCGGCGCCTCCCGGCGCGGCCCCCGCCGCCTGGGCCAGGCCGCCGGCCGACTGGCGGCCCCAGGCCGACCGCGCGATGCGGCTGGGCGCGCCGGTGCTGACCGTACGGGACGCCGACGGCTGGCCGCTGCCGCTGCGCACGCTCGGCGCCCGCCGCGTGGACGACGGCTTCGTGGTACGCACCGGCCCGCCGGGCGCCGCCGCGAGCGGCCCGGCCTGCCTGACCTTCCACGCGCACCCGGAGGCGTTCACCGGGCAGGAGAACGTGGTGCTGATCGGGCGGGCGCGGCCGGTCGCCGACGGCGTGCACGTCACGGTGGAACGGTCGCTTGCCGACTTCAGTCTGGCGGGCGGCCGGCTGCGGCAGCTCAGGACGTTCGCCGCCAACGGCCGCAAGCTCGCCCCCCGGCTGGACCGGGAGCTGGCACGACGCGCCCAGCCGGCCCCCGTCGTACGCCTGCCGTGAGCCCGGAGTGGATCAGGCCGGGTACAGGGGGGTGGCGTGGTCCAGTGCCGCCCGGTGGTACGGGGTCAGGTCGTCACCCGTCCAGAACACCTCCACCTGCGGCGCGTCGTCGTCCATCTGGACCAGCTCGGTCTGGGCCACCGCGGTGAGCTCCCACGCGGGCACGCCCGGCGCGACCTCGGCCAGGTAGACCCGGCGGTCGGGGTCGGAGCGCCAGGCGCGCCAGACGCCGGCCACGCCCGCGTACTCGGTCAGCGCGTCGGTCACCAGGTCGTCGGACAGGTCCGTCTCGTCGTCGCGCCGGAAGAAGTGCCCGGTCGGCGGGGTGTCGGCGGAGACGGTCACCTGGCCCGCGCCGGTCGGCTCACCGCCCACGCCCAGCGCCACCGGGACCTCGCGCAGCAGGTCCAGCTCCGGTGCGGTGAGAGTCACGCCGAGCTCCGCCGCGGCGGCCGTGACGATGTCGGGCAGGTAGGTCAGGTCGCCGCCGGCGAGCATGGTGCGGGTGCGGAAGACCAGGTCGTCGGGGAACCTGCCGGCCAGGCGGAGCAGCAGCCGGTGGAGGCCCTCGAAGATCCGCCGGCCCTGTTCGTCGAGCTCGGGCGCCACGTCAGTCCTCCTCCATCACGATGATGTCATAGCCGGTCGGCGCCTCGGGCAGCACGCCGCGGCGCACCAGGTCCTGGGCCGCGCGCTCGGCCTCGGCGCGGACCCGCTCGACCAGCTCCGGGTTGTCCACCCGGTGGGCGCGCGAGTGCGGCGGGAACACCGCCTCCTGGTCCTCGGCGAAGGAGGAGAAGACCGAGATGTCCCTGGCCTGGCCGCCGTTGAGCAGGTAGACGACCAGGACCTTCCTGTCGCTCGCCGGGTTCTCCGCCATGAAGCGCACCGCCACCTCGACCAGGGTGCTCACACTCATGAACTCGCGCGCGACGCCGTAAGGGAACAGCTTCGAGCCGTAGATCGGCGAGTAGACGGGTGTGATCCAGTCGCCGCGGTAGGCCAGCACCGGCCGGTCCGGCGTGCCGAGCGCGGGCAGTTGCAGCATGGCGTCGTGAACCATGTCGGCGTGCCAGCGCATCTCGTCGAACAGGCGCGGCGTCACGTCCGCCAGGTCCTCGCGTAGCTCGCGCCAGGCCGCGCGCTGGTCCCTGCGCGCGTCCCTGACCTCGGACTCGGCCTGGCGCGCGGCGTTCGTGTGCCCCTCGGCACGCAGCTCGCCGGCCCGCGTCTTGGCGTCCTCCGCCCGGTGCGCGGCGTCCATCCACGCCTGGGCCGTGGCGTTGAGCGGCGAACGCGAGTCCAGGTGCCCGTCACCGGCGTGCAGCAGCGGGCGCAGCTCCAGCGGGAGCGGCAGCGCCTTGCGGCCGGTGGCCAGGTTGTCCAGGTAGTTCGAGACCAGCTCGGTGACCTTCTGCGCCATCCTCGTCTGCACCGCGGACTCCGACATCCCGGCCGTCCAGAGCTGGGTGCGGGTGACGTTGTTGATCAGGTAGTGGCTGTGCCGCGTGTACACGGTCAGCGCCATCACGTGCGCCGGCGACAGGCGCTCGGCCAGCCCGCGTACCTGGGCGGCGTCGTCCGGGTCGATGCCGTTGCGGCGCAGCCAGCCGGCCAGGTCGGGGTCCGTGACCCGGCCCTGGTCGAGCTGGGGCCACAGCCTCTCGGCCGTCTCGCGGACCTTCGGGTGCCGGGTCTCGGAGAAGCCGTCCTGCTCGGTGGCGCGCTGCAGGTAGCGCGACTCGTGCGGGAACAGGCCGTCGGGCAGGATCTCGCGCCGCAGCGTGCCCAGGTCCAGCCCCGGCAGGCTCCGGTGCAGGTCCACCGCCGAGGTACGGACGCCGGGTTCGAGCCGCAGCCCGCCCACGTCCACCATCTGGGCGCCCCGGGTGATCTCGAACAGCGAGTGGTCGCGGCCCGGCAGCATCCAGCCCATCAGCGCGCCGAGGAACGCCTCGTTCATGCCCGGGCCGAGGTTGAGGAACTTGGCCGCGGTCAGCATCCTGCTCGTGGTGCCGGAGACGCCGTCCACGACCAGGTAGCCGTCGGCGGCGGCGTGCCTGGCCCAGCGGCTGTTGCTGCTGTCGTGCGCGGTCAGGCCCTCGCGCCAGGGCAGCGGCGAGACGTCGAGCAGCGGTCCCGTGCGCGACTCGACGAAGGCCCGCTCGTGCCGGCCCAGCGGCGCGCCGATCTCCTCGTAGTAGCCGGGGCTCCTGATGTACGGCTTCTGCTCGGCGGGCGTGCGATCGTGCCTGCGCTGGCTCTGCACCACCTCGGCCAGGTCGCGCACGCCGCGCTCGGCCTGCATCAGCACGTTGCCGGTGCCGAACGGGTCGCGGGCGAAACGGAACTGGTCGCCGGTGATCTTCCGGTCGAAGAAGCCCAGCAGCGGACGGTTGACGCTGTCGTCGAGCTGCCGCTGCGCGCCCCTGATCTGCTCGACGTCCAGGCCGAGCGCGCCGGCCTGGTCCCACAGGCCGTCGTCGATGACGCGCAGGAGCGCGTTGCCGAAGATGTGCGGGTCGTTGTAGTTGAAGTAGGCGCCGTTGTAGAAGGCGGTCATCAGCTCGCGCAGGTTGCCCGTGGCGATCAGCTCGTCGACCGTCAGGCGGCCCTTGCCGACCTGGCCGGCGCTGTCGAGCGCGTCGTCGCGGAAGAAGACGTCCTCCACGCGGCGGGTGAACGCGGCCCGGCTCTCGCCCTCCTGGCGCGGGGTGAGCGACAGGAGGACGTCACGCATCTTGCCCACGGCGGTGCGTGCGGCGTCCAGGGTTCTCGGGTCGTTGAAGTAGTACGCGCCGAGGCGCTGCTCGAAGCGGGTGGACTCGGCGGACCAGCGGGCGTCGCTGTAGAACCGCTCGAACTCGAACGGGACTCTGGCCGAGCCGTCCCTGGGCGGGGTGGCGGCGGCCGTGGTGGTCGTGGTGTCGGCGTCCGGGCGGGCGGCCGGACGGTCGGCGTCCGCGCGGGCGTTCGGGCCGTCGGCGTCCGAGCGCGCGGTTGGACTGTCGGGGTCCGTGCGCGCGATCGGGCCGTCGGCGTCCTGCCGGGGGACGCCGCCGGTGTCGCGCGTGCCGTCACCGCTGCGGGGGCCCTCGGTGTTGCGGGGGCCTTCGCTGGCGCGGGTGCCCTCTGCGCTGCGGGTGCCCTCTGTGGTGCGGGTGCCGTCGCCGTCGCGGGCCGGGGC
>NZ_JABCPZ010000399.1 GCF_013283785.1 Nonomuraea antri
CCACCCAGCCCGCACCCCAGCTGGAAGAGCCGCCCGCACTGGAGAACTGGCCCCGGTGGGGCATCACCCACACCCAGTTCAGCGCCGACAACGAGCCCGCCGACGCCGTGGAGTCCGCCAAGGGCGTGCTCGGCCGGGTCCCGATGCTGCAGAACCAGCACATCATGGGCTGGGGCGTGGGCAACCCCGAGCCGAGCCCAGGGCAGTTCAACTTCCGCGATCTCGACCGCCGGCTGACGTTCATGGCGTCGTCCAGGTCGGTGCCGGTCATCACGCTGTGCTGCGCGCCCGACTGGATGAAGGGCGGGCAGGCCGGGCGCACGGACTGGAGCAAGAACCACACGGTCGCGCCCAAGAGCGAGCACTTCGACGACTACGCCAAGCTCGCCGCCCGGGTCGCCAAGCAGTACCCGACGGTCAAGCACTACATGGTGTGGAACGAGTTCAAGGGCTTCTGGAACCCCGACACCAACCGCTGGGACGCCGAGTCCTACACCCAGCTCTACAACAAGGTGTACACGGCGCTGAAGAAGGTGAACCCGGAGATCAAGGTCGGCGGCCCGTACGTGCCGATCGAGAGCAACTCGCGCGGCGGCGAGTCCGAGCTGAGCGGCCCGTGGGGAGTGATCGACCAGCGCGCGCTCGACGCGATCACCTACTGGATCGAGCACAAGAAGGGCGCCGACTTCCTCGTCGTCGACGGCGCCTCGATGACCAAGGACCGGGGCAACCTGCCCGGTGACTTCGCCGCGCAGGCCAAGTTCGGCGCGATCACCAAGTGGCTGCGGCAGAAGAGCGGCGACCTGCCGGTGTGGTGGGCCGAGTGGTACGTCGAGCCGGAGAACTCCGGCTGGAGCGAGGAGAAGCGCACCGCCGTCCAGGCCACCGCGATGATGGAGTTCGCCAGGAGCGGCGTCACCACCGCGCTCTACTGGAACCCGCAGATGAAGGACGAGGGCGAGTGCCGCGGCTGCCTGTGGGCGCCCAAGCGGGGCGACGAGATGCCGATGGCCGGGCTGCTCAGCGGGTTCACCCGGTGGTTCCCGTCGGGGGCGCCGCTGGTCGAGGTGGCCTCGTCCGACCCGAACGTCAAGGTCCTGGCCCAGGCGCAGCAGGTCGTCATGGTCAACACCACCGACAAGGACGTGACGGCCACCGTCGACGGCAAGCAGGTGGCGCTCGGGCCGTACGAGATCAGGTGGAGCGGCCGGGGCGGGGCGTGACCGTCTCGGGCCTGCGCCCGTAGGTCAGCCAGCGCAGCAGCCACTCCACCGGGCCGTACCGGTGTCTCCTGAGCCACTGCCGGCTGTAGAGCACCTGGACGGCGAAGACGGCCAGCGCGATCAGCACCTCCAGCGCCGGGCTGACCCGGTCCACCAGCGCCAGGCCGTACCCGGTGAAGATGAGCGCGCAGATCAACGACTGCGCCAGGTAGTTCGACAGCGCCATCCTGCCGGGCGCGGCCAGCGCCCTGGCCAGGCGCGGCAGGTGCGGCAGCACCCGCAGGAACGTGGCCGCGTAGGCGGCGGCCAGCAGCGGGGCGGTGAGGAGGTCCACCGCCTCGCCGAAGTACTTGTGCACGGTCCCGTTCCAGGTGGCCTGGGTGTAGACGAACGCGCCCGCCAGGCCGGCGGTGAACCCGGCCCACTGGATCCCGCTCAGCGCCCGCCGGTGTGCCGTCAGGTCGCGCAGCGCGCCCAGCTTGCCCACCGCCAGCCCGATCAGGCACGCCGCGAGCACGGCCGGGCCCTGGAAGAGCACCCGGAGCACCACGATCAGCGACAGCTTGCGCAGGTGCTCGCCGACGATCTGCCAGACCCCGCCGCCCAGCGCGGTGTCGGACCTGGCCGCCTCGGCCGCGCCGTCGGAGACCGTCCCCGACGGGTCCATGCCGAGCGAGGCCAGCGCGCCCAGCGCCAGGAAGCCGAGCGCCAGCAACGACGTCAGCAGGACGGCCAGCACGACCGCGTTCTTCGGCGAGAGCCTGCGCAGCAGCAGCAGGGCCAGCCCGACGACCGCGTACGTCATCAGGATGTCACCGGGGAACAGCAGCACCGCGTGGACCAGGCCGATCAGGAACAGCCCGGCCAGCCGGCGCAGGAACATCGGCACGAACGCGGTGCCGCGCCGCGCGGCCGAGTCGACCTGCAGGGTGAGGCTGTAGCCGAACAGGAACGAGAACAGCAGATAGAACTTGTTCTCAGCGACCAGCGTGACGCTCCAGCGCACCGCCCAGTCGAGCGGCCCGTCGAAGGCAGGCTCGGCCAGCCCGGCCATCCGGTAGCCGGAGGCCAGGAAGGCGATGTTGACGACGAGGATACCCAGCAGCGAGAAGCCGCGCAGCGCGTCGACGGAGTGGATCCTGCCGGATCCACTCCGTGCGGCCGCTCGGTGAAATGTCCTCTGTGTCCTCATCAGAAGACATCATGGCGTAAAACCTTAGAGTTTCCTGTGAAATCAGGCGGTTACTGAGGCGATATGGATGAATCGCTCAATGATCACCGCGATCGCCACCACGAAGGCCGGGATCGCCAGCCACAGCAGCCGCCTGCGTGCCTTCACCGCCCGGTTCGGGCCGTTCAGCCTGATGACCTCGTAGCCGAACAGCGCCACCCAGGTCACCGCCAGCGCCCCCACGCCCAGCGGGGTCCACGGCGAGGTCGGCTCGCCCGCCCCCTTGTACGGCTGCGGATCGGGGATCTCGGTGCCCTTGACGAACTTCTTCCAGGTGTAGAGCGCGGCGTCCTCGTTGGACAGGACCCGTTTCAGGTCGGGTGAGGCGTCGAGCGCGGCTCTGAACTTCTCGCCCCAGCCCTCCGGGAAGCCCTCGTTGAGCTGCAGATAGCTCACCTGGCCGCGGCTGACCACCAGGTAGGAGTTACGCGGCTGCTCCTTCATGGTGGCGACCACGTCGGCGATCTTGGTCGGGTCCTTGTGCACCAGGGCCTGGGTGGTGAAGTTCACCCGGTCCACGTCGCGCTCGCCCCAGGGCAGCGTCGGCGTGACCTCCTGGCCCACCTTGGGCACCAGGTAGAGCACCTTGGCGCTGGGCTTGTCGTGGGCGTAGACGTAACGCATGGCCGCGACCTCGCCGGTGGTCACGCGCTCGAACTTCTCGTTGCCGTACCTGGCCACCAGGAACGAGGTCGCGAACAGCACCGCGAAGCAGGCCGCGAGCACGACCGAGATCTTCCTGGTCAGCTCCGGGTTGAAGCGCACGTTCCGCTTGCGCATCGGGATGGTCTCTTCGCGTACGTCCGCGCTGTCGGCCGGCAGGTTCGGGAAGAACGCGTACGCGGCCAGCAGACACGAGCCGGGCAGCGCGAACATGTAGATGCGCAGCCCGATCTCGCCGCCGTAGTTCTGCAGCCCCAGCGCCAGCACCGGCACGCAGAGCAGGATCAGCGCCGCCCGGTCGAACACGCCGCGCCGCAGCCGCCTGAACAGACCGGCGGCGGCCAGCGAGAGGATCACCACGAGGATGCCCAGGCGGGCCTGCAGCACCATCGCGTGCGTCGGGTCGCTGCCCTCGATGCGGTCGCCGGTGTTGCTGCGCAGGTTCTCCAGGAACCGGCCGAGGCCGCCGAAGATCGTGTCGATCTGGCTGGCCCAGAAGCCCACCGTCTGGTAGCTGATCCAGGCCAGCACCACCAGGCCGAGGAAGAACGGCAGCGCCCAGGTCAGCTTGGTCCGCTTGAAGATCAGGAACGCGGTGAGCACCCCGAGCATCATGAACGGCGTGATCTGATGCGAGGCCGTGGCCGCCACGACCAGCACGATCAGCATCAGCAGCATGAGCAGCTTGTCGGCCCGGTAGGTGCCGGTGTTGGCCAGCTCGCCGGGCGTCATCGCGTCGAGCTTGGCCAGCAGCCGCCTGAGCCCCTTCGGCGGGATCGGCTTGGTGCGCGGCTCGACGCGTCCGAACCAGCGCAGCAGGATCGCCACGAACGCCAGATAGAGCGCGAACGTGAAGCCCTGTGGCGAGAAGTAGTCCTGGCCGATCCACTGCACCAGCACGAACAGCAGCGCCGCGAACCAGCGCGCCCGCGTGGTGGCCACCACCTGGCGCAGGATGAGCACGAACGGCAGCAGGTAGAGCAGGTTCGACACCAGCGGGATCCACATGAGGATCGGCGTCATGTCGCTGATCCCCGCGGCCTTCGTGACGAAGGCGAACAACGCGAAGAACCCCGGCCAGCCCATGCGGGCGTCGATGCTGATGGCGGTCTCGCCGGTCCTGCCGATGAACTCCACGAAGCCCGCGTGGATGTAGGCCGTGGGGAAGCGCGGCTCGGTCGCGACCAGCGCGCCCGCGCCGTGCAGCGCGAACGTGATGGCCGCGATCTGGAACAGCAGCAGGAACTTGCGGTCGGTGCTCTGGGCGACCGTGACGAAGAACGACACGATCATGATCAGGAGGGCCGCGAACGCGCTCGCCGGCAAGGCCGAGATCAGGCCGAGGCCGTCGATGTCGTTCGGGTCCACGCCGCGCAGGGGGCCCGGGGGCACCTTGAGCGCGAGGACGTACATGATCAGGCCCTCGAGGATCAGCACGACCGGGAGCCACTTGGGCGCGCTGGCGAACCACGCCGCCAGGCGGCCGGTCTTGCGCTGCGCCCCCTGGGCGCCCTGGCCGCCCTGCGCCCCCTGCCAGGCCGGGGCACCGGGGGCCTGCGCGGGCAGGGCCGAGAGCGCCGCGTCGGCAGGCGCCGCCGCCCCCACGGGCTGCGGCCCGCTGGGCGGCTGAGGCCCGCCGGGAGCCTGGGGTCCGCTCGGCGGCTGGGGCCCGCCGGGGGCCTGCTTCGGGGCCGCGGGCGCCTGGGACGGCGAGCCGAGCGCCTGCGCGGGCTGCGGCCCGGTGGGCTTGCCGCCAGCCGGCTTACCGCCCGCGGGTTCACCACCGGTGGGCTTGCCGCCGGTGGGCTTGCCGTCGGCGGGCTTCGTGCCGGGGGACGCGGTGCCCGAGGCGACCGCTGCGCCCCAGGCGAGCTCTCTGGTGGTCGGGATGCTCGTCGGCCCAGGTCCGCCTGCCGCCTGAGCGGCTGGCTGGGCCTGCTGCGGACCGCTCGCCCCCTGCGGCCGCACCCTTTCCTTGGCCGGCCCACCCTGGGACGGGGAGGCAGCCGGCGACCCGGGCCTGCCGGAACCCTGGGACCCGGGGGAGCCTGCGGGACCAGCGCCCTGGGAACCGGGGGAGCGGGGTGAACCCGCGGCAGGGGAGCCGGGGGTCTGGGAC
>NZ_JABCPZ010000039.1 GCF_013283785.1 Nonomuraea antri
CCTCGGTCCTCCCCCGCCCGTCCCGCCGCCCGTCCGCCGAGCGGGCCGCGGACGTCGTCCGTCACGCCGTACAGGCCGGGCTTCTGGGAGACGAGCAGCCGGTGGCCGGATTCCTCGACGTCGAGGGCGTGCGCGACTCGGTCGCCGCGCTCCAGGAGGCGTTCGCCGAGACGCCGGGCGTGCTGCACACGTTCGCCGCCAAGGCCGCCTCGCTGATCCCCGTCCTGCGGCTGCTGGCCGACACCGGCATGGGCTGCGAGGTGGCCAGCCCGGGCGAGCTGCGCATCGCGCTGGACGCCGGGTTCGACCCGGCGCGGATCGTCTTCGACTCCCCGGCGAAGACGCGCACCGAGCTGCGCCAGGCGCTCTCGCTCGGCGTCGCGGTCAACGCCGACAGCCTGTCCGAGCTGGCCCGCATCGACGAGCTGCGGCCTGAGCACTCGTCCTCGGTGCTCGGGTTGCGGGTCAACCCGCAGGTCGGCACCGGGTCCATCGGTGCGATGAGCACCGCGACGGCCACGTCCAAGTTCGGCGTGCCGCTGCGCGACCCGGGCATGCGCGAGGCCATCGTGCGGGCCTTCGTCGAGCGTCCCTGGCTGACCCGGCTGCACGCGCACGTCGGCTCGCAGGGCTGCCCGCTGGAGCTGATCGCGGCGGGCATCGCGGAGATCCACCGGCTCGCCGAGGAGATCAACGCCACGCTCGGCACCCAGCGGATCACCAGCCTGGACATCGGCGGCGGCCTGCCGGTCAACTTCGACGACGACGAGGTCAGGCCCACGTTCGCGGAGTACGTCTCGGCGCTGCGCACGGCCGTGCCCGGCCTGTTCGACGGACGCTACGCGCTGGTCACCGAGTTCGGCCGGTCGCTGCTGGCCAAGAACGGGTTCATCTGCGCGCTGGTGGAGTACACCAAGAACGCGGGCGGGCGGCGCATCGCCATCACGCACGCGGGGGCGCAGGTCGCCACCAGGACCGTGCTCATGCCGGCCGCGTGGCCGCTGCGCGTCGGCGCGTTCGACGCCCAGGGCCGCCCCAAGGACGGCCCGATGCTGGCCCAGGACGTGGCCGGCCCGTGCTGCTTCGCCGGTGACGTGGTGGCGCACGACAGGGAGCTGCCCGAGCTCGCCGAGGGCGACATCGTGACCCTGTACGACACGGGCGCGTACTACTTCTCCACCCCGTGGGCCTACAACAGCCTGCCGCGCCCGGCCGTGTACGGCTTCACCACCGCCGAGGACGGCGGCGACGTGCGGCTGGCCGTCGTCAGGCCGGCGCAGTCGCTCGACGAGATCGCGCTGGAGAGCGGCCTGGAGCACGCCGGCGCCCTGGTCGCGCTGGGCTCGTGACCCCGCCGGGGCCAGGGGTACGGTGCTGGTAACGACCCGGGGAAAGGAGAGTGCGCACGTGCTGTACGTCTACGGTTTCGAACGACTCGGCGTGGCCGTGAGCGACATCTACTTCGTCGACCCGAATCCGAACCAGGGCCAGGAGGGCGCCGAGCGGGGCGTCCGGCTCGAACTGCGGCTGCTCGAACAGGGCGAGCTGCAGGGCACCATCTACGCGGCGCGCCCGATCGACCTGGCCAGGCCGCTGTGGCGGGTCGACCTGCTCGAATCGGTCGACGGCCGGCCTGGCAGCTTCGACCGTACCCATCACCACCCGGTCTTCACCAGGTGGGACCCGGGGCCGCGCGTGTTCGACAAGGAACTGTCGGCCGACCCGCCGGGCTGGCTGGCGGGCCGGCTGTCCGACCTGGACGGCGTGCTCAAACAGGCCGGCCTGGACGACGACCCCGGGCTCGCCGCCGACGCCGCCGCGTTGCGCACGTGCGCACCGGAGATCGTCGACACGGTGAACCGCCTGCTGGCCAGGGTCCGCGCGGGCGAGCTCGGCCGGCCACCTGGCGAGGGGCCGGCCGACAGCGTCAGGGCGAGCTGGCTGTGACCCCCGCGCGCCCGGCCCGGCGACGGGCCCGGGCCGCGACCACCAACAGCACGGCCGCGACCGCGCCGCCGCCGGCCCCCTCTGGCAAGGCGCCGGCCCGTTCTGTCAACCGGTCAGCGGGCCGAATTCCTTGCGGGTGTCGATGACCTGGCCGAACAGCTCCCACCGTTCGCCCTTGAACGTCATGAGCTGCAGCGACTCGATCGGGAAGCCGTCACCGGCGGCCGTGTCGAGCGTGACACCCGGCAGCAGCATGTCCACCTTGACCCCCTTGAGGTCGCGCATCGAGTCGCGCAGCCCTTCGCGGGTCGGGCACTTGGCCGCCTCCATGGCCTTGTGGAAGCTGCTCGCCACGGCCCAGCCGAAGGTGTGGTACGGCACCGCCGGGTCGGCGTCGGGCGCGTACTGCTTCATCTTCTCGTGGTAGAGCTTCATCTCCGCGTCGTCCTTCCAGGTCGGGTCGGTCGGGTCCTTGTAGTAGGACGCCGACACGATGCCCTGGACGTTCTGGAAGCCGACCGGCTTGAGCACGGTGATCGAGGCGGCCACGTTGTTCACGATGTGCAGCGGGTTCCACCCGGTGTTCTTGGCGTCGGCGGCCAGCGCCTGGGAGCCGAACTTGGGCGTGGTCACGTTGAGCAGCACGTCGGCCTTCGACTCGGCGAGGTTGCGCATCTGGGCGTCCACGCTGGGGTCGGTCACCTCGTACGACTGCTCGGCCACGACCTTGACGCCGCTGCCCTCGACGGCCCGTTTGAAGCCGTCGAGCAGGTCCTTGCCGAAGTCGTCGTTCTGGTAGAGCACGGCGACCTTGGCGTCGGGCTTGTCGGTCTTGAGGTACTGGGCGTAGACGCGGGCCTCGGAGATGTAGTTGGGCTGCCAGCCGATCGTCCACGGGTGCGCGGTGTCGGTGCCCCACGTGGACGCGCCGGTGGCCACGAACACCTGGGGCACCTTGCGCTGGTTGGCGTAGTCCCAGGTGGCGGTGGTGGACGGGGTGCCGAGGGTCTGGAAGAGCGCGAACACCTGCTCCTGCTCGACCAGCCTGCGGGCCTCCTCGACCGCCTTGGGCGGCTGGTAGCCGTCGTCGCGGACGACGAACTCCACCTTGCGCCCGCCGATGCCGCCCTTCTCGGCGTTGACGTAGTCGAAGTACGCCTTGATGCCCTTGGGGATGGCGCCGTAGGCGGAGGCGGGGCCCGACAGCGGGTAGATGCCGCCGAGCTTGATGGATGTGTCGGTGATGCCGGTCGTCTGCTGTCCCTGGCACTGGCCGGCGGCGGCCGTCGCGCCCCCGCCGGTGCCACTCGTGCCACCGGTGCCCGTGTCGCCCCGGCCGCCGCAGGCTGCCGCCGCCAGCAGGAGCAGCGCGGCACAGCCGATCGAAGTCACTCGCATCCCATACTCCTTAACGGACCTTGCGGAATCTACGGAAGATCGTCTGGATCAGTCCGGCCAGACCGGTCGGCGCCACGTACATCACCACGATGATCAGCAGGCCGAAGATGACACCCGGGGCGGCGTCGTTGACGTCTTGAGAGATGCTCGGCACGAACATCACGAACAGCGCGCCGAGCACCGGCCCGGCCAGCGCGCCGAGCCCGCCGACCACCAGGCCGGCCAGCAGCGTGATCGACAACGTGGCCGGGAACGAGTCCGGCGAGACGAAGCCGATCACCCAGGTGTAGAGACAGCCCGCCGCCCCGGCGAACATCGCGCTCCAGGCGAAGGCGAGCGTCTTGTACCAGGCCGGGCGCACGCCCATCACCTCGGCCGCGATCTCGTCGTCCCTGATCGCGTGCAGCGCGCGGCCCACGCGGGACCGCAGCAGGCCGCGGGCCAGCGCGAACGCGGCGAGCGCGACGGCGAGCGCGAGGAAGTACAGCCACTGGTCCTCGGCCAGGCCGCTCCAGGCCGGCGGCGCGGGCTTGGCCAGGGTCAGGCCCATCGAGCCGCCGGTGACGTCCTCGAACCGTTTGAGCAGCGGCACCAGGAAGATCGCGATGGCCAGCGTGACGAGCGCCAGGTAGAGCCCGCGCAGCCGCATCGCGGGCACGCCGAGCGCCAGCCCGAGCAGGAAGGCGACCGCGGCGGCGATCGGCAGGGTCAGCGGGTACGGCAGCGCCCAGCGTTCCATCGTGACCGCCGCCGTGTACGCGCCGGCCGCGAAGAACGCGCCGTGCCCGAGCGAGATCTGGCCGGCGTGCCCGACCAGCAGGTTCAGCCCGAGCAGCGCCACCGCGTAGACCAGCACCATGGTGAGCTGGAAGACGTGGAAGGGGACGAGCTGGAACGGCGCGTAACAGGCCGCGGCCAGCGATACGGCCGCCGCCGCCCATCGCCACCGCGCCGCCGCGACGGGCCTGGCCGGCGCTTCCAGCCGCTCCGGAGCCTGGATCATGCGCGTTCCACCACCGCTCGTCCGAACAGCCCCTGCGGCCGCAGCAGCAGGACGCCCAGAATGATCACCAGGGGCACGCCGACCTTCAGGTCGGAGCCGATGACGGCGACGTACGCGCCGGCCAGCGTCTCGGCCACGCCCACGATCAGCCCGCCGGCCACCGCGCCCACCGGACTGTCGAACCCGCCCAGCGTCGCCGCGGCGAACGCGTAGATCAGGACGCCGCCCATCATGTTGGGCTCCAGGAACAGCAGCGGCGCGACCAGCACGCCCGACACCGCGCCCACGGTCGCGGCCAGGCCCCAGCCGAGCGCGAGCGTCCAGCCGACGCGGATGCCGACCAGCCGCGCGGAGTCCGGGTTGGTGGCCACCGCCCGCATGCCCAGCCCGATCCTGGTGTGCTGGAACAGCAGGTAGAGCAGCCCCATCACTACCCCGACCACGGCGAACACGCCAAGAGTCGCGTAGCCGACGCTGATCCCGCCGGCCTCGAAGGCCCCGGAGGGGAACGGGTTCGGGAAATCCTTGATCAGGAACGTCCAGATCCAGCCGGCCGCGGCGTTGACGAAGATGAACAGCCCCACGGTGACGATCACCACGGTGAGCTCGGGCGCGCCTTCGACCGGCCGGATGATCACGCGTTCGATGAGCATCCCGCCCGCGAACGACACCACCAGCGTGAGCCCGAGCGCCGGCCAGAACGGCAGCCCGGCCGCGGTGAACTGCCAGGCCAGGTACGTGGCGAACATGGCCAGCTCGCCCTGCGCGAAGTTGACGATCCCGGTGAACCGGTAGATCAGCACCAGCGCCAGGGCAAGGCTGGCGTAGATGGCGCCCGCGCCCAGCCCCTCGATCACCTGCTGCAGGAAGCCGTTCATACCCGGTACCCCAGGTAGGACTGGGCGACCTGCTCGTCGGCCTGGATCTGCGCGGCCGTCCCGGACAGGACGATCCGCCCGGTCTCCAGCACGTGCGCCTGCTGGGCGATGCCGAGGGCGAGATGGGCGTTCTGCTCGACGACGACCACGGTGGTCCGCTCCTCTGCGTTGACGGCCTGGACGATGCGGAACAACTCCCTGGTGACCAGCGGGGCCAGCCCGAGCGACGGCTCGTCGAGCAGCAGCAGCTTCGGCCGGAGCATGAGCGCCCTGCCGATGGCCAGCATCTGCTGCTCGCCGCCGCTGAGACTGCCCGCGGCCTGCTTGAGCCTGGTCTTCAGCACCGGGAAGTAGGCGTAGACGCGGTCGAGGTCGGCGGCCACGGCGCGGGAGTCGCGCCGGGTGTACGCGCCGAGCCGCAGGTTCTCCTCGACCGTCAGCGGGACGAACGTGCCGCGTCCCTCGGGCACGTGAGCGACGCCGAGCCTGGCCAGGGTGTCCGGCGGGCGTCCGGCCAGTTCGGCGTCGCCGAGCCTGATGCCGCCCCTGGCCCTGACCATGCCGGACAGGGCGCGCAGCAGCGTGGTCTTGCCGGCGCCGTTCGGGCCGAGAATCGCGCAGATCTCGCCGGCGCCGACGGTCAGGCTGATGCCGTGCAGCACCTTGGCGTCCCCGTAGCCGGCGGACAGGTCGGTGACCACGAGGTCGCTCATGCCGCCGCCGTCCCCAGGTACGCCTCGATGACGGCCGGGTCGCGCTGCACCTCGGCCGGCGGGCCTTCGGCGATCTTGCGACCGAAGTCCAGGCAGACGATGCGGTCGCAGGTGCCCATGACGAAGCCCATGTGGTGCTCGACCACGATCACGGTCAGGTCGTACTCGTCGCGTATCGCGCTGAGCGTGCCCGCGAACTCGGCCACCTCGGCCGCGTTCAGGCCGTTGACCGGCTCGTCGAGCAGCAGCAGCCGCGGCCGGCCGAGCAGCGCCCTGGCCAGCTCCACCCGTTTGAGCGTGCCGAACGGCAGCCCGGTCGCCGGGTGCCCGGCCACGGCGGACAGGTCCAGCCGGGCGAGCACGGCGTCGGCGTCCGCGCGCAGGGCCCGTTCCTCGGCTCTGGCCAGGCCGAGCGCGGCCGTGCGGAATCCGGCGCGGCCCCGGTGATGCGCGCCGACCAGCACGTTGTCGCGCACCGACAGGCGACGGAACAGGCCCAGGTTCTGGAAGGTACGGGCGATGCCCAGCTCGGCGATCGCGTGCGGGGGCCTGGCCAGCAGGTTCTCGCCCTCGTACGTCACGCTCCCGGCGTCGGCGGCGTGGCGTCTGGTCAGGCAGTTGAACAGGGTGGTCTTGCCGGCGCCGTTCGGGCCGATCAGACCCACCATCTCGCCGCGCTCCACCCCGAAGCCGACGCCGTCCAGCGCGGTGATGCCCCCGAAGCGCACGGTGAGATCGCGTACCTCCAGCATGCGGCCTCCTGGAGAACAATGTTCTGAAGTTGGGGTCAGCGTAGGTTCACCGCGCTGACAGCCGCATTGGGCACGGTCACCACACCTGTGCGCGGCGAGTTGGTCCCGGAGCACAGCATCTGTCTCGGACCGGTCACGAACCGTTGACCGCCCGGCGGCGGGCATGGATCATCCCGGCATGTCCGGTGGTTTCAGCACGGAAACGCTCACTGGTACGGAGAGAGTCCGGGCGGAACGCGCGCGGATACTCGCCGAACTCCTCGCCGACCTCGACGGCCTGGCCGCGGCCGCGCTCGCGGCGATGAAGGCCGAGATCCCCGCGTACGCCGCCGAGGGCGCGGCCTTCCACGCCGACGTCCACGACCAGGTGGCCAGGCACTACCGCAGCAAGCTGGCCGTGCTCATGGAGGAACGCACGGTCACGCTGGACGACATCGCCTTCACCAGGCAAGCGGCCATGCGCCGGGCGCGGGCCGGGGTGGCGCTGGCCGACTACATCAACGCCTTCCGGGTCGGGCAGCAGGTGTTCTGGGAGTCGGTGGTCAGGCGGGCCGGACGTTCGTTCGCCGGTCAGGAGGCGGCGTTGTCGCTGGCCACGCCGCTCATGCGGTACTGCGACTTCGCCAGCACGCACGCCGCGAACGCGTACATGGAGTTCCAGCAGTACGCCACCGCCGAGGCGGTGCGCGAGAGCCGCGACCTGCTCGAAACCCTGCTGGGCGGCGGCGTCCCCGCGCGCGGCGGGCAGCTCGCGGCGGCGCAGGCGCACGGCCTGGCCCCGGGCACGCGCGTGCCGCTGCTCGTGGTGGTCGCGGTGCTCATCGGCCCGCGCGCGGTCACCGGCGCGGACGCCAGGCACGCCGCCTCCGCCGCCATCGCCAGGACCAGCGAGAACGGGACGCGCACGCTGTCGGTGGTCCGCCAGTCCGAGATCGTGGCCATCCCCGTGCTCGGCCCCGGCGGCGACCCGGGCGAGTTGTGCGACCGGCTGCGCGCGGTCCGCGACACGCTGGCCGGCGAGGGCATCAGGCTGGCCATGGGCATCAGCACGATCGCCGCGGGACCCGGCCTGATCCCGCAGGCCTACCTGGAGGCGCGGGCGATGCTGGAGTTCGTGCCCGAGGACGGCGGCGTGGCCGCGCTGCCGCTCATCACGCCCTTCCAGTACCTGGCGCTCAAGGCCGACGACACCGCCAGGCACCTGGTCGACCCGCGCATCCGCGCGCTGCTGGCCGAGGACCGCGAGCGCGGCGGCGTGCTCACCGCGACGATCAGGACGTTCGCCTCGGCCGACCTCAACCTGCGCGCCACCGCCGAACGCCTGCAGATCCACCCGAACACCGCGCAGTACCGCCTGCGCCGCATCCAGGAACGCACCGGACGCTCGCTCCGCAAGATCGACGATCTCGTCGAACTGCTCGTCGCGATCGCGTTGCAGGACTCGCTGCCGCCCAATCCCGGACGGCCAAGACTGGCCACCGTGACCGATGAGAGCCGGACGGGAACCGGCGTACGGTCGATGCCATGAATCTCGCTGACCGGCTCCACACCGCCGCCGACCGGCTCGGTGGCAGGGCCGTTCTCACGCTGGACGACGCGGAGCTCACCTACGGCGCCCTCGACCAGCTCAGCGCCCGGCTCGCGGCGCTGCTGACCTGCCGCGGGATCGGCAGGGGCGACCGGGTGGCGATCATGTTGCCGAACGTGCCGGAGTTCGGGGTCGTATACTACGGGGTGCTGCGGATCGGGGCGGTGGCCGTGCCGCTCGACCCGCTGCTGAAGAAACGAGAGATCTCCGCCTATCTCGCCGACTGCGGGGCGCGGCTGCTGATCGCCTGGCACGCGTTCGCCGAGACCGCCGAGTCCGGCGCGGCGGCCACCGGGACCGACTGCTTCTTCGTCGTCCCCGAGGAGTTCCGCCGGCTGCTGCGCGCGGTGACGGCCGAGCACGAGATCGCCCGCGCCGAGCCCGGCGACACCGCGGTGATCCACTACACCTCGGGCACCACCGGCCGGGCCAGGGGCATCGAGCTGACCCACGCCAACCTGGGCGGCAACGCGGCCACCGTGGCCCGCATGCACGCGCTCGGCGTGGACGACGTGGTGCTCGGCGCGCTGCCGCTCTACCACACCTACGGCCAGACCTGCTCGCTCAACGCCACCGTGCACGCCGGCGCCCGCCTGACCCTGCTGCCCCGCTTCGAGGCGGGACGCGCTCTGGAGGTCATCAGGCGCGACGGCGTCACGGTGCTCCAGGCGGTGCCCACCATGTACATCGCGCTGCTCGACCACCCGGGCGCCTCCGACCTGTCGCTGCTGCGCGTTTGCGCGTCCGGCGGCGCCGCGCTCCCGCTCGACGTGCTGCGCGCCTACGAGGCGCGGTTCGGCTGCCAGATCGTCGAGGGGTACGGGCTCAGCGAGACCTCCCCGGTGGCGGCCACCAACCGGGGCGGTCACGCCCGCCGTCCCGGCTCGATCGGCTGGCCGATCAGGGAGGTGGAGATGAAGGTCGTGGACGACGACGGCCGCGAGGTGCCGTGCGGCGGCATCGGCGAGATCGTGGTGCGCGGCCCCAACGTGATGAAAGGCTACTGGAACGACCCGGCGGGCACGGCGGAGGTGATCCGCGACGGCTGGTTCCACACCGGGGACCTGGGCCGGGTCGACTCCGACGGCTACTTCTACCTGGTCGACCGGCGGCGTGACGTGATCATCCGGGGCGGGTACACGGTGTATCCGCGCGAGGTCGAGGAGGTGCTGTACGAGCACCCGGCCGTGCGGCAGGCGGCGGTGATCGGGGTGCCGCACGCCGAGCTCGGCGAGGAGATCTCGGCGGTGGTGGCGGTGCGTGCCCCGGTGAGCGCCGACGAGCTGCGGGCGTTCGTCAAGGAGCGGGTGGCGGCGTACAAGTATCCGCGGCACATCACGTTCGCGGAGGCGCTGCCGATGAGCCCGACGGGCAAGATACTCAAGCGCGCGCTGACCCGGCCCGCGGCCTCCCGCTGACCTGCCGCCCCCGCCCTGACGCGCCGCCTGCGATCAGGCGGTCGGGGCGAGATCGCTCGCCCAGGGCGGGTCGGCGCCCGCGACGGTGCAGGTCAGCGCCGCGACCCTGGCGGCGAACGCGGCCGACTCGACCGCCGTGTCCAGGTCGAGCCGGTCCAGCCGCCCGCCCAGCAGCCCCCGCTCCCCCAACCGGTGCAGCAGCCCGGCGGTGAAGGCGTCGCCGGCGCCCACGGTGTCGACCACGTCCACCGGGACGCCGGGCACCTCGGCGCGGGCGCCGTCCAGCGACACGAGCGCGCCCCTGGCGCCGAGCGTCACCACCACCAGCCGCGTGCCCGCCGCGTGCCACAGGTCGCAGGCCCGCGCCGGTTCCATGCCGGGGTGGATCACGTCCAGGTCGTCGTCGCTGAGCCTGATCAGGTCGGCCAGCTCGCACCAGCGCGCCATCCGCTCCCGGTAGACGCGGGGATCGACCAGCGCGGGCCGGACGTTGGGGTCGATCGACACGGTCGCCCCGCGCGCGGCCTGGCCGGCGAACGCCTCCACCCGCTCGGCCCCGGGCGGGCACACCAGCGCCAGCGACCCGGTGTGCAGGCACGACGCCCCGCCCAGCCGGGCGACGTCCAGTTCGGCGGCCGCCCACTGGAAGTCGGCGGTGCCTTCGGCGTGGAAGGAGTAGGCGGCCCGCCCTTCGCCGTCGAGCGCCGCCACGCCCAGCGTGCTCGGTTCGGCCGCGGCTACGCAGCCGGTCAGGTCGACGCCGGACGCCGACAGCCGGTCGCGGAAGAGCGTGCCGAAGACGTCGCCGGACAGGCGGCCCAGGAACCTGGCCGGGGTGCCGAGCCTGGCCAGCGCGACGGCGGTGTTGGCCGGGCCGCCGCCGGGCAGCACGCGCAGGATCAGCTCACCGCCGGCGGGGCCGTCGGTGAAAGCGTCGGCGACGCACTCCCCGAGCACGGCGACCGGTGACCCGGGCGCAGCCGTCGGGGAACCGGGCACGGCCATCGGGGAACCGGACGCGGCCATCGGGGAACCGGGCGCGGCGCGCTGCTCTGCGGGGCCTGGGTCCTGACGGCGCACGACGCCACCGTACTAGGTGAGCGCGGCCGCCATCACGGCCCGGGCGACCGCCGTCGCCGCCCCGGCCCCGGCGCCCGGCCGCTCCAGCACCACGCCCACCGCCACCTCGGGCGCGTCGGCCGGCGCGAACGCGGTGACCAGCGCGTTGTCCTCGGCCCCTGGGATGGACCCGGCCGTGGCGGTGGCGGCGGCCACCTCCACCCCGGGCAGGGCCGCCGCCGCGCCCGTGCCGCCCGCGCGGGTGACCGTGGTCATCATGAACGCCAGCTGCCCGGCGAGCTGTTCCGGCACGGCGTCGCGGTACGGGCTGGGGCTGGCCCGGTTGATGATCGAGCCGTCCGGCAGGCGCACCTCCTCCACCAGGTACGGCCGCATGAGCACGCCCTTGTTGGCCACCGCGGCCGACAGCATGGCGATCATCAGCGGCGTGGCCCGGTTCTCGTGCAGGCCGATGGCCGACAGCGCGGTCTGCGGCCGGTCCAGCTCCTTCGGGTACGTGCTCGGGCTGCTGGCCAGCGGCACGGTCAGCCCGCCGGCGTTGAACCCGAACGCCTCGGCCTGGTCTCTGAGCAGGTCCTGGCCGAGCTGGAGCCCGAGGTTGGCGAAGGCGGTGTTGCAGGAGAGCTGGAAGGCGTACGTGAGCGAGGGGTGGGCGTTGCCGCAGGGGGCGGCGTCGGCGTTCTGCACGTAGGTGAGGCTGCCCGGCAGGTTCAGCCTGGACGGCGCGTCCACCGTCGCGGTCGGCGTGTACTCGCCGGACGCCAGCGCCGCGGCCGCCGTGACCAGCTTGAACGTGGCCCCGGGCGGATAGAGCCCATGCAGCGCCCGGTTGAACAGCGGACGGTCGGGCGCCTGCCTGAGCCGGTCGAGCCCGGCGGCCAGGGCCTTGGCGTCGAAGGTGGTGAGCGCGTTCGGGTCGTAGGCCGGATAGCTGGCCAGGGCCAGGATCGCGCCCGTCACCGGGTGGATCGCCACGACCGCGCCGGGTCTCCCGGTGGCCTTGAGCGCCCGGTAGGCGGCCCACTGGACGCGCTCGTCGATCGTCAGCCTGACGTCGGCGCCTTCCGCGGTGCCGTCCCTGACCAGGGAGCGCACCTTGACCTTGGCGTCGTCGCCGGACAGTACGGCGTCCTCGGCGCGTTCGATGCCGGTGGAGCGGTAGAGCGAGACGTGGCCGGTGATGGGGGCGTACACCTCGCCGCCGCGGTAGACCCGCTGGTACAGGTAGGGGCCGCTCCTGGTGGCCCGGCTGCCGGCGATGACGGTGCCGTCGTAGGTGAGGATGTCCCCGCGCGGCCGGTCGAACCTGGCGATGACCATCCGCTGGTTCCGCTGATCGGCGTTGAGCCGGTACGACCCGAACGCCTGGATCACGGTGACGTGCGCGAGCAGCGTGAACAGCAGCACCGCGCACAACATCGCGACGCGGCGCAACGGGATGTTGATGCGCTTCGCCCGGGGTCCGGCCATGGTCCTTGGTCTAACAACCGGACCCCCAAGGCCGAGCTACACCGCGCCCCGGTAATAGGAAATCTTGTGATGGATGTAGCGCCGGCGCTCGACCAGGTTCTCGATCTGCCCCTGCACCCGCCGGTCGTGCTCCTCCAGCAGCCTGGCCCGGTCGGCGAAGGTGTGGTCGCCCTCGCGTACCAGCTCGGCGAAGCGCAGCATCTCCGCGATGGGCATGCCGGTGTCGCGCAGGCACCGGATCAGCCCCAGCCAGCCGACGTCCTCCTGGCTGAACCTGCGCTGCCCGGCCGCGTTCCTGCTGATGGGTTCGAGCAGGCCGATCTTCTCGTAGTACCGCAGGGTGTCGAGGCTGAAGCCCGTCTCCTCGACCACCTCGGCGGGTGTGTACACGCTCACGGACGACAGGATCGCACCTGGAGCGCACTCCAGGTCAACCGCCCCCTGGACAAAACCGCCGATCAGGCCCGCGCGCCCGGCCACCTCCGCCCCGGTTTGACATGGAGTGCACTCCAGCTTCCAGAGTCATCCCCATGAACATCGCACTGGGCACGATCTCGTTCGGCACCTCCGTGAGCATGGAGGACACCTTCGCCATCCTCGACCGTTTCCACGAGGCCGGCGGCACCATGCTCGACACCGCCAACAACTACCCGTTCTGGATCGACGGCTGCACCGGCGACGAGAGCGAGCTGGCCATCGGCGCGTGGCTGGCCGCCCGCGGCAACCGCGACCAGATGGTGATCAGCACGAAGGTCGGCGGCCGACCCACCGTCCCCGGCGACAAGACCATGGACACCGCGGAAGGGCTCGCCGCCCCGGTCATCGCGCAGGGCGTCGACGGCAGCCTCAAGCGGCTGGGCACCGACCACATCGACGTGTACTGGTCGCACATCGAGGACCGGGCCACTCCGCTGGAGGAGACGCTCGGCGCCTTCGACGCGCTCGCCGAGCAGGGCAAGGTGCGTGCCATCGGCGCCAGCAACCTGCCCACCTGGCGGCTTGAGCGGGCCCGCGCCATCTCGGCGGCGAACGGCTGGCTGCCCTACACCCACCTGCAGCTCCGCCACACCTACCTGCGGCCGCGCCCGAACACCAGGCCGGTCGAGTCGGCACACCAGCTCGTCTCCGACGAGACCCTCGACTACGTCGCCAGCGAGCCCGGTGTGACCCTGTGGCTGTACAACACGCTGATGGCCGGGGCGTACACGGGACGGGCGGACCGGCCGATCCCGGAGATCTACGACCACCCGGGCACGACGCGCCGCCTCGCCGTGCTCCACGAGGTGGCGGCCGAGCTGGACGCCACCCCGAACCAGGTGGTGCTGGCCTGGCTGCTGGCCGACGGGCACGTGCCGATCATCGGCGCGACCAGGATGGCGCAGCTCGACGAGGCCATCGCGGCGACCCGGCTCGAACTGGACGCCGCGCAGCTCACCAGGCTGAACGAGGCCGGCTGACGCACTCCGGCGATGGTCAGGGCAGGTGGTCCGCCAGGTACCGGCGGACCAGTTGCTTGCACTCGGCGATCAGGTCGGCGTCGCCTGCCGGGTTCACCCGGAACGCCAGCTTGAGCACCGCGTCGGTGGCCTCCACCGCCACCAGCAGCGCCCGGTCGAGCCCGGGCCCGGCCGGGGCGTCCAGCAGGTCGAGGGTGAGCGCCCGCAGCCGGTCGGCGACCACCATGTTGTTGTCCATCTGCCCGTCGAGCGCCCGGTTCGTGCCCTCCAGCGCCGGGCCGCCGGGTGTCGGGAACACCTCGCCGAAGTCGACCACCGCGAACCCGGGCGTGGTGCGCTTCATCGCGACGAACTCGTCGACGGCCAGGTCGACCAGGTCGGTCCAGTGGCCCAGGTCGGCGACCGCGATGCGCTCGGTGACGCGTTCGAGGAACGCCTCCAGGTTGCGCACGGCCAGCGCGCGCACCAGGCCCTGCTTGTCGGGGAAGAACTGGTAGAACGTGCCGATCGGCACCTCGGCCCGCCGTGCCACCTCTTTGGTGGTCAGTGCTTCGTATCCGATCTCGTCGAGCAGGAGGGCGCACTCGTCGAGCATCCGTTCCACCCGCTCCACGCTGCGGCGCTGGGCTGGACGACGGCGCAAGGTACTCGTCATGGCCTCCATCCTGGCGTATTACCAGCAGGTACAGGGGGTCTCTTTGCCGTCCATTAACATGAGCCATACTCGCATAGCAGCAGGGAGCCCGCATGTTCCTCTGGGGTACGGCCACCGCCGCCTATCAGATCGAGGGAGCCGCGACGGAGGACGGCAGGGGCCCGTCCATCTGGGACACCTTCGCCCACGAGCCCGGCCGCACCCGCGACGGCCACACCGGTGACGTGGCCTGCGACCACTACCACCGCTGGCGCGAGGACGTCGGCCTCATGCGCGACCTGGGCGTGAACGCCTACCGCTTCTCCATCGCCTGGCCCAGGATCCAGCCCGAGGGACAGGGCGCGATCAACGTCAAGGGGCTCGACTTCTACGACGCCCTGGTCGACGGTCTGCTCGAAGCCGGGATCCAGCCGGTGCCCACGCTGTTCCACTGGGACCTGCCGCAGGCGCTCCAGGACCGGGGCGGCTGGCTGAACCGCGAGGTCAGCGAGCACTTCGCCGACTACGCGGCGGTCGTGGCCGAGCGGCTGGCGGACCGGATCCCGCTGTGGATCACCCTGAACGAGCCGTTCGTGCACATGGCCTACGGCTACGCGATGGGCATCCACGCCCCCGGCCAGGCCCTGCTGCTCGACGCGCTCCCGGCCGCGCACCACCAGTTGCTCGGCCACGGCCTGGCGGTACGGGCGCTGCGCGCGGCGGGCGCCGGGCAGGTGGCGATCACCAACAACTGCACGCCGGTCTGGCCCGCCTCCGACTCCCCTGACGACCTGGCCGCGGCCGCCGCCTACGACACGCTGCACAACCGCCTGTTCACCGACCCGGTGCTGCTGGGCGCCTATCCGGACCTGGACGCGTACGGCGCCGACCTGTCCTTCGTCGCGGACGGCGACCTGCGCACGATCTCCGCCCCGATCGACGCGCTCGGCATCAACTACTACAACCCCACCCGCATCGCCGCACCCGGCGGGCCCGGGCTGCCCTTCGCCGACGCCGGGATCACCGGCTACCCGACCACCGCCTTCGGCTGGCCGGTGGTGCCCGCCGGCCTGCGCGAACTGCTCAACACGCTCAAGTCCCGCTACGGCGCCGCGCTGCCGCCGATCCACATCACCGAGAACGGCTGCTCGCAGGAGGACGTCCAGGGCCCCGACGGCACGGTGCACGACCAGGCCCGCATCGACTACCTGAGCGGCCACATCGAGGCGACGCGCCAGGCGATGGCCGACGGCGTGGACGTGCGCGGCTACTTCGTCTGGTCACTGCTGGACAACTTCGAGTGGGCCGAGGGCTACCACCAGCGCTTCGGCCTGGTGCACGTGGACTTCGAGACCGGCCGCCGCACCCCGAAGGCGTCCTACGCCTGGTACCGGGAGCACCTCGCGGGCCGGTGACGGTCAGGTGACCGGCCGGGGAGCGACCCCGGCCGGTCGTTCATGGGGTCAGCGCCACCAGCGGCGGTGCAGGTGCACCCAGTACCCGTGGAACGCGCCGCCGTAGCAGGACAGCAGCGTCGGGCTGTGCGGGTCGGCGACGACGTGGCCGCCGCCGAAGTGGCACTCGATCCTGGAGACGAACCGGTGGTTGACGGCCGGGGCGGCGACCCCGGGAGCCCCGGGAGCGGCCTCCGGGGCGGGGGCGGCCGACGCGGGTGAGCCGAGGCTGAGCGCCCCGAGGGTGGCGGCGGAGGCGAGGGTGAGGGCGAGAAGACGACGCATCGCGGTCTCCAATCACTTTTAGCGACTATGCCGCTACTCTTAGTTACCGCCACTGCCAAGCCTGAAACTCCGACACGCCGTGAATGAGCATGGTTTTCGTCGTCGAACCGTCAGGTGAGGAGCGGTTCAGCCCCGGATCAGGCGCGGTTCGGCAAAGACGGTGTTGTCGATGACCACGTCCACGCGCGGCAGCGGGCCGGCCTCGGCCAGGTAGATCCGCTCGGCCACCAGGTAGCGCTCGCGGTGCAGCCGCTCCGCGTCGGGGCCGGCCCAGTCCTGGTCGCGGGCGGTCCCCCGGCGGACGGACAGCTCGGCGTCCACCTCCAGCCAGATCCGGAAGTCCCAGTAGCCGTCGATCTCCGGGCGGAAGGCGAACACGCCGTCCACGATCAGCACCGAGTCCGGCTCCAGCGGCGAGGTGACCGCCGAGTGGTCCTCCTGGGTCAGCGGGTCGAGCAGGCACAGCGTGCACGAGGTGGCCGCCGCCGAGCGGCACGGGTCGAGCAGCAGCCGCCTGACGCCGTCGTAGTCGAAGGCGTTGCGGTAGTACCCCTCGCCCGACTCCCTGTCGTAGCGGTGCCGGTCCTTCCACGGGCGCTTGAAGTCGTCGAGCGTGGCGCGCAGCACCGAGCGTCCGGCAACGCTGATCGCCGCGGCCAGCTCGTGACCGAAGCCGGTCTTCCCCGCGGCGGTGAGCCCGTCGACGCCGACCAGCAGCCGTCCGGCGCCGATTGCCCGCACGCGTTCCGCCACTTGCGCGACGAGCGCGGTGCGCTGCGGCGAGGCGGCCGGCGGGCTGGGCTGCCGCCAGGTCGAGATCGAGTGGTGCACCGGCACGACGAACCGCCCGAAGTATCAGAACACGGACACGTGTACGTGATCGTAGTGGTTGGCCGTGACGCCGCCGCGGTTGGACATGGGGTCCCAGCCGCCGCCGGAGCGGATGTCGTAGTACCGCTGCTTCCAGATGATGTACATGACCCCGAGCCGCGAGCCGTTCGCGATCAGCCAGGCGGCCAGGTCGTCGCCGCGGGCCTCGTTGTCGCCGCCGGCCATGCTGCCGCCCGGGGACATCATGAAGTCGCACGCCCGGCCCTTGCCGTGCTCGCCCGGGTCGCCGGGGCGCAGGCAGCCGACGCCGTACTTCATCGGGAAGTTCTGCATGACCTCGGCCCGGACGTTGATCATGCGCTCGGTCAGGCCCTCGGCGCCGCCCGGCTGCTGGAAACCGTACTTGGCCAGCAGGCGCTCGATGTCGCGCCGCTTGGCCTGCATGGCCTTGATCTCCTTCTTCAGCTTGTTGATCTTGTCGTTGGCGTTGAGCTTGGCCTCTTTGGAGTCCTCGATCAGCTGCTGGATGTGCTGGACCCGGCTGGCGCGCTCGCTGGCCTGGTGGTTCAGCACGGCGGCCTGGCCCAGCGCCTTGTACGGATCGACGTTGAGACTGAAGATCTGCGTGGGGTCGAGCGGCCCGAGCATGTACGCCGTGCGCGCGATGTCCGCCACGTCGGCCTGGGCCTCGGCGAGCTGCTTCTGCAGCGACCCCGACACGTCGGTGGCGTTCTTGGCCTGGATGCGGATCTCCTCCAGGCTCTGGATCTGGCCGCGGTAGCGCTTGTTCAGCGCGTCGGCCTGCTTGGTGAGCCTGCGCAGCTCGGCAGGACTGGGGTCGGCCAGGGCGGACTGCGGGGCCTGCAGTCCGAGCAGCCCGGCGAGGACGGCGACGAGCACGGCGAAACGCCAGATCCTCACGCCCGCCCCTCCCCTCATAGACGGACCGAAACTATAGAAGATGATCTTGAATGCTGTCATCCGAACGCCGGAACTGACGCACCTTTGGCGAACTATATGCCCATTTGTCGGGATAGATTGACCCCCAATATTGGGCCTTGCCTGGAACGCGACATGGGTCTGAGATCGAGTCGACCTCATCTGCGAAGGGGCAGAACGTGTCTCGAACCATGACCCTCGCCGCGGCCGTCGTCGTCGGCTTAGCCACCTCCATCGTGGGCGTGGCCGTACCGGCAGTCGCCTCGGTGGATCCGCTTCCCCCCGCCGATCGCATCGAGCTCTACCAGCTCGACAGCCCGCCGGGCACCGCGCAGGAACTCAGGGAGAAGGGCTTCGACGTCGTCCAGCAGGAGAGCAAGGACGGCAAGGAGCACATCGAGCTGACCGCGGCCCAGGTGGACCTCGACACCCTCAAGAAGCTCGGGCACCAGCCCGAGCCGGTACGCAACCCGCAGGGCCAGACCCAGCTCGAGGCCGCCAAGGCCCAGGCGGCGGCCGGCTACACCGTGTTCAAGTCGTACTCGGAGCCGGGCGGCATCGCCGACCAGCTCAAGGCCATCGCGAACGCCAACAGGGACATCGTCAAGCTCCAGTCCATCGGCAAGTCACTCAACGGCCAGGACATCCTGGCGGCCAAGGTCAGCACCGGCGCCCGCCACCTGCCCGACGGGCTCAAGCCGGCCACGCTGTTCTCGGCCACCCAGCACGCCCGCGAGTGGATCGCCACCGAGGTCGACATGCGGCTGCTGAAGTACGTGGTCGCGAACAAGGCCACGCTGAAGGACCTGCTGCACAAGACCGAGCTGTGGTTCGTCCCGGTGGCCAACCCGGACGGCTACGACTTCACCTTCACCGAGGGCAACCGCCTGTGGCGCAAGAACCTGCGTGACAACAACGGCGACGGGAAGATCACCAACGGCGACGGCGTCGACCCGAACCGCAACTTCCCCACGAACTTCCACTACGACGAGGAAGGCTCGTCGAGCATCCCCAGCAGCGAGACCTACCGCGGCAGCGGACCGGCCAGCGAGCCGGAGACCAGGGCCATGGACGGCCTGCTGAACCGCGTCCGCTTCGAGATGCAGCTCAACTACCACTCCTACGGGCCGCTGCTGCTGTACCCGATCGGCTTCCAGATCGCCACGGAGACCGCGGACAACCCGATCTACGAGGCGCTCACCGGCACCGACGCCAACCCGGCGATCCCCGGCTTCGACCCCGACCTGGGCGCCGAGCTGTACACCACCAACGGCGACACCAACGACCAGGCGCACGCCAAGTACGGCACGCTGTCGTGGACGCCGGAGCTCAACGAGGGCTGTGAGGGCTGCGGATTCGTCTTCCCCGACAACGAGGCGCTGGTGCAGGCCGAGTTCGAGAAGGGCATCCCGTTCGCGCTCGACGTGGCCAAGTCGGCGATCAACCCGGTCGAGCCGGTCACCCACCTGGGCAACACGACCCCCGACTTCGTGATCGATCCGTTCGAGGTCAGCTACGGCAAGAACCAGACCGTCCAGGTCAACGCCAAGCGCAAGCTCGGCCCGGTGTTCCTGAACTACCAGGTCAACGGCGGCCGTACCAAGGTGGCGCTGACCGGCGAGTGGCGCGGCGGCGAGCGTTACGGCAAGGGCTACAACCGCTACTACCACTGGATGCGCGGCAAGATCACCGGCACCAAGCCTGGTGACAAGGTCAAGGTCTGGTTCAGCTCGTTCGGCAAGAAGAGCGCCGACTTCACCTACACGGTCGCCGCCGACATCGGCGGCAAGGTGCTGGTGCTGGCCGCCGAGGACGTCACCGGCCTCAGCCCCGCGCAGGGCGTGACCGAGGCGAAGTACGCCGACGAGTACGCCAAGGCGCTGGAGGAGTCCGGCCACACCTCCGACGTGTACGACATGGACAAGATGGGCCGCAAGGCCCCGCACCCGCTGGGCGTGCTCAGCCACTACAAGGCCGTGGTGTGGGAGACCGGCGACGACATCATCCCGAGGTCGACCGGGCAGGTGGGCGGCACGACGTCCAAGGCCGGCGTGGACACCGAGCTGGCCGTGCGCGACTACCTGAACGAAGGCGGCAAGCTGCTGCACGCGGGCAAGTACCCGTCGTACGCGGCCAACGCCAACGGCTCGTACTACTACCAGCCCGACCAGCCGGCGCAGGGCGAGTGCACGGTGCCGAACGACCCGCCGTGCATCCCGGTCTTCAACGACTTCCAGCAGTACTGGCTGGGCGCCTACGTCTTCTTCGACGACGCGGGCACCGACCACTCGACGAACCAGCCGTACCCGCTCAAGGGCGTGGCCGGCGCGTTCGACGGGTTCGACGCCACGATCGAGCCGGGCCACACCAACTCGTTCGTGGCCACCTCGGCGATCCTGCCGGCCGCGCAGTTCCCGCGCTTCGCCAGCTCGGCGCCGCTCAAGTGGGTGCGTCCCGGCGGCCCGTTCGACCCGCACACCGGGTCCTGGGACGTCTACAGCGGCATCGCCGACGTCTCGTGGAAGCGCCTGACCAAGACCATCGACCTGACCGGCAAGTCCAGCGGCGACCTGTCGTTCTGGACGTCGTTCGACACCGAGGCCGACTGGGACTTCCTGACGGTCGAGGCGCGGACGGCCGGCGGTGACGACTGGACGACGCTGCCCGACGCCAACGGGCACACCAGCCAGAACACCGGCGAGAGCTGCAAGACGGAGAACAGCGGCGGCTGGCGCGTGATCCACCCGTTCACGCAGCGCTACCAGGGCGTCAACTGCGAGCCCTCCGGCTCGTCCGGCGCCTGGCACGCGGCCTCGGGCAACTCGGCCGGCTGGCAGCAGTGGAAGATCGACCTGACCCCGTACGCGGGCAAGCAGGTCGAGATCTCCATCTCCTACCTCAGCGACTGGGCCACCCAGGGCGCGGGCGTCTTCCTGGACGACTTCAAGGTCACCCTGGACGGCGCGACGGCCGAGGAGACCTCGTTCGAGTCGGACCTGGGCGGCTGGAACGTCGCCGAGCCGCCCGCGGGTTCGTCCGTCTCGATCAACAACTGGTTCCGCACGGACCAGGTGTTCGAGGAGGGCGCGGGCATCGCCACGAAGGACACGGTCTATCTCGGCTTCGGCGCCGAGAGCCTGACCAGCCAGGCCACGCGTACGGACCTGGTCAAGCGGTCCATGCAGCATCTGCTCGGCGATCACCGGTAGTCGTCCGAGCGGTCAGCGAGGGGCGCGGCGGGCACTCGCCGCGCCCCTCTTGCGCGTGCCGACAGAACATGATTCGGTCGCCTTGGGACTTTCTCCGAACAAGCAAGCATTCGGTTAAGCAGGAGGCTCACGACATGCGCCAGCACGACACGCTGTTCATCGGGGGCGAATGGGTGGCCCCAGCGGGCACCGGAACGATCGACGTGATCTCCCCCCACACCGAGGAGGTCGTGGGCCGGGTCCCCGACGGCACGCCGGCGGACATGGACCGCGCGGTCGCCGCCGCCAGGCAGGCCTTCGACCACGGGCCGTGGCCCAGGATGAGCTTCGCCGAGCGGGCCGCCGTCATCGGCCGGCTGGCCGAGATCTACGCCGCGCGGCAGGGCGAGATGGCCGCGCTGATCACCGAGGAGATGGGCTCGCCCATCACCTTCTCCAACCTCGCGCAGGCGCCGCAGCCGCTCGGCATGCTGCAGTTCTACGCCGAGCTCGGCCGCACGTTCGAGCAGGAGGAACAGCGTCCAGGCCTGTTCGGGCCGATCACCGTGCGCAAGGAGCCGGTGGGCGTGGTGGCGGCCGTGGTGCCGTGGAACGTGCCCCAGTTCGTCACGATGACCAAGGTCGCGCCCGCGCTGATCGCCGGCTGCACGGTCGTGCTCAAGCCCGCGCCGGAGACCCCGCTCGACGCCTACCTGCTGGCCGAGATGGCGCAGGAGGCCGGGCTGCCCGCGGGCGTGCTCAACATCGTCCCGGCCGGACGCGAGACCGGCGAGCACCTGGTCTCGCACCGGGACGTGGACAAGGTCGCCTTCACCGGCTCCACCGCGGCCGGCCGCCGCATCGCCGCCATCTGCGGCGAGCAGCTCAAGCGGGTCAGCCTGGAGCTCGGCGGCAAGTCCGCGGCGATCATCCTCGACGACGCCGACCTGCAGGCCAGCATGGGCATGCTGGCGATCGCGTCGCTGATGAACAACGGACAGGCGTGCGTCGCGCAGACCCGCATCCTGGCCTCGCGCAACCGCTACGACGAGGTCGTCGAGGCGGTGGCCGGCATGGTCACCGCGCAGCCCGTCGGCGACCCGTCAGACGCCGCGACCGGCATCGGCCCGCTGGTGGCCAAGCGGCAGCAGGAACGCGTCGAGGGCTACATCAAGATCGGCATGGACGAGGGCGCCAAGGTCGTCGTCGGCGGCCTGGACCGGCCCTACGACCGCGGCTGGTACGTCGCGCCCACCGTGTTCGCCGGCGTCACCAACGAGATGCGCATCGCCCGCGAGGAGATCTTCGGCCCGGTGCTGGCGGTGATCCCGTACGAGGACGAGGCCGACGCCGTCCGCATCGCCAACGACAGCGAGTACGGGCTGGCCGGCACGGTCTGGACGGCCGACACCGAGCACGGCATGGACGTCGCCCGCCAGGTGCGCACCGGCACCTACGGGGTGAACTGCTACATGATCGAGTCGAACTCGCCGTTCGGCGGCTACAAGGCCAGCGGCGTCGGCCGCGAGCTCGGCCCCGAGGGCCTGAGCGGCTACCTGGAGTACAAGTCGATCTCCCGCCTCGGCTGAGACCGGCCGTCGGGACAGGACCCCGCTCCCCCGCGGGGCCCTGTCCCGGTGCCGATGGGTGACCCAGCGCGCCCCCGCGACGCTGGGCAACCGCCCGACTACTGAAGTATGTCCCATGGTCACCGACCGGCGGTTTCCTTCCCCAGGGACTTTTCTCCCGGCGGATTCCTCCCATCCGCCATAGGTAGACGTCTTTTATTCACAAAAGGTTCGAGGAGATCCACTTACCGATTCTCCGGACCAGTTCCGGCGTCGCGGCCGACTCCGCGTGGCCGTAGCCCGGCTCGATCCACAGCTCCTTGGGCTCGCGGGCGCCGGCGTACAACTGGTGGGCGTGATCGAGCGGGAAGAACCCGTCGGCGTCGCCGTGCACGATCAGCAGCGGGGTGGGCGAGACGAGCCCGGCCGCCTCGTGCGGCGGCAGCGGGACCGGGTCCCACCGGCCCGTGGCGATCCTGGTGCGCTTGGCCACCCGGGCCGCCCACCGGCCGAACGGCTGCTCGATGGCCCAGTGCACCTGGCGCATCGGCCGGGTGCCCCGGTAGTACCAGCGGGCGGGCCCGCTCACCGCGGCCACCGCGTCGACGCCGCCGTGCAGCGCGGCGTGCCGCACGGCCACCGCCGCGCCCATCGAGAAGCCGACCACCGCGATCTTGGAGTAGCCGATCACCCGGGCGTGCCGCACGGCCGCCTCGACGTCCAGGATCTCCAGGTCGCCGACCGTGGTCCGGCCGCCGGAGCGGCCGTGGCCGCGGAAGTCGAAGGCCACCACGCCGCCGAACCCGTTCAGCACGTGCACGATCCTGCGGGCGGTGCGCTCGCGCCAGGACCCGGTGAAGCCGTGCGCCACCACGATGCCCAGCTCCGTCGCCGCGGACGGGGTGTGCGCGGCGTCGATGCGGACGCCGTCCGCGGTCCTGAGCATGACGGGGAAGTGTGGTGCGAAAGGCATGCGAGAAGACTAGTTACCCGTGGTCGCGGCCATGTTCGGCGGCCCAGACCGCGATCTGCGCCCGTGAGGTGAAGCCCAGCTTGTCCATGATGTTGGCGATGTGCCTGGCCACCGTCGCCGGGCTGATCACCAGCTCCAGGGCGATGGCCCGGTTGCTCAGCCCGCGTCTGAGCAGTTCGGCGACCTCCAGCTCGCGGCCGGTCAGCGCGCTGTAGGCGAGCGTGGCGACCTGCGGCGACTCCACTGTCACCGGATCCCCTGACACCGGATTCCCTGCCGCCGGATTCCCTGCCGCCGGATCCCCGCCGAGCACCCGGGCGGCCACCTCGTCGGGGCTCTGATCGCCGCCCCTGGCCCACAGCAGCGCCACGCGGCCCTCGCCGAGCTCGGCCCGGGCCAGGGCGAGCAGGTCCTGGACGCGGCCGGGCGTGCCGTACTGGCCGATCGTCTCGCGCAGCGCGGCCGCGGCGGCGGCGGCCAGCACGGCGCCGTCGAGGTCGTCCTCGGCCAGCGCCAGCGCCGACAGCGCGGTCAGCGCCCTGACCTGCCCCCTGCGCTGACCGGTGCGCCGGCTCAGGTCGAGGCTGCCCGCGATGTGCCGCCTGGCCGCGGGGAAGTCGTGCAGCAGGGCGCAGACCCGGCCGAGCTGGGCCTGGCAGCGGGCCAGCTCGATGAGGTTGTCCATGTCGGCCAGCAGGGGCACGGCCGTGGCGTGGTGCTGCCTGGCCGCCTCCAGGTCGCCGGCCGCCTCGGCCACCGCGCCCAGGTGGGTCAGCGCCCTGGCGATGCTCCAGTGGTGCCCCGACTCCCTGGCCAGGGCCAGCGCCTCGACGCCGTAGCGCTGGGCCTGGCGCAGGCGGCCGTGGAAGAGCGCCAGGTTGAGCCGGGCGATGCGGGCGGTGGCCAGGTTGAACAGGTCGTCGTGCGCCTCCGCGGCCGACTCCAGCTCCTCCAGGTAGCGCCGGGCCGCGTCTCCGCGCCCCAGCCGGAAGTGCACGGTCAGCGCGACGCCGTAGGTGACGCCGAGCCAGTGCGTGTACGGGTGCTTCCGCTGCTCCGCCACGCCCGCCTCGACCAGCTCGGCCGCGCGCGGCAGCTCGTCGCGCACCTCCAGCCCGTACGCCAGCGCGCCCTTGGCCACCGCGACCAGGTCGGCGGGCACCTCGCGCAGGTCGAGCGCCAGCAGCCGCTCGTGCCAGCCGACCGTCTCGGCCAGGTCGCCGCGGACCGCCAGGATCGACAGGGCGGCGCGGGCCAGGCGCAACCCGAGCACCGGATCGGCGGCGGCCACCGCCCGGTCGAGCGCGATCCTGGCATCGTCGAGCAGGGTCCGGCCGCGGCTGAAGTGGGCGAAGCGGTCCGGCCACGGCTTGCGCCGGTCGAGCGAGCCCGCCTCGTAGCAGCGCTCCATCTCCTCGCAGATCACCCGCAGGTGCCTGTCGCGCACGCGGTCGGGCTCGCCGGCCTCGCGCAGCCGGTCGGCGGCGTACTCCCGGATGGTGGCCAGCAGCCGGTAGCGGCCGGACGCGCCGTGGTGCAGCACCAGGGACTTGTCGACCAGGCCGTGGAGCAGGTCGAGCACCTCCGGCCCGCGCACGATGCCGCCGTCGGCGCACACCCGTTCGGCCAGGCGCAGGTCGAACAGCCCGGCGAACACCGACAGCCGGCGCAGCAGCACCCGCTCCTTGGGCCGCAACAGGTCGTGGCTCCACTCGACGGCGGCCAGCAGGGTGCGCTGGCGGGCCGGCGCGGTGCGGTCGCCGACGGTCAGCAGGCGGAACCTGTCGCCGATCCTGTCGGCGATCCTGCCGGGGCTCAGCGCCGCCGCCCTGGCCGCGGCCAGCTCCAGCGCCAGCGGCAGCCCGTCGAGCGCCCGGCACAGGCGGACGACGTCGTCCATGTCGCTCGTCACCGCGCGGGCGCCGGCCGCCAGCGCCCGCTCCACGAACAGCAGGACGGACTCGGCGTCTGGACGGTGTTCGTCGGGCAGCTCCAGCGGCGGCACCCGCCAGACCAGCTCGCCCTGGATGTGCAGCGGCTCGCGGCTGGTGAGCAGGAACCGCAGCTCGGGGCACGCGGCCAGCAGTTCGGCCACCAGCTCGGCGCAACGTTCGACGAGGTGTTCGCAGTTGTCCAGGACGAGCAGGGCACGCGCGCCGCGCAGCCGCACGAGCAGCGCGTCGAGCAGCCGGCCCGACACGTCCTCGCGCACGCCGAGCGCCTCGACCACCTCGTTCACGATCAGGCCGGGATCGGCGACCCTGGCCAGCTCGACCAGCCACACGCCGTCGGCGAAGGTCGGCGCGACCGCCCCGGCCACCCGCAGCGACAGGCGGGTCTTGCCGATGCCGCCGACGCCGCTGAGCGTGATCACCCGGTGCTGGTGGACGAGCGCGCACAACTCGGCCACGTCGCGCGCGCGTCCGACGAAACGGTTCGGCTCTGCGGGGAGGTTGTGCGTGGCATGCGCGCTCATGTGCGTCCCAGGGGGTAGCGGGAGGATCACATCGTGCTCAGTCTCCCCCTCTTCAGGCGCCCGCGCGATCACTTTCCGTGCAGAATCGGCGACTGGACGGATACGAATCGGCCGCCCCCAGGTCGGCCACGCTCATCACGATCCGCACCCGCGATTCCTCCGCCGCGTCCAGCGCGTGCGGGGCGTCGCAGACCATGACCCGGGCGCCGCTGGCCTCGATGCGCGCCCGCAGGTCGACGGCGTCGAGCTCGATGGGCACCGGCCAGGCGGTGCCGCCCGCGGCGATCACCGCGTCGGTCGTCACGAGCAGGTCGATGCCCACGGGCAGGCAGACGAGCACGGTGTCGCCCGCGCGCACTCCGCTGCGCCGCAGCTGGACGGCCGCCGTCGCGGTCTTCTCGTCAAGCTGCTGCTCGGTGAGTCTCAGGCCGGTGCCCGAGTCCACCATGACGATGCGCTCATCCATGACGCCCACCGTAGGGAGGGCGTCTCGTGCACACATGGGGGAGAATATGCAGATCCCTATGCAGAAGGCTGCGGGTGCTCGGCGGCCCACACCGCGATCTGGGCGCGCGAGGTGTAGCCCAGCTTCTCCATGATGTTCGCGATGTGCCTGGCGACCGTCGCCGGGCTGATCACCAGCTCCTCGGCGATGGCCCGGTTGGACAGCCCGCGGGTGAGCAGCGCGGCGATCTCCAGCTCGCGCGCGGTCAGCAGCGAGTGCCTGGCCGGGCTGGTGGCCGCGGGCGCGGGCGGCGGCGGGGTCAGCCGCTCGCCGTCCAGCACGTGCCTGGCGGCCGCGTCGGGATGCATGGCCCGGCCGCGCGCCCAGAGCGAGGCGGTGCGGCCGTCGCCCAGTTTGGCCCGGGCCCGGGTGAGCAGTTCCTCGATGCGGCTGGTGGCCGACTGCTGCCCGATGGACTCGCGCAGCGCCGACGCCGCCGCCGCGGCCAGCACCGCGGCCTCCAGGTCGCCTTCGTGCTCGGCCAGCACGGACAGGCCGACCAGGCACCTGGCCACGCCCTGCCGCTGCCCGGTCTCCCTGCTCAGCGAGAGGCTGGCGGCCAGGCGCTCCCTGGCCACGGCGAACTCGCGCAGCATCGCCGCCACCCGGCCCACCCTGGCCAGGCAGCGGGCCAGGTCGAAGACGTTGCCGAGCTCGCTCAGCCAGGGCACGGCCATCTCGTAGTGCGACTTGGCGGTGGCCACGTCGCCGCGGGCCTCGGCCACCGCGCCGAGCTGCACCGCCGTGCGGGCCATCATCCAGCGGTGCCCGTGGTCGCGGGCGCGGGCCAGCGCCTGCTCGCCGTGCCGCTGGGCCTCGCGCAGCCGGCCGCGGGTCAGCGCCAGCGCCGACAGCCCGGCCAGCCCGGCCGCCTGGTTCCACCGGTCGCCCGACTCGGTGGCCAGCGCGAGCCCCGCCTGGGCGTGGTGCAGCGCCTCGTCGGCGCGGCCCATGCGCAGCAGCACCACGACGGACAGGCTGTGCATGACGCAGCGCGGGAACGCCGCGTCCTCGGCCATGCCGGCCAGGCTCTCCGTGGCCAGCTCCAGCGAGCGGGTCAGCTCGTCGCGCGCCTCCAGCCCATAGGCCAGGTACGCCTTGGCCTGCGCGATCTGCTCCCCCGGCACCTCGGCCAGGTCGAGCGAGAGCAATCGCTCGATCCAGCCCACGATCTCGGTCAGGCTGCTGCCCACCGGGAGCAGCCCGGTGCTGGTGGCGCAGAGCCGCAGCCCCAGCGACACGTTCCCGGACTCCACCGCCCAGTCGAGCGCGGCCCGCTGGTCGTCGAGCAGCGACCTGCTCATGGTGAGCGCCGCGCGCCTGCGCTCCCACGGCACCCCGGCCTCGACCATCTCGGTGGCGAAGTGGCGTTCCTGCAGCGCGCACAGCACGTTCAGATGCCGGTCGAGCAGGACCTCGCGCTCGTCGGCCTCGCGCAGCCGCTCGACCGCGTACCGCTTGATCGTCTCCAGCAGCCGGTAGCGGCTGCGGCTCTCGTCGCACTGCACCAGGGACTTGTCGACCAGCCCGCCCAGCAGGTCGACGATCTCGGGCTCGGCGATGGGCCGCTCGGCGCAGACGCTCTCGGCCAGGTCGAGGTCGAAGGAGCCGGCGAACACCGACAGCCGGCGCAGCAGCACCTGCTCCTTGACCGACAGCAGGTCGTAGCTCCACTCGACGGCGGCGAGCAGCGTGCGCTGCCTGGCCGGGGCGGTGCGGCCGCCGGTGGTGAGCAGCGAGAAGCGGTCGTCGATGCGGTCGGCGATCTGGCCGGGGCTGAGCAGGCTCGTACGGGCCGCGGCCAGCTCCAGGGCCAGTGGCAGCCCGTCGAGCGCCCGGCACAGCCTGACCACGTCGTGGTGGCTCTCCTGGCCCAGCCTGGTGCCCGCGGCGGCGGCCCGTTCCATGAACAGCTGCACCGACTCCGCGTCGGCGGCGTCGCCCTCGGGCAGGTCGAGCGGCGGCACGCGCCAGATCAGCTCGCTGGCGATGCGCAGCGGCTCTCTGCTGGTGGCCAGGACGCTCAGGCCGGGGCAGGCGGCCACCAGCTCGGCGGCCACCTCGGCGCACCTGAGCACCAGGTGCTCGCAGTTGTCGAGCAGCAGCAGGCAGCGCAGGCCGCGCAACCGGGCGGCCACGGTGTCGAGCAGCGGACTGCTGCCCTCCTCGCGCACGCTCAGCACCCGGGCGATCTCCTGGACGACCAGCTCGGCCCGGGTGATCCTGGCCAGCTCGACCAGCCAGACGCCGTCGGGATAGGCGGGCAGCAGCCGGGCGGCCACCCGCAGGGCCAGCCGGGTCTTGCCGATGCCGCCGACGCCGCACAGGGTCACCACGCGGGTCTCGGCGATCAGCTCGCACAGGTCGTCGAGATCACGTTCGCGTCCGACGAACCTGTTGGGTTCTGCTGGAAGGTTGTGCCTGGGGGGATCTGGCATGTGGTCACCCTGCGTCGCGGAAGGATCACACTCTCCCACAGTGTCGCACTTTTCACGTGTCCCTGGCCGCACTCCGTGAGACGGCCGGCCGCCGCACGAGCCGGCGGCGCGCTCACAGGGCGAGCGAGCTCACCACGGCCCGTTCGTCGATGACACGCAGGGTCGGGTCGCCGAGCAGCCGCCTGGCCAGGTCGTACGGCGCCACCACCATCGTGGCCCGGTGTTCCTGGGCCAGCACCCGGCAGCCCACCAGGCTGGGCTCGTGCGCGATCACCACGCGGGCCCCGGCCAGCATGGCCAGGTCGAGCACGCGCAGCCCGGTGAAGGGGTCGCCGACCGCGGCCAGGACCACGTCGTCCTTGGCGATGACCAGGCGGGCGGCGACCTTGCGCAGGTCGGTGGTCAGCTCGGCGTGGTCGAGCACCCGCTCGCCGTCGACGCTCAACGCTGGACCGGCCAGCGGGCCGAACTCCAGCGTCGCCTCGCCGATCAGGCCGGCGAACGGGAGCGCGCCGGGAAACGGGCGGACCGCGAAGACCTTGCGCACCTCGGCCTTGGGCGGCTCGGCCGGGCCCCTGGTGATCATCATGTCGGCCGGGCCGGTGGATCTGAGCACCGCGACCCCGCCCGCCCACGCCACGGCGTGCACCGCGACGGGCAGCACCGCGCCGAACGGCAGATCGACGATCACCCGGCGGCCGATGCGCAGGCCGTGCCTGCGCAGCCCGGCGGCGGCCTTGGTGACCCGTCTCCTGAACGCCGTGTACGACAGCGCCTCGCCGGTCCTGACGTCCTTCACCGCCGGCTGATCACCCTGGATCGATGCGGAGTCCATGACCAGCTCTGTCCACGTCATGACGTCAATCTAGAGACCGGGGGCCGCCCTGCCATGCGCAGGATTGTGCAACCCGCTATGTACGTCGGCCCCGTACCCTGGGGAATATCCCGCGGCCCGCCCGCGTCGTTCAGAAGTGCCCGCGCGTACGGTGCCCGCTCGTACAGTGCCCGCGCGTACGTCTGAAGGCACCTCGTCCCGCTCTTGCCACAAGAGGGGATCAACTAGACTTGGGAGGCCGCGATTTCGCGCGGCCGCCCCCACGACACAGAGCGAGACGTCATCATGCCTTTGAACAGCCGCGACGACCTGCGGAACATCGCGATCATCGCGCACGTCGACCATGGCAAGACCACGCTGGTCGACGCCATGCTCTGGCAGTCCGGGGCATTCCGCGCGAACCAGGATGTCGATGACCGGGTCATGGACTCCAACGACCTCGAGCGCGAGAAGGGCATCACCATTCTCGCCAAGAACACCGCGGTCAAGCACGGCGGGATGACCCTGAACATCATCGACACCCCCGGCCACGCCGACTTCGGCGGGGAGGTCGAGCGCGGCCTGTCCATGGTCGACGGCGTGGTCCTGCTGGTCGACGCCTCCGAGGGCCCGCTGCCGCAGACCCGTTTCGTACTGCGCAAGGCGTTCGCCGCGAAGATGCCGGTCATCCTGTGCATCAACAAGGTCGACCGCCCCGACGCCCGCATCAAGGAGGTCGTCGACGAGGTCTACGAGCTGTTCATGGACCTCGACGCCACCGAGGAGCAGATCGACTTCCCGATCGTCTACGCCTCGGCCAAGGCCGGCCGGGCCTCGCTGAACCGTCCCGAGGACGGCGGCATGCCCGACTCCGAGGACCTCGAGCCGCTGTTCGACATCATCAAGTCGACCATCCCGGCCCCGACGTACGACCCGAGCGCGCCGCTGCAGGCGCACGTCACCAACCTCGACGCCTCGTCCTACCTGGGCAGGATCGCGCTGTGCCGCATCCACCAGGGCGTCATGCGCAAGGGCCAGCAGGTCGCCTGGTGCCGCACCGACGGCTCGATCCAGCGGGTCAAGATCACCGAGCTGCTGATGACCGAGGCGCTGGAGCGCAAGCCGGCCGAGGAGGCGGGCCCCGGCGACATCATCGCCATCGCCGGCATCCCGGAGATCATGATCGGCGAGACCCTGGCCGACCCGGAGGACCCGCGTCCGCTGCCGCTGATCACGGTCGACGAGCCGGCCATCTCGATGACCATCGGCACCAACACCTCGCCGCTGGTCGGCAAGGTCAAGGGCGCCAAGGTCACCGCCCGCATGGTGAAGGACCGCCTCGACAAGGAGCTCGTCGGCAACGTGTCGCTGCGGGTGCTCCCGACCGACCGTCCCGACGCCTGGGAGGTGCAGGGCCGCGGCGAGCTGGCGCTGGCCATCCTGGTCGAGCAGATGCGCCGCGAGGGCTACGAGCTGACCGTGGGCAAGCCGCAGGTGGTCACCAAGACCATCGACGGCAAGCTGCACGAGCCGGTCGAGCGCCTGACGGTCGACTGCCCCGAGGAATACCTGGGCGCGGTCACCCAGCTCCTGGCGGTGCGCAAGGGCCGCATGGAGCACATGACCAACCACGGCACCGGCTGGATCCGGATGGAGTTCGTGGTCCCGGCGCGCGGCCTGATCGGCTTCCGCACCGAGTTCCTGACCGAGACGCGCGGCACCGGCCTGGTGCACCACGTCTTCGACTCCTACGAGCCGTGGTTCGGCGAGCTGCGCACGCGCAACAACGGCTCGCTGGTGGCCGACCGCTCCGGTCCCGTCACCGCGTTCGCCATGCTCAACCTGCAGGAGCGCGGCACCCTGTTCGTCTCGCCGACGACCGAGGTGTACGAGGGCATGATCGTCGGTGAGAACTCGCGTTCCGACGACATGGACGTGAACATCACCAAGGAGAAGAAGCTCACCAACATGCGCTCCTCCACGAGCGAGGAGACCGAGAAGGTCATCCCGCCGCGCACCCTGTCGCTGGAGCAGGCGCTGGAGTTCATCCGCGAGGACGAATGCGTGGAGATCACTCCCGACGCCGTCCGCATTCGCAAGGTGGTGCTCGACGCGGCCATACGTGGCCGGGCCGCGGCGCGGGCCAAGCGCAGCTAGTTTTTCGTAGTTCTCTAGAGTGGCTCCGCCCGTTCGGGCGGAGCCACTGTCATGTATGGGAAAATTCGGTTAATGCGCCGCGACTACCCAGAACTCGGCAGGTCAGGGTCAGTAAGCATGACCTCTACCTCCGCTCTGCCTCGTGCGATGGTTGGACGCTCCCGGGTCACGCTGTAAAGAAAAGTTGTAATGGGAGCAGCTGTAATCACACCGTGACCCTAAGAGATAGAACATTTGGGCCTTCACGTGAATCATCCACATTGTGGGAAAGCTCCGGATGATTATCGCGTTCGGGCTGGCTCTGGTGTCGTTCGGGGCGATTGTTTGGTGCACCGTGCTGGCCGCACCCGTTGCTGGGCCTGAACCGCCCACGAACAACACGGTGCAGGACCCGTGGACCACGGCCGCCGCCCGCGTCTCGCCGCAGACCGGAGTCCAGCGCCGGGCCACCACCGAGGTGCTGGTCACCACGGCCCGCGACGCGGACCTGGAGGCCGTCCCTGAAGGGCGGGTCGATCCCCGTCAGCGTCCGGTCAAGGTGACCGTCGTGCACCGGCTGCGGATGAGCCGCGACGACCCCCTGGTCGAGGTGCTGCGCCAGGGCGGTGGCTACCCCGCCTCGATCCAGCAGCTCACCGACGGCGTGTTCGGCGCGATCAAGGTGGACGGCCCGCCGCTGGCCACCACCACCCGGCTGGCCCCGCTGCTCACCACCGCGGGCGAGCACACCACCGTCCAGTTCACCGTGACGCTGCTGCGCCAGGTGAAGGTGGGCAACCTGCTGCGGTTCGACTTCCACGGGCCCAACGCCGTTCCGCTGATCGTGGTGCGCCGCACGGTCACCGTCGTGCCCGGCGAGTGGACCGTGCTGGGCAGCGAGGGGATCAAGCCGAGCAGGGAGGAGGCGGAGCTGCTGGAGTTCGGGATCGGGCCCTACCCGGTGACGATGACGCTGGCGCTCGACTCCTACGGCTTCCCCGACCACGAGGCCGAGGACGACTTCTCCTGGGCCACCGCGCTGGGCATCATCACCGCGATCGCGCTGATCGTGTTCGTGCTGCGCTCGCTGGGCATCCGCTGGTGGCAGCGCGAGGCCAACAGGGAGCTCGCGGTCGGGCTCGGGCTGGCCCTGCCCACGCTGCTGATCCCGCTGGCCGCCGAGGAGTGGACGCCCGTCGCGTACGTGGTGCTGTTCATGGCCGTGCCCGCCCTGGTGGTGCGGCACGCGGGCCGGGTCCTGCCGACCAGCCCGCCGTGGACCACCCACGACCTGCTCATCGTCACCGGGCTCGGCGTGGTGCTCGGGATCTGCATGCTGACCTGGTCGTCGCTGCACGGCCAGCTGCCCGGGCACACACTGATCGCCGGCGCGGCCGTCGCGTCGGTGGCCGCGGCCGGGTCCGCGGTGGCCTTCACCTCCGACCTCGGCGTGCGGCCGGTGATCGTCCGGGTGGCGGTGTTGTCGGCCGAGGCCGCGATCGGGCTGCTCGCGCTGGCCCTGTGGTCGCGGGCGCTGCTGTACGGGATCTACCCGCCCGACAGCATCAGGCTGGTGCTCGCGCTGGCCTGGTCGGCCATCCCGATCGCGGCGGTGGCCGTGGCCACCAAGCGCTGGACGCGCGGCGCGATGCTGGCCGCCGTCATCGTGGCGCTGCTGGTGCAGGGCTGGCCCACCGAGTGGCTGGACGCCGGCTCCTGGAGCCTGGACGTGCCCGAGCCGGAACCGCCGAAGATCGGCGACCTGGTGCTCGATCCGCTGGTGCGCGGGGTGCTCGGGCTGATGCTGCTCGGGTTCGTGCTGCTGGTGCTGCGGCTCAGGCGGCTCGGCGGGCGGCTGGCGTCCATCGAAAGGCCCGCGGTCGTCTCCACCGCGATCACCTGCCTGATGGTGCTCTACATCACGCCCGGCGGCAGCCTGACGCTGCCCGAGATCGACGTGCCGCTGCCGCTGCTCGCGATCACCTCGATCATGGCCTGGCTGACGTCGGCCTGGCTGCTCACCGGGCCGCACGCGTACGTGCCCGAACCGCTCGACCTGGAACAACACCGCGAGCTGATCAGGGCGGCGCTGCACAAGCGGCTGCTGCTCGTCTCGGAACAGGAGCTCTACCGCATCGGCCGCGGCAAGATCGGCGCGGGCGAGCTGGAGATGGGCGAATTCGACCGGTACCGGATGGAACTGGAAGGCGCCCTGCGCCAGCACGGCCGGCACCCGGAGACCGCGTTCGCCACCGCCGCCGGCTGCACGCCCTGGCACAACGGGGTGCACGCGTTCGTGGTCAGCCTGCTGCTCAGCCTGCCGTTCGCCATCGTGTACGGCTGGCCGTCCGGCGTGGACGTCACCAGCTTCATCTTCGACGCCCGCTACCTGCTGACGCTGCCGGCCTTCGGGTTCCTGTTCGGCTACTTCTACCCCCGCGTACGCGGCACCCAGCCCATGACCAAGGCCCTGCACCTGCTGGCGGCGGCCCTGATCACGGAGTTGTCCGGGTATCTGTCGACGCTCGCCGAGCCGGACATCGGCAGCCTGGACAAGGCGCAGGTGATCGGCATCGTGGTGGGCCAGGTGGCGCTGGTGTGCATCGGGCTCGGGCTGTTCTGGGAGTGGCGGATCATGTACCTGGCGGGCGAGCCGTGGGCGCGGGTACGCAACCTGCGCAGCATCCGCAGCCTGGCGGCGCCGACGCTGGCGGTGGTGATCGCGGTGGGCACGACGGCGGCCACGTCGGCGGCGGGGCAGACGGTGGACCGGATCCTCCAGGGTGACCGGGTGACGACCAGCATCACCGGCCCGCCCCGCTGAGTCAGCGGCGGGGCGGCAGCTCGCTGGCGCGGACGTGGGCGGACACCCAGTCGATCAGCGGGCGGAACGCGCGCCAATCCGCCCGCACCCGGTCGAGCACCTCCGGCGTGTGCACCCACGGCTCGGGCTCGTAGCGGCGACCGGCGTAGAGATGGCGGTGGCGCAGGAGCTCGATGCGCGGGTGGTCGGCGTCGAAGCCGCGCGGCCGGGTCTTGAGCCGCTCCCCGCCGATCGTGTAGCCGGCCGCTTCGAGCCCGGCCACGACGGCGGCCAGCGGCTTGCCGGTGAGGTCTTCGTCGACCGCCTCCCGGTAGCGGGCCAGCTGGTCACTGGCCTGGCTGTAGAAGCCGCCGGCCACGAACAGCCCGGACGCGCTGACCTCGACGTAGCAGCCGATGGCCGGCTGCACGTCGGCGAAGGCCCCCTGATGGGTCTTGTACGGCGACTTGTCCTTGGAGAAGCGCACGTCGCGATACGGCCGGAACAACTGGGCCGGCCCGAACTCACCGGCCAGTTCGTCGGTGAGCGCGAGCATGGGCGCGCGCACGGCCTCCTCGTAGAGGTGCTTGTGCCGGGTGAAGTAGGTCTTGGAGTTGTCCGCCTCGAGGCCCTCGTAGAACACGAAGGCCTCGTCGGGAAAGCCGGTGAAACCCATGACGTTCAGAGTGCCACGGGTCACCGACAGACTCACCTCTCGATGTAGGTCAACCCCGGTGTCGGCGGCTGACCGTACAGCTCGGAGACGGTGACGAACGTGTACCCCTTCCTGGCCAGGGTGTCGAGCATGGCGGGCACGGCGTCCACGCTGCTGGCGTGGATGTCGTGCAGCAGGACGATCGAGCCCGGCTTGGCCTCGCCGCCGCGCTGGGCCACCACGCCGGCCGACCGGTTGAGCCAGTCGAGGGTGTCGACGGTCCAGAGGATCTGGGCCATGCCCTGCTGTCGCGAGGCCTCGGCGACGGCGTCGTTCGTCGCGCCGTACGGCGGCCGCATCAGCCGCATCCGCACCCCGGTGATCTTCTCCACCAGGTCGCCGGTGCCTTTGAGCTCGCGGTGCAGCGCCTCCTGGGACAGCCCGGTGAGCGTGGGATGGCTCCAGGAGTGGTTGCCGAGCTCGTGGCCGTCCTCGACGATGCGCCGGGTCAGGCGGCCGCCGGGATCGGCGGCCACCATCTGCCCGAGCACGAAGAACGTGGCCTTGACGTCACGCCGGCTCAGGATGTCCAGGAGCCTGGCGGTCTGCTCGTTGGGTCCGTCGTCGAAGGTCAGCGCCACGCATTTGAGGCGCTTGCAGTCGAACTTCCGACTTCGCGGCCAGTCGGCCTGCTGCGAGATCAGGCGTTTGGCCAATATCTTCGGGTCCACCGCGGCCGGTGGCGGGGCCACGACCACGGAATCGTGCGATACCGGTTGAGTTCCACAGCCCGCCAGCGTCAGGAACGCCAGCGGCAAAGCCCATGCGCGCATGCTTCCCCCCGAGAAGCCGCACGCGGTCTATGGATAATCTTGGGCCGGATCCCCTCGTAGCTCCTTGGTCAGGTCGTCCCACCAAGGTGGGATGTCCGCCTGCAGCTCCGTGTAGCGTCGCGCCACTCGAATGGCACATCCACCCGGATCTGTACCCAAATGTCGGCGTTTCACCGCTCCTTCCTGCCAGCGATAGAAGCCGTCCCGGTAACGCACGACCAGGCCTATCCACACCGAGAGAGTCGCATCGTCGCCTACTTCATACGCGCTGGTGACGCCCAGACCGTGAAGCTCCGCCTGGAGCTTCTCCGTCGCCGCACGCGCTTCGCTCACACGTCACCCCCTGCCGACGTTTCGCCGTACACCCAGGGATGTACCCAACAACGGGCATCAGCCGTCCAAGACATGGAGTAATCATGAAACTCCACATGGTGATCCGGAGGGAGTTCTGTGTTATTGGTCGGGCGCCTCTCGCGGCTCGGCCACCATCATGATGAACCGCAGCTCCTGTTCCCCCTGGTTGGCGTAGCGATGCGCCCGGTCGGCGGTGAAGAGCACGGCGTCGTCCTGCCGGATCGTGTGGCTCTTGCCGTACACGGTGAGCGTCAGCTCGCCCGACAGGACGGTCAGCATCTCGCGCGTGCCCGGCGGGTGCGCGTCGCCGTCGTGGTGCTCGCCGGGGGCCAGCCGCCAGTCCCACAGCTCCAGGATCATCGGCGCGTCCGCGCCGACCAGCAGCCGCGCCTCGACCTCGCCCTGGCGGAACGTGACGACGTCCGACTTGTCGACGACGCGCACCATCGGCACGTCGGAGACCTCGACCAGCCTGGCCACGGTGACGCCCAGCGCGGAGGCGATCCTGGTCAGCGTGGAGACGCTGGGGTTCGTCCGGCCCTGCTCCACCTGGACGAGCATGCCCCTGCTCACCCCCGACCTGGCGGCCAGCGCGTCGAGCGTGAGCCCGCGATGCGAGCGCTGCGCCCTGACGTTGTTCGCGATGGCCTGCGTGATCGTCTCCGGATCCTCCATGCGGTTCATTGTAGTGATACTGATTTGCACTCTGTTGCACCCTGCGTGTTGTACTAGTAGTGCAACCTGTTGAACTTCAGAGGGGGACGCGTGACTGCGGTGATACTCGCCACCGCCTGTGCCGTCGTGTACGGCACGGCGGACTTCTTCGGCGGACTTGGTGCGAAACGGTCACCGGTTCTGGCCGTCGTCGCGCTGTCGCAACTGGCCGGGCTGGCGCTGATCGTCGCGCTGCTGCCGGTCCTGCCCGGCGATCTCAGCGCGCCGGCGCTGCTGTGGGGGCTGGCCGCAGGGATCTCGGGCGCGCTCGGGCTGGTCATGTTCTACCGGGCGCTGGCCGTCGGCGTGATGTCGGTGGTCGCCCCGGCCACCGCGGTGACCTCGGCGGCGCTGCCGGTGTTGTGGGGGCTGGCCAGCGGCGAACGCCCGCAGTTCTGGGCGCTGGTCGGCGTGGCGCTGGCGCTCGGCGCCGTGCTCCTGGTCAGCCAAGACAGGTCGTCGTCGGGCGGCGGCTCGGCGGGCTCGGTGATCGTCGCGCTGGTGGCCGGGGTCGGGTTCGGCGGGTTCTTCGTCCTGCTGGCCCAGGCGCCGCACGAGGCCGGGCTGTGGCCGCTGGCCGGCGCGAGACTGTCCTCGATCACCCTGGTGGTGACGATCGCGCTGGCGACGCGGCGCGCGCTCAGGCCGGGTCCCGGCTCGATCCGTCTCATCCTGGCCGCGGGACTGCTCGACATGACGGCCAACGTGCTGTACCTGCTGGCCCAGCGCGAAGGGCTGTTGAGCCTGGTCGCGGTGCTGGTCTCGCTCTATCCGGCGAGCACGCTGCTGCTGGCCAGGCAGGTGCTCGGCGAGCGGCTGCGGCCCGTCCAGGTGGCCGGCGTCGCATGCGCGCTCGTCGCGGTGGGGCTGATAGCCGTTGCATAGCCCGACCGTGCTTGTTACGTTTCGCCCGTGCGCCCTGACCGGGCACGTTCCGTTGGTGAGTCGTTCAAGCACGTCGCGGTGCCATACGACTCTGATGAGGCCTTTCTGGGATTCGTCGCGCCCCGCGTCCGCGCCGCGCTGAACGAGGGCAGGCGCGTGCTGGTGGTGACCTGCGCGCGCAAGCTGACACTGCTGGCCGACGAGCTGGGCCGCGACGCCGGACGCGTCGACAGCCGGGTCTCCAGCACCTGGTACGGCCACCCGCACCGGACCCTGGCCGCCTATCACGAGTACACCCGGGGACGCCGGACCCTGGTGGTCGGCGAGCCGGTCTGGAACGGCAGGAGTGAGCGGGAGATCAGGCAGCTGATCCGCTACGAATCGGTGCTCAACACCGCGCTCGAACCGGCCGCCGCGACCATGTTGTGCCTGTACGACCTGCGCCAGGTGCCGGAGACCGTCCTGGACCTGGAGCCGGTGATCCACCCGCTGCGGCTGGGCGCCGACGGCGAGGCGACGAGCCTGCGCTTCGTGCAGCCGCACGAACTGGTGCTGAACGGCGACCGCGCCCCGCTGCCCGCCCCCGGCGACGACGCCGAGACCGTGCGCTTCACCGCCCGCGAGCTCAAGCGGCTGCGCCAGACGGTGGGCGACTTCGCCAGGTCGGCCGGGATGGACCGCAATCTGATCACCTCGCTGGTGCTGAGCGTGTCGGAGATCGCCGCCAACAGCGTCGAGCACGGCGCCGGCTACGGCACGATCGCGATGTGGGTGCAGGGCAGGGAGCTGATCTGCGAGATCGCCGACCCGGGAGGTGCGCTGGACGACCCGCTGCCCGGCTACATACCGCCGGAGCCCGAATCCCCCAGGGGATACGGGCTCTGGATCAGCCGCCAGCTCTGCGACCACGTCGAGCTGCGGGCCGAGAACGGGATGTTACGCGTACGGCTGCACATGAGCCTCGACGCGTAGCCCCGGACACCAAGAAGTCCTGGACGCGAGAAACGTCCAGGACCTTCAGCTCTCCCCGTCAGGCCGCGCGCTGCGCGGGCAGGCGCACGGCGCCCTCCTCGCGGGCGTACTCCTCCAGCATGCCGCGCAGCTGGCGGCGACCCCGGTGCAGCCGCGACATGACCGTCCCGATGGGCGTGCCCATGCGCTCGGCGATCTCCTTGTACGGGAATCCCTCCACGTCGGCCAGGTAGACGGCCACGCGGAAGTCCTCCGGCAGCGAGCGCAGCGCGTTCATCACGACGCTGTCGGGAAGCCGGTCGAGCGCCTCGGTCTCGGCCGACTTCAGCCCGGTCGAGGTGTGGGACTCGGCCGCGTGCAGCTGCCAGTCCTCGATGTCCTCGGCCGCCGACAGCTTCGGCGAACGCTGCTTCTTGCGGTAATCGTTGATGAAGTTGTTGGTGAGGATCCGGTGCAGCCACGCCTTGAGGTTGGTGCCCTCACGGAACTGGTGGTAGGACGTGTAGGCCTTGGCCACCGTCTCCTGCACGAGGTCCTCGGCGTCGGCGGTGTTACGGGTCAGGCGCATGGCGGAGGCGAACAGCTGCGACGTCACGGGCACGACATCGCGCTCGAACCAGTCCTGACGCTGCTCTTCGGTCATGGTGATCAATTCAATTCCCCCTTGCGCTATCCCCCGACTCGGCACAAGCCGCCTGACAGCATCCCCAGCATCGCAAGTCCCGCATAAGGGACGCGTTAGTAGGATTTCGCCTGGTCAGAAGGGGTGTACAGTCCATCTGCTCGCGGCGTGCGTGGTCACGTCCACGGCCGGACAAGTCTCATTATCATAACACTAACTACCCAATTGCGCACTTATAGTGGCCAGAATCACAGGGGATAGCGTATGAGCATGGATTTCGTGGACCGTCACGACACGGGAACGCGCCGTTGGGTGGCGGAGGCCATTCGCAAGGTCGAGGCCGACGCCAATCGTAGTTGTGACACACACCTGCACGTCTTTCCGCTGCCCCAGCACTGGGGCGTAAACCTCTACCTGAAAGACGAGTCGGTGCACCCGACCGGTTCACTGAAGCACCGGCTCGCGCGGTCCTTGTTCCTGTACGGCCTGGCCAACGGCTGGATCGGCCCGACGACCACGATCGTCGAGGCGTCGAGCGGATCGACGGCGGTCAGCGAGGCGTACTTCGCCCGGCTGCTCGGGCTGCCGTTCATCGCGGTGATGCCGGCGTCCACATCGCCGGAGAAATGTCACCTGATCGAGTTTTACGGCGGCAAATGTCATCTCGTCGATGATCCGGGGGCGATCTACGACGAGTCACACCGGCTGGCGGCCGAGACCGGCGGTCACTTCATGGACCAGTTCACCTACGCGGAGCGAGCGACCGACTGGCGTGGGAACAACAACATCGCCGAGTCCATTTATTCCCAGATGGCCATGGAGCCCCATCCCGAGCCGGCCTGGATCGTGGTGGGCGCGGGAACCGGCGGCACCTCGTCCACGATCGGGCGTTACATCCGCTACCGCCGCCACCAGACGCGGCTCGCGGTGGTCGACCCCGAGGGGTCGGCGTTCTACCCGGGCTGGGTCTCCGGCGACACGTCCGTGACCGCGCCGGGCTCGCGCATCGAGGGCATCGGCCGGCCGCGCGTGGAGCCGTCGTTCCTGCCCGCGGTCATCGACCGGATGATCACCGTGCCCGACGCCCGCTCGATCGCCGCCATGCACTGGACGCGCGAGGTGACGGGCCTGGAGGTGGGCGGCTCGACCGGAACGAACCTCGCCGCCTGTGTGGAGCTGATCCGCGAGATGCGCGAGTCCGGCGACCAGGGCAGCATCGTGACGCTGATCTGCGACAGCGCGATCAGGTACCGGGGCACCTACGACAACCCGGAGTGGCTGGCCGCCCAGCGGCTCGACCTCGAACCGCACCTGGCCGACCTGCGCGCCTTCCTGCCGCGCTGATCCGGGCGGTGACGCCCGCCCCTGCTACGGGCGGGCGTCACCCCTGGTCAGGCGGCCTTGGCCGGGTCGACCTCGAAGAGCTTCGCGACGTCGTCCAGCATGGAGTGCGCGCCCTGGATGCCCACCGCGCTCATCCAGGTCAGGTCGCTGACCTCGTGCTTGACGCCCTTGAGCTTGCCCCACAGCGGGTTGCCGACGAACTTCTCCTTCGGGCCGTCCGACGACGGGTCCGGGTAGGTGGCCACGAAGATGTGGTCGGCGTCCAGTTCGGAGATGCGTTCCTGGCTCACGTCCACCGCGATCGCGCCCTCCTTGGTCGGCTGGCCCGCCGGACGCGGGAAGCCGACGTCCTTCAGCACCACGCCCGAGTAGGAGTTCTCCACGTACAGGCGGGTGGTGGGCTCGCCGGCGAAGCGCACCACGGAGATCGTCGGCAGCTCGCCGTCCTTGGCCTTGATGGATGCGCCGATCTTGCCGGCCCGCTCCTCGAACGCCTTGATCTTGGTGTCGGCCAGCTGCTCCTTGCCCAGGGCCTGGCCCATGAGCCGCAGGTTGTCCTTCCAGATGGCCCCGGTGGTCTCGCTGAACACGGTCGGGGCGATCTTGGAGAGCTTCTCGTACAGGGCCTCGTGCCTGACCTTGGCCGAGACGATCAGGTCGGGCTTGAGGGCCTGCACCTTCTCCAGGCTCGGCGCCTCCAGGGTGCCCACGGCGGTGGCGTTCTTGCCGTACGTGCTCAGCACCGTCCCGAGGTAGTCGGGCAGCTTGTCGTCGATCGCCCGGTACGTCGTGTACCCGACCACCTCGGTCTCCAGCGTGAGCACGGCGTCCACGAAGCTCTGGTCGAGCGCGACGATCCGCTTCGGCTGGGTCGGGATCCTGGTCTCACCCATGGCGTGCTTGATGGTTCGGAACGGCGCCTCGCCTCCGGTGGCCGCCGGCTGCGTGGAACCGCAGGCCGCGACCCCCGCCATGAGGAAAGCGGCGACCAGCACGCGCAACGGTTTCATCAGATTCCCTTCTCGACGAACTTAGGTAAACCTCATTTAGGTTAGGGCTGCCTAACCTGGCATACTTCACCAGGATCGGGCAAACGCTGAGGAGGCAAAACGTGACCGCAACGGCCATCGCGCCGCGCCTGCAGGGCGTCCGGCGGCGACGGCTCGGCGTCCTCCTCGGGCTCCTCGCGGCGGTCCTGGTCGCGGTGGCGCTGAGCATCGCGATCGGCTCCAAGCCCATCCCGCTCGCCGACTCCTGGCACGCGCTCACCGCGCCGACCGGCTCGGTGAACGACGAGGTCATCCGCTCGCTGCGCATCCCGCGCACGATCATCGGCGTGCTGGCCGGCGTCGCGCTCGGCGTGGCGGGCGCGCTCATGCAGGGACACACCAGGAACCCGCTGGCCGACCCCGGGCTGCTCGGCGTCACGCAGGGCGCGGCCTTCGCGATGATCGGCTCGATCATCCTGCTCGGCACCTCCAGCCTGCTCGCCTACATCTGGTTCGGCCTGGCCGGCGCGCTGATCGCGAGCGTCGGCGTGTTCGCGCTCGGCATGGTCGGCGGCCGGGGCGGCCCCACCCCGGTCACGCTCGCGCTGGCCGGCACCGCCGTCAGCGCCCTGCTCCACGCGCTGACCTCCGCGCTCGTCCTGCTCGACGAGCAGGCCATGGACGTCTTCCGCTTCTGGCAGTCCGGCTCCATCGCCGGGCGCGGCGCCGAGGTGATCTGGCAGGTGCTGCCGTTCATCCTGGTCGGGCTGGTGCTGGCGCTGGTCAACGCCCCGGCGCTGAACGCGCTCTCGCTGGGCGAGGACGTGGCCCGCGGCCTCGGCCAGAACATCGCCATGACCAGGGCCGTCGGCGTGGCCGCCGTCACCCTGCTGTCGGGTGCCGCGGTCGCGGTGTGCGGGTCGCTGGCGTTCGTCGGGCTGATCGTGCCGCACCTGGTCCGCCCGCTGTCGGGCACCGACCATCGGTGGCTGCTGCCGTACTCGGGGCTGATCGGCGCGGCGCTGCTGCTGCTCGCCGACGTCATCGGCCGCGTGGTCGCGCCGCCCGGCGAACTCGAGGTGGGCGTGGTGCTCGCGCTGATCGGCGCGCCGTTCTTCATCGCCCTGGTACGCCGAAGGAAGCCGGTGCGACTTTGACCACACTCCCCCTGCGCGTCGCCGGACTCTCCTGGCGGCTGCGGCCCCGTGGCGTCACGCTGGCCGTGACCGGCCTGGCGCTGCTGGTGCTGCTCATGGCGCTGAACATGCGCATCGGCGACATCCCGATGAGCGTGGCCGAGGTGATCGGCGGCGCGATCGACGTCAACAGCCCCAACCACTTCGTCGTCATGGACCTGCGCCTGCCGCGCGCCCTGACCGGCGCCCTGGTCGGCGCGGCGCTCGCGCTGTCCGGCGCGATCATCCAGTCCATCGCGCGCAACCCGCTGGCCAGCCCGGAGATCCTCGGCGTGACCACCGGCGCGTCGGTCACGGTGGTGGCCGGCGTGGTGGCCAGCGGCAGCGCGTACGGCGGCGTCAGCGGCCTGCTGTCCACCCTGGGCATCCCGGCGCTGGCCCTGCTCGGCGGCCTGATCGGCGCGTTCGTCGTGTACGGCCTGGCCTGGCGGCGCGGGCTGGACGGCTACCGCCTGGTCCTGGTCGGCATCGGCGTGGCCGCGGTGTTCACCAACGTCAAGTACTGGCTGCTGACCATCGGCGACGTCAACGACACCAGCAGGGCCATGGTCTGGATCACCGGCTCGCTCAACGCCCGCGGCTGGGAGCACGTCGTGCCGGTGGCGTGCGCGCTGGCCGTGCTGGTGCCGCTGACCCTGCTCGGCACCCGTTCGCTGAACGCGCTGCGCTTCGGCGACGACACGGTCACCGCGCTCGGCGTGCGGATGAACCTGGCGCGCGGCCTGATGATCCTGGCCGCCGTGCTGCTGGCCGCGGTGGCGACCGCGTCGGCCGGGCCGATCGCGTTCGTGGCGCTGGCCTCGCCGCAGATCGCGCTCCGGCTGACCCGCTCCGCCCAGCCGCCGCTGCTGTGCTCGGCGATCGTCGGCGCGGCGCTGACGACCGCATCCGACCTGATCGCGCGGACCCTGTTCGCCCCGATCGAACTGCCCGTCGGCGTCGTCACCGCCGTGCTGGGCGCCCCTTACCTGATCCACCTCATCTGGAGGGCCCGCAAATGAGGCTGCAGGCGGCGTCCGTCAAGCTAGGTTACGGCGAGCGCGTCATCGTCGACGGGCTCGACCTCGGCATCGAGGCGGGCACGGTGACCACCATCATCGGCCCGAACGGCTGCGGCAAGTCCACGCTGCTGCGCGCGCTCGGCCGGCTGCTCAAGCCGCAGGGCGGCGAGGTGCTGCTGGACGGCAAGCGCATCGACAAGATCCCCACCCGCGAGGTGGCCAAGGTGCTCGGCGTGCTGCCCCAGGCGCCGACCGCGCCCGAGGGGCTGACCGTGGCCGACCTGGTGGCCAGGGGCAGGCACCCGCACCAGACCTGGTACCGCCAGTGGTCATCGGACGACGAGGCCGCCGTCGGCGAGGCGCTGGCCATGACCGGGCTGGCCGACCTGGCCGAACGCCCGCTGGACGAGCTGTCGGGCGGCCAGCGGCAGCGCGCCTGGATCTCGATGGCGCTGGCGCAGGGCACCGATCTGCTGCTGCTCGACGAGCCCACCACGTTCCTGGACCTGGCTCACCAGGTGGAGGTGCTGGAGCTGGTACGGCACCTGCACCAGGCGGCCGGCCGCACCATCGTGATGGTGCTGCACGACCTCAACCTGGCGGCCCGCTACGCCGACCGGCTGGTGGCCATGCGCGCGGGCCGGGTGGTCGCCTCGGGCACGCCGCACGAGGTGCTGACCGAGGACCTGCTGCGCGCGGTGTTCGAGCTGGACGCCAAGGTCATCGAGGACCCGGTGGCGGGCACCCCGCTGGTGGTGCCGATCGGCACCCACTCCGCGCGGCTTCCCGAGTAGTCCGGTCCTCCGCGCGGCTCCCGAGCAGCTCAGTCCTCCGCGAGCGCGCGCCTGATGTCGGCGTCGTCGGGGTTCAGCTCGGCGGCCCTGCGCAGGTCCTGCCTGGCCTCGGCGGCGCGCCCGGTCGCCCGGTACACCACCGACCGGTTGAACAGCAGGTCGGCCGTCTCCCCCAGCTTGATCGCGTGGGTCAGGTCGGCCAGCGCCGCCTCGTGCGCGCCGCGCTGGAAGGCCAGCTCGCCCCGGTTCGCCCAGGCGGCCGCCAGGTCGGGCGCCAGCTCCAGCGCCGCGTCGAAGGCGCTCAGCGCCTCCTGGTGCCTGCCCTGCGCGGCCTCCACCTGCCCGAGCACGCACAGCAGGTACGCGTTGCGCGGCTCCAGCTCCAGCCCCCTGCGCACGTCGGCCCTGGCCGCGCCGAAGTCGCCGTAGGCCACCAGCAGCCCGGCGCGGTTGACGTACGCGCCGACGAACGCCGGGTCGAGGTCGAGCGTGTGGTCGAGGTCGGCGCGGGCGCCCGCGTAGTCGCCGGTGGCGTAACGCACCTCGGCCCGGTTGTAGTACGCCTCGGGGAAGGGCGGGCTGAGCCGCATCACCGACTCGTAGTCGGCCACCGCCTCGGCCGTCCGGCCCAGCCGGTGCAGCAGGTTGCCGCGGTCGAGGTAGTGGTCGGGGTATCCGGGATCGGCCGCGATGGCGGCGTCGTAGCAGGTCAGCGCCTCGGCGGTGCGTCCTGCCGCGGCGAGGAGCTGGCCGCGGTTGGCCAGCAGCACCAGCCGGTGCACCGGGTGCTCGCCCGGCAGGTCGCGCTCGGCCAGCGCGATGGCCTCCTCGACCAGGCTCAGCGCCGCGTCGTGACGGCCCCTGCGCAGCTCGACCAGAGCCTTGCCGTTGAGGTCGAAGCCCAGGTGGAAGGCGCGGTCACGGGCGTCGGGCAGCAGCCCGGCGATCGTGACGGCCTCGTTGATCCAGGCCAGGGCCTGCTCGGGGTCTCTGCGCGCGGGGTCGTGGTGGCGTACCAGGATCATCGCGGTGCCGTAGGCCAGCGTGGCGCGGGTGCGCGGCTCGGTGACGTGCCGCCTGGCCGTGTCGTACAGCTCGCGGGCCTCGTCTTCGCGCTCGATGGCCTCCAGGGCCGCGGCCACCCGTTTGGCCAGCAGTTCCCACGCCTCGGGGTCGGCCTGGTGCGCCATGCCGCGCAGCGTCTCCAGCCCGGACTCGGCCATGGCGTGGTGAAAGCCCTCGTCGCGGTAGCGGTCGAAGTCCGTGCGCAGCGGGCCGCCACCGGCCTCGGACGGCCCGCGCACCACCCGCAGCAGCCCGGCGTCGAGCCGCCGGCCCAGCACCTCGACCAGTTCGGTGTCGGTCGGGTCGGCCTCGTCCAGGTTGGCCACCGTCAGCTCGGCCGGGCCGCTCCTGGCCAGATGCTCGCGGACGAACTCGGCGAGCCCGTTGGCGATGCGCAGCGTGCGCCGGGCGCCGGGGATGAGGATGCGCTCGGCCCGAGGCACGGTGTCGGCCAGCGACGTCCTGTGCCGGGGCACGGGCAGGTGCGGGGCGGCCACCCGGAGCTCGATGTCGTGCGCGGCGACCAGTTCCGGCCAGCGGGCCAGCGCGTCGGGGACGATCCGGTCGAGCAGCGCGGACGCCAGCGTGTAGGGGCCGCCCACCCGGCGGTCCGCGTCGAGGACGATCGTGTTCACTTGGCCTTCTTCCCTGTGGTCGGCGTCCCCTCGCGACGCCGACCCGCAGTTGTCAGGGAGTGTGCCTGGGCGCCGCGCCGGCGGCAGGCTTCACTGTTCCCGGCCTGTGAACCACGATCCTCTTCATCGGCATCCCTTCGCGGTTGACGATCTCGGATGACCGGTACATGTCAACACATAGAAAAGACGTCGATCAACCCTTATCCGGGAAGAGATATTTTCGATACAGGCCGTAATAGTGAGATATGTCCGAAATCAGTCGCCGAGGATGGCGTCCACGAACACCTCGGGGTCGAACGGCGCCAGGTCGTCGGGACCCTCGCCGAGCCCCACCAGCTTGACCGGCACGCCCAGCTCCCGCTGCACCGCGATGACGATGCCGCCCTTGGCGGTGCCGTCGAGCTTGGTCAGCGCGATGCCGGTGATGTTCACGACCTCGGCGAACACCTGGGCCTGGCGCATGCCGTTCTGGCCCGTGGTGGCGTCGAGCACCAGCAGCACCTCGTCGACCGTGGCCTTCTTCTCGATGACCCGCTTGACCTTGCCCAGCTCGTCCATGAGACCGGTCTTGGTGTGCAGGCGGCCGGCCGTGTCGACGATGACGACGTCGGCCTTCTCCTCGATGCCCTTGGCCACCGCGTCGAAGGCCACCGAGGCGGGGTCGCCGCCCTCCGGCCCGCGCACCACGTCGGCGCCGACCCGGTCGCCCCAGGTCTGGAGCTGGTCGGCGGCCGCGGCGCGGAAGGTGTCGGCCGCGCCGAGCACGACCTTCTTGCCGTCGCCGACGAGCGAGCGCGCCAGCTTGCCCGTGGTGGTGGTCTTGCCGGTGCCGTTGACGCCCACGACCAGCACCACGGCCGGACGCTCACCGTGCTTCTGGATGTGCAGCGTGCGGTCGAGGTCGGGGTTGACCTGGGTGAGCAGCTGCTCGCGCAGCAACCCGCGAACCTCCTGCGGGGTGCGGCTGCCCAGCACCTTGACCTTGGTGCGCAGCTCCTCGACCATCACCTGCGTCGGCGCCACGCCGACGTCCGCGGTGATCAGGCTCTCCTCGATCTCGTCCCAGACGTCGTCGTCGAGCCTGTCGCGCGACAGCAGCTCCAGCAGGCCGCGGCCGAGCGCGCTCTGCGAGCGGGCCAGCCTGGAGCGCAGCCGCACCATCCGGCCGGCCGACGGCGGCGGCACCTCGACCTCGGGCTCGACCACCATGGGCTCGGCCGGCTTGACCGGCGGCGGCGGGAGCGTGGTGGTCGCCCCTTCGGCCTCCTCGCCCACTCCGGCGGGCCGCTCCTCCTCCTCGGGGAGCGGCGGCGCCTCCGGCGGCTTGACGGGCGGCGGCGCCGCCTTGCCACCCGGCCTGAACAGCAGGAAGAGACCGCCCGCCGCCAGCAGGGCGACGACGGCCACGATCACGATGACGCCGAGATAACCTTCCACAAGATGTCAGTTTTCCAGATCAACCAGCGTGCTCATGCCCAAGGGCGCGCGGACCGGGCCGATTCGCGTCAGGCCGATTCGCGCTCGCGCAGCCGCTGGCTGACCACCTGGGTCACGCCGTCGCCGCGCATCGACACGCCGTAGAGCGCGTCGGCGATCTCCATCGTCCGCTTGTTGTGCGTGATGACGATGAGCTGTGAGCTCTGCCGCAGTTCCTCGAACAGGGTCAGCAGCCGCTGCGTGTTGGTGTCGTCGAGCGCGGCCTCGACCTCGTCCATCACGTAGAACGGCGAAGGCCGCGCCTTGAAGATGGAGATCAGGAACGCCACCGCGGTCAGCGAGCGCTCGCCGCCCGACAGCAGCGACAGCCGCTTGACCTTCTTGCCCGGCGGCCTGGCCTCCACCTCGATGCCGGTGGTCAGCATGTCGTCGGGAACTGTGAGCACCAGCCGGCCGTCGCCGCCGGGGAACACCCTGGTGAAGATCTGCTCGAACTCGCGCGCCACGTCCTCGTACGCCGAGGCGAACATCTGCTCCACCCGGTCGTCGACCTCCTTGACCACGGTCAGCAGGTCGCGCCTGGTCTTCTTGAGGTCTTCGAGCTGCGAGGTGAGGAAGGCGTGGCGCTCCTCCAGCGCGGCGAACTCCTCCAGGGCCAGCGGGTTGACCTTGCCGAGCTGGTTCATCTGCCGCTCGGCGGCCCTGGCCCGCTTCTCCTGCTCCTCGCGCACGTACGGGACGGGCGGGTCGCCGGGGACCTCGGCGTCGGGGCCGTACTCGGAGATCAGCGCCTCGGTCTCGACCCCGAACTCCTCCAGCGCGCGCTGTTCGAGCTGTTCGAGACGCAGCCGCTGCTCGGTGCGCGCGACCTCGCTGCCGTGCACCCGGTTGACCAGCTTGTCGAGCTCCTGGCCCAGCTCACGCACGCGCACGCGGACCTGCTTGAGCTCGGCGTCGATCGCCACCCTGGCCAGGTCGGCCTCGTCGCGCTCCCTGGAGGCGAGCTGCACGGAGGCCGTGAGAGCTCTCAGCACCTGCTTGGCGCCCTCGCTCACCGCTTCGGCCACCCGGGCCTGCCGGCGGCGTCTGGCGCGCTGAGCCGCCGCCTGAGCGCGTTCGGCGCGCTCGCGCTGGGCGGCGCGCAGCAGGCCGTCGGCCCGGCCCTCGATGCTCTTGACGCGTTCTTCCGCGGTGCGGACCTGCAGGCGGGTGTCCATCTCTCGCTGCCTGGCGCTCTCGCAGGCCGCGGCCAGGTCGTCGCGCAGGTCGGCGGTGGGCTCGGACTCCAGCTCCTGGGCGTATTCGGCCTCGGCCAGCCGGATCTCCAGCTCGGTCAGCTCCTCCAGGCTCGCCGCGCGCGACTCCTCGGCCGCGGTGACGCTGCCCGCCAGGCGTTCCGCCTCGGCGTGCGCGGCGGCGGCCGCCGCTTCGAGCTGGGCCAGCCGCTTGGCGGCGGCGGCGTTGCGCTGGTCGGCCTCCCGCTGGCGGCCCCTGACCTGGTCGAGCGTGCCCTGCGCGGCGCTCACCCCGGCCTGCGCGGTGGTGACGGCGGTCTGCGCCTCGTTCACGTGCGCCTGCGCGGACTCCACCGCGGCCTGCGCCTCGTGCTCGCCCGACACGGCCGAGTCGAGCGCGTGCGCCGTCTCCTCGGCGGTGGACCCGGCCGCTTCGAGATCGCGTACGGCCTCGTCGAACGCGGCCCGCACCTGCAGCACGGACGTGCCGCCCTCGGACCCGCCGGTGACCAGGTGCGCGCCCACGACGTCGCCGGTGCTGGTGACGGCGCGCAGGTTGGCGTGCCGTTCGACGACCTGGCGGGCGGCGCCGAGATCGTCGACCACGACCACGTCGGCCAGCACCCGGTCGATCGGCCCGCGCAGGTGATCGGGCACGGTGACCAGCTCGGCGGCCCACCGGCCGCCCACCGGGGCGGGCAGCCGCCGCTCGGCCGCCGCGGGACCGGCCACCAGCAGCGTCGCCCGGCCGTCCGCGCCGGACTTGAGCAGGTCGAGCGCGTCGACGGCGGTGTCGAGCGACTTGACCGCGATGGCCTCGGCGACCGGGCCGAGCACGGCCGCGATCGCCACCTCCGCGCCCGGCGTGACCTGCAGCGAGGCGGCCAGCGGGCCGAGCACGCCGGCCAGGTCGGCGTCGAGCAGCGCGGCGCCGCCGTTGCCCGTGGCCAGGCCGAGCTCCAGCGCGTCGCGGCGGGCCTGCAGCGCGGCGACCGCCCGCTGGGCCTGCTGGTCGGCGGCGCGGGCGCCGCTCACGGCGGACTTGGCGGCCTGCAGCGCGGCGCGTGGCGCGTCGAGCGCGCTCTTGGCGTCGTCGGCGGCGGCGCGCGCCTCGTCGGCGGCGGCCTTCGCCTCCTCCACCAGCTCCTGCGCGGTGGCCAGTTCGGCGGCGAGCGCCGGGTCGGCGGCGGGCTCCTCGCTCCGCTGCGTCTCCAGCTCCTCCAGCGCCTGGCGCTCGCGCTCGGCGGCGTCGGACACGGCCCGCTGGAGCCGGCCGATCTCCTCCTCCGCGGCGCGGGCCCTGCTGCGCACGGAGTCGGCCTGGCCGCGCAGCTTGGCCAGGCCCTCGCGCCGGTCGGCGGCGGCCCTGGCGGCCATCGCCAGCCGCTGCTCCTCGGCGCTCAGCGCGGCCTCGGACTCGGCCCGCCGCTGGACGGCGTCGTCGAGCAGCTCGTGGGCCTGGTCGAGCTCCGCCTGAAGGATTAATTCGCGCTCGCGCACCTCGGCGGCCTCGCGTTCGAGGTCTTCCGGGTCGCGGCCGCGGCGTTCGATGGAGGCGGCGTCGAGCGCGTGGCGGTGCCGTTCGGCGGCGAGCTGCCCGAGCCCGGTGACGCGCTCGCGCAGCGACGACAGCCCGAAGTAGGTCTCCTGCGCGGCCCGCAGTTTGGGCTGGGCCTCGGCCTCGGCGGCCTCCAGCGCGCTCTCGCGCTGCTGGCCCTCGGCCAGCTCGGTCTCGACCTGGTTGCGCCTGGCGGTGATCGCGGCCTCGTCGGCGGCCTCGCGCTCCAGCGTCGTACGCAGGATGCACACGTCGTCGGCGAGCAGCCGGAGCCTGGCGTCGCGCAGGTCGGCCTGGATGACGGCGGCCTTGCGGGCGATCTCGGCCTGCCGGCCCAGCGGCTTGAGCTGCCTGCGCAGCTCGGTGGCCAGGTCTTGCACGCGGGTCAGGTTGGCCTGCATGGCGTCGAGCTTGCGCAGCGCCTTTTCCTTGCGCTTGCGGTGCTTGAGCACGCCGGCGGCCTCTTCGATGAAGGCGCGGCGGTCTTCGGGCCCGGCGTGCAGGACGGCGTCGAGCTGCCCCTGGCCGACGATGACGTGCATCTCGCGGCCGATGCCGGAGTCGGACAGCAGCTCCTGGATGTCGAGCAGGCGGCAGGTGTCGCCGTTGATGGCGTATTCGCTCTGGCCGGACCTGAACATCAGGCGGCTGATCGTGACCTCGGTGTAGTCGATCGGCAGCGCGCCGTCGGAGTTGTCGATGGTCAGCGTGACCTCGGCGCGGCCGAGCGGCGGCCGGGAGGAGGTGCCGGCGAAGATGACGTCCTCCATCTTGCCGCCGCGCAGCGACTTGGCGCTGTGCTCGCCCATGACCCAGGCCAGGGCGTCGACGACGTTGGACTTGCCGGAGCCGTTGGGGCCGACCACGCAGGTGATGCCGGGCTCGAAGCGCAGGGCGGTGGCGGAGGCGAAGGACTTGAATCCGCGCAGGGTGAGGGTCTTCAAGTACAAGCGCGGACCCCCTTCTCCCTGAACGACCTTCGGAAAAGCCTACTGGTCCTTTACTGCCCCCCGCTGGCGACCGCAGTCGGCGCGGGGGTGACCTGGGTAAAGGAAGCTTTTCCCATCAGGGAAAATAACAAGGGACGCCTCTTCGAGACGTCCCTGGGTCTTGCGCTCCGATCACTCTCAGGTGAGTGCCGGCTCGCGCTCCTGCATGCGGCTGAGTGCCTCATCGCGGGTTTGCGCCGCAAGAGCGTCATTCTGGGCCTGGAGTCGGATGAGTTCTGCCTCCAGGTCTCGGATGCGCTGCTGCAAACGACGCATCTCCGAGACCATTCGAGGGTCAGGACCGCCGACGTGGCCGAGTAGAGCCTTCGCCATGGTAAAGGGTCCTCCACGCTGAGTGACCAGACTGGTTCGCGCACTTCTATTCCGCGGGAGGGGTGCGCGTGGTACCTAACAAGAGTCGCACCGGCGGTGTGGGCGGTCAAGTCGAACGCACCGCATAGACCTACCGACAGGCACTCTCGACATACAACTATACCCTATTTGGGCGGTTTAACGGAAGGGGTTACCGCTCCACAAACCCGCTCAAACTACCTCGGGCTTCACTCCAGCGTTCTACTACTCCATCCACTCTTCCCGGCGTGTCGCAACCTCTGAGCAGCTCCAGCAGCTTGACGCACGCCTCGCGAGGTCCCTCGGCGACCACCTCGACCCGGCCGTCGTCGGTGTTCCTGGCCCAGCCGACCAGCCCGAGCTCCAGCGCCCGGGCGCGAGTCCACCAGCGGAACCCCACACCCTGCACCCTCCCCCGCACCCAAGCGGTCATTCTGCTGTTCTCCGACATCTTCCCTCCGTTACCCTCCGTGACCATCGCTCCCGTTATACCGATCCGGTCAGGCGACCAGCGGCACCCGGGCGGAGTACCGCTCGGCCGCCTCGTTGAACGCCCTGATGGCCGAGGTCTCCGCCGACCTGGACCAGACCAGGCCCATGACCGAGTCCGGCAGCCCCGAGACGGGCACGAACGCCACGTCGGGCCGCCCGTGATAGGAGGCCGCGGGCGTGCAGAACAACATCGCGCCCCGGTTGAGCGCCACCAGGGTGAGACCCTCCTGACTGGTGGCCACCGCGCCGGCCCGCGGGATCGGCCGTCCCGACGGGGTGAACGACGGCGTCACGTGCTCCTGCCACTCGCGCGGCGCCGGGCCCTCCAGCCCGAACAGCGGCAGCTCGGCCAGCTCCTCCGCGCCGATGGTCGCCCGCCTGGCGAACGGGTGCCTGAGCGACAGCCCCACCTTGTACGAGACCCGGTTCAGCGCCCGCCCTGTCACCAGGTCGGGCTCGTTCACCGGCAGCAGCGTGAACGTCAGGTCCACCCGGCCGGCGCGCAGCTTGCTGAAGGGGTCGGACAGCGGGATCTCCACCAGTTCCACCTCGCACCCCGGGTGCAGGCGCTCGAAGCTCTCCACGCTGCCGGTGACCACGTCGGTGGGCGTGGCGAAGAAGCCCAGCCGCAGCACGCCCGTCACCTCCCTTGCCCTGGACCTGGCCTGGTTCACCGCGTTCGCCAGGCCGTCGTAGGCGGGCCGCAGGTCGGCCAGGAAACGTTCGCCCAGCGGGGTGAGCAGCACCCGCCTGCTGGTGCGGTGGAAGAGCCGGCCGCCGATCCTGGTCTCCAGCGACCGCATGAGCTGGCTGACCCGGCCGGGCGACAGGTAGAGCCGATCGGCCGTGCGCGCGAAGTGCAGTTCCTCGCTCAGCACCACGAACGCTTCCAGTTCCCTGAACTCCACCGCGCACCCCCTGATCGCTTAGCCCACCTAAACCAAGCCTTCGGGCTTCGTCATTGTTCCGCCGCCCGGCCGGCAGAAGGCTGGACGGCATGACGATGACTGCTCAATCCAGCGCCGTGCAGCCGCGCTGGCTCGCCGTTTTCTCCGTCGCGGTGGGCACTTTCGCCCTGGTGACCAGCGAGATGTTGCCCGTCGGCCTGCTGACGTCGATCGCCGCCACGCTCGGCGTGAGCGACGGCACGGCCGGGCTGATGATGTCGGCGCCGGGCCTGGTCGCCGCGATCTCCGCACCCGTGCTCGCGATCGCCACCCGCCGTTTCGACCGGCGTCTCACCTTGCTCGCGCTGATGGCCCTGCTCGCCGTGTCGAACCTGGCGGGGGCGATCGCGCCGGACTATCCGGTGATGCTGGCCGCGCGGGTGCTCGGCGGGGTGAGCATCGGCGGGTTCTGGGCGTTCGCCGCCGGGCTCGGCACCCGGCTGGCCCCCGAGCGCTCGGTCGGCCGGGCCACCTCGATCATCATGGCCGGGGTGTCGGTGGCGTCGGTGCTCGGAGTGCCCGCGGCCACGTTCATCTCCTCGTTCGCGGGCTGGCGCAGCGCGTTCGCGGCTATGGGCGTGCTGGCGCTGATCCTGCTCGCGGTGCTGGCCGTGACGCTGCCGCCGATGCCGGGCGCGGATTCGCACCGGTCCGGTGAGCGGCTGTCCTGGCCGCTGAAGGCCGTCGTGCTGGCGACCGTGCTGATCGTGACCGCGCACTTCGCGGCCTACACCTACGTGCGGCCGTTCCTGGAGCAGGTCGCGCACGCCGACCCCGGGCTCGTCAGCGTCGCCCTGCTCCTGTACGGCGTGGCCGGCGTCACGGGCAACTTCGTGGCCGGATCGTGGGCGGCGCGGAATCCCAAGCCGGTGCTGATCGTCCTGGCCGGGCTCATCGCGCTGGCCACGGCGGCGCTGCCGGTGCTCGGCACGCCCCTGTTCGTGCTGGTGGTGTGGGGGCTCGGCTACGGCGGCGTGGGCGTGACGCTGCAACTGTGGATCATGCGGCACGGCGGCGGCGAGCTGGCCACCGCCGTCTACGTCAGCGCGTTCAACCTGTCGATCGGGCTCGGCTCGTTCGTCGGCGGCCGGGTCGTGGACGGGATCTCGACCTCCGCGGTGATGTGGACGGGCGCGATTCTGGCCCTGCTCACCGCGGCTTTCGCTGGCATCTGGGGCAGGAGTACGACGACCGGTTCATGAACGCCTCGCGCCTGATCGGCGTGCCGCACCGGGAACACGGCAGGTCGCGCCGGCCGTACGCCTCCAGCGAGCGCTCGAAGTAGCCGCTCTCGCCATTGACGTTGACGTAGAGGCTGTCGAACGACGTGCCGCCCTGGTGCAGCGCGGCGCTCATCACGGTACGCACCGCGGCCAGCAGCTCGGCCACCTTCGGCCGGGTGAGCGTCTGGGTGGGCCTGGCCCAGTGCAGCCTGGCGATCCACAGCGCCTCGTCGGCGTAGATGTTGCCGACGCCGCTGATCAGCGACTGGTCGAGCAGCGCCCGCTTGATCTCGGTGCGCTTGGCGCGCAGCCTGCGGGTGAACTCCGCCTCGTCGAACGACTCCTCGAACGGGTCGGGCGCGATGTGCGCGATCGGCTCCGGCACGCCGCCGACCAGCGGCGTCAGCATGACGTGGCCGAACGTGCGCTGGTCGACGAATCGCAGATCGGGGCCGCCGTCGGCGAAGCGCAGGAGCACCCGCAGATGCTTCTCCGGCGGCGACTCCGGATCGACCACCAGCAACTGGCCGCTCATGCCCAGATGGGCCAGCAGCGCCTCCTCGGCGCCGGACAGCGGCAGCCACAGGTACTTGCCGCGGCGCTCGGCCGACAGGATCGCGCGGCCCTTCAGCCGGGCGGCGAACTCGTCGGCGCCCGGCTCGTGCCGCCTGATCGCGCGGGGGTGCAGCACCTCCGCGGAGGCGATCTCGCGGCCGGTGACCCACTGCTCAAGGCCGCGCCTGACGACCTCTACCTCGGGAAGTTCGGGCAACCTGACCTCTTCTTGAACTGCCTGGCTCGTTGAACCGCCCGGCTGGTTGAACCGCGTGGCTCAGCCGGCCGGCTGGCTCTCGCGCTGCTCGCGGCGGGCCCTGATGCGGGTCCACGCCGCCTCGGCCGCCTGCTGCTCGGCCTCCTTCTTGCTGCGGCCGGTGCCCGAGCCGTACGACTCGCCGCCCACCCGCACCATGGCGGTGAACGACTTGGCGTGGTCGGGGCCGCTCTCCTCGACGTGGTACTCGGGGACGCCGAGCGCCTCGGAGGCGGTGAGCTCCTGCAGCGAGGTCTTCCAGTCGAGACCGGCGCCGAGCGAGGCCGAGCGCACGATCAGCGGGTCGAACAGCAGGTGCACGACCCGGAACGCCTCGTCGAGGCCCTTGTCGACGTAGATGGCGCCGATCAGCGCCTCCAGCGTGTCGGCCAGGATGGACGACTTGTCGCGCCCGCCCGTGCCCTCCTCGCCCCGGCCGAGCCGCAGGAACCGGCCCAGGCCGAGCCCCCTGGCCACGTCGGCCAGTGCGCGCATGTTGACGACCGCGGCCCGCAGCTTGGCCAGCTGGCCCTCGGGCAGGTCGGGGTGGTTGCGGTAGAGGGTGTCGGTGACCACCAGGCCGAGCACGGAGTCGCCGAGGAATTCAAGGCGCTCGTTGGTCGGCAGGCCGCCGTTCTCGTACGCGTAGGAGCGGTGCGTGAGCGCGCGCTCCAGAATGTCGGGGTCCAGGCTTACCGCGAGAACCCGCTCCAGCTCTTCCTTGGCGACCTCAACGGCCACCGGCTTAGGACCAGCGCCCACGTGCTTCCTCCTCGGACATCTTCACATGGCGCGTCGGCTGCGGAAGATGCCCGAAAACGTGGTGGGCGTCGGGGAGAACAGAGCCCCGGCGTCCACCACGGCCGCGGGCGGAACCGCCGCCGTACGCATCTGAGACGGTAACGCCGACCGGGGCACAATGGCACCCGGTCGGCATCACGTCAACTCAGCGAGATCAGGCGGACGGCTCGATGACCTGACGACGGTTGTAGGTGCCGCAGGTGGGGCACGCGATGTGCGGCTGCTTGGGCGAACGGCACTGCGGGCAGCTCACCAGGGCGACAGCAGTCGTCTTCCACTGGGAGCGACGGGCGCGGGTGTTGCTCCGCGACATCTTTCGCTTCGGGACGGCCACGTCACTTCTCCTGATCGTTATCGTTCTCGGAAATCAGACCTTGCAACGACGCCCAGCGGGCGTCGATCTTCTCGTGCCGGTGATCGTCGCCGGCCTCGGCCAGCTTGATCCCGCACTCCGTGCAGAGCCCCGGGCAGTCTTCACGGCAGACCGGGCTCAACGGCAGTGCGAGCACCACCGCGTCGCGGAATGTCGGCTCGAGGTCGAGCAGCTCTCCGTCGAGCAGTGAGTCCTCGTCCGAGGCGTCCTCGTCGGAGTAGAAGAACAGCTCCTGCAGGTCGACCTCGAGGTCCGAGGCGACCGGGTCAAGGCACCGCGCGCACTCCCCGGCCAGCGGGGCCTGCGCCGTGCCCGAGACGAGCACGCCTTCCATCACTGCTTCGAACCGGAGATCCAGCTCGACTTCGGCGTCTTTGGGGACACCGATCATGTCGACGCCGACATCCACCGGTGCCGGGAGCGTCAGGGTCATCCGCTTCATCGTGCCCGGCCGCTTTCCCAGGTCGTGAGTGGAGATCACCCAAGGGGAGCGGGGGTCGAGGTGCTGAGTCATCCTGCTCTCGCTAGGCATGGCGAAAATATCGCCGTCGTACAAGGCCGAAATGAAAGGATACCAGGTCGCGGTCAGCCTCTGAGCCGCTCGATGAGCAGCTTGTGCACCAGGTCGGGGACCAGCCCCGACACGTCGCCGCCGTACCTGGCGATCTCCTTGACCCGGCTCGACGACAGGAACGAGTATTCCGGGTTCGTCGGCATGAACAGCGTCTCGACCCCCGACAGGCGGTAGTTGAGCTGCGCCATCTGCAGCTCGTAGTCGAAGTCGCTGACCACCCGGATGCCCTTGACGATCGCGGGGATGTCGTTCTCCTTGCAGAAGTCGACCAGCAGGCCGTGGAACTTCCGAACCTTGACGTTCGGATATTCCTTGGTCACGGTCTGCAGGATCTCGATCCGTTCATCGACCGTGAACAGGCTGCTCTTCTCGATGTTGATGAGAACGGCCACGGTCACCTCGTCGTACAGCCGGGCGGCCCGGCCGATGATGTCGAGATGACCATTCGTGATGGGGTCGAACGACCCCGGGCAGACAACGCGGCGCAAGACGCCTCCCAGGTCTACGGGTTCCCGGCGGCGCGACCGTACCAAACGGACGCTTCACCGTATCTACGGACCCTCTCCTCAACATAACCTTCCGGCCACATCAGAGGATTTCCCCGACTTTCCCTCTCGAACGCCACCAGAGCGTCCACGGCCAGCCAGCCGTTGTCGCGCAGCAGCTCAAGCACCCGGATGACCTCGGCGTCCTTCACCGCGTACGGAGGATCGGCGAACACGATGTCGAAACCCTCCTCGGCCGGCTTGCCGAGGAACCGCTCCACCTTGTCGCCCACGACCCTGGCCTCGGCCAGGCCCAGGGACCTGACGTTGTCCTTGATCGTCCGCAGCGCCTTCTGGTCGGACTCGACCAGCACCGCCAGTTCCGCCCCCCGCGACAGCGCCTCCAGCCCGATCGCGCCCGACCCGGCGTACAGGTCGATCACCCGGGCGCCGTCGAGCCCGTGCAGCGAGTCGAGTGTCAAGAAGATCCCTTCTCGCGCCCTGTCGCTGGTCGGTCTCGTCCCGCGCCCCGGCGGCACGGCCAGCCGGCGTCCACCCGCGCTCCCCGCGATGATCCGAGTCATGAGACCCATTGTTCCGCATGTCCATGCAGGTCAAGAGTGGACAAGTGTCTCCCTCGACTGCGCAAGGGTGATTCACATCGGCCGATCGGTTCCGCATGATGAGTTCTGCGGCCTTCGAGGTGACCCACATGAAGGCCGACCGGCGTGATCGTGAGCCCTTCCGCACGCCGGTTCCCTCGGCACCTGACCCGAGGGTGGGCCCAGCCGGGGACGGCATTCGGGGGGAGGCCGTCCCCGCGGCTGGGTTCGTTCACTCACTCAGCGCGGCCCGGGGGCCCGCTCAGGTCTTCTCCAGGTATTCGGCCTTCTCGTCGGCCAGCAGGCGGTCGATCTCCGCGCGCAGCCCGTCGTGCGACGCCAGCTCGGGATCGCCGGCCAGCAGCGCCAACGCCTCCTCGCGGGCGGTGACGATCACGTCCTCGTCGCGCAGGAGCTGCAGCAGCTTCAGCGACGACCGCTTGCCCGACTGCGCCGCGCCCAGCACGTCGCCCTCACGCCGTTGTTCGAGGTCGACCCTGGACAGCTCGAACCCGTCGAGCGTGGCGGCCACCGCGTCGAGCCTGGCGCGGGCCGGGGTGCCCTCGGCGAAGTCGGAGACCAGCAGGCACAGCCCGGGCAGCCCGCCCCGGCC
>NZ_JABCPZ010000003.1 GCF_013283785.1 Nonomuraea antri
GCCAGGATCGCCCAGCGCATCCTGGCCCTGACCGCCGCCATCTGGCACAACCGCCACACCGGCCAGCCCATCACCCGATCACTGATCGCCTACGACCACTAACCCGACTTAGGAATCACTCGTCTAGGACCCGGCCCGGCGGGCGGGCAGGACGTTGCGGTTGCGGGTCAGATGCGGCGGATCAGGCGGTGCGGAGCGAGTTCGCGGCTTTCGCCGGGTTTCAGGTAGACGACTCGGTCCGACAGTCCTGCCTGCTCGATGTGGTGGCGGAAGTCGTCCAGTGGTGAGGTGAACACGGTGTAGTCGTCGTAGTGCACCGGCACCACGGCATGTGGGTTGATCAGGTCCACCCACGACGCTCCCTGCTCGCCGTCCATGGTGACCATGACCGTGCCGAGCAGCTTGGTGCCGCCCAGGTGCACGAGGGCCAGGTCGATCTCGGGGAAGCGGCGCGGGATGGCGTCCAGCCTGCGGTCGAGCAGCGTGTCGCCGCTGATATGAAGGCGCAGCTCCACGCGTTCGTCGCGGCCGCTGAACTCGAGCATCGTCCCGATCGTGGGCGGCAGCAGGCCCTCGATCGGGCTCGGCGCGTGCTTGGCGGGCAGCGCGGTGATCTTCACGCTGCCGCCGGCACCACGCAGTTCGTGGTCCTGCCACGGGTCGAGCCCCACGCACTGGCCGAACCCGCGCCAGCGCAGCCTGCGGGCCGCGTGCTTGGTGGTGATGATCGGGGTGTCCCGGTCGAGTCCCTTGCGGGCGACCCGGTCGAAGTGGTCGCCGTGCAGGTGTGAGAGCACCACGGCGTCCACGGTCGGGAGGTCCTCCAGCTCGACGGCCGGGTTGGTACGGCGGCGGGACGTGAGCCCGTAGCCCAGATACGCCCGCTGCCCCTGGTGCAGGAAGTTCGGGTCCGTGAGCAGCGTGAAGCCGTTGAAGCGGATCAGCGTCGTGGCGTTGCCGATGAATCGGAGGCTCCCGTTCATGGCGTCACCCCGGGTGCGGTGGCCGCTGGCCCGGAGGCACGCCGCCGCCCTTGCCGCCGCCCTTGCGTCCCTTGTCGGTGCCGTGCGGATGCCCGCGCCGCTTGGCGCTACCGCCGCTCTTCGATTCGGGTACGGCCTGAGTGGACTTGGTCTCGGCCGCCGACTTGCCCGACCTGCGAAGTTCGGGCTGTTGTGGATTACTCATGGCTTTTGTCCCCCTTTGTGGCGTATCTCTGCCACCGCAGGCAGGGGGCAAACCCCATTTCCGTGACGACGCGTTTCACTTCGGTCACATTACTTGACGCTCGGTCCAATAGTTCGCAAGGCTCTCTTGTGCATCGGGGCGCGACAACCGATCCAGGAGCCTGGTTATGGCAAGAGCGCGACGTCTCGCAGCGGCTGGAGCTGTGACGGCCTTCCTCGTCGGCGGAGTGAGCCTGGCGGCCGGCATTGGCACCGCTTCGGCCGAATCGAGTGAACAGGTGCCCAAGGTCGTGTCGACCTGCCTGCTGCCGCTTCTCCCGTGCGACGAGCCGTCGGGGGGAAACTCCGGTGATTCCTGGTCGGAGGCGCCCGCGCCGCAGGATTCCTGGTCGAACGCGCCCGTACCCCACGACTCCTGGTCGCAGGCGCCCGTCCCGCAGGATTCGTGGTCGAACGCGCCCGCTCCGCAGGATTCCTGGTCGTCCGGACCCGCGGAGCCCGAGCAGCCGTGGCGGCCCGCGGACGAGGAGCAGCACAAGGTCCCCAAGGGCCACCCCGAGACCGGCGGTGGCGGGCTGCAGCCAGGCAACCCGGTGTGGCCGTTCGCCGTCGGCGGTGTCGCGCTGCTCACCGGAGCCGGTCTGACCGGGTACGCGGCCCGGCGGCGCAAGACCTCGGTCTAGCGGCAGGGAAGCGCGCGATGCCCGGCCCGAAGACGATCATGGCGGGAGCGGCCATCGTGTCCGTGGCCGGGCTGGCGCTGATCGGGCTCGGGCTGGGCGGCATCTTCGCCGGTGAGCCCGCGTCCGAGCCGGTGGCGGACGTCCGGCGGAGTGGGGCGCCCAAGGGCGCGCCCGCGCTCACCGACCCGCCGGACGTGCTGCTCGGCAAGGTCGCCAAGCCGATGAAGGCCGCCAGGCCGACGGCCGTCTACATCCCGTCCATCGGCGTGTCGGCGCCGCTCATGGAGCTGGGCCTGGACGCGGCCGGCGCCATCGAGAACCCGCCGCTCGGCTCGCCCAACCTGGCCGGCTGGTACCGCTACGGCCCCGTCCCCGGCCAGCGCGGCGCCGCGGTGATCACCGGGCACCTCGACACCAGGACCGGGCCGGCCGTGTTCGCGGCGCTCAAGAACGTCAAGCGCGGCGACCAGATCCAGGTGCTGCGCGCCGACCGCTCGGTGGCCATCTTCGTGGTCGACAGGATCGAGCACACGCCCAAGCGGAGCTTCCCGGCCAAGAAGGTCTACGCGAAGCTCTCCTATCCCGGGCTCAGGCTGGTGACCTGCGGCGGCGTGTTCGACAAGCAGGCGCACAGCTACAAGGACAACACGATCGTGTACGCGCACCTGGCCGCGCCGTACTATCCGCGGAGCTGATCACGGGTCGCGAGGCAGGCCGAGCGCGCGTTCGGCGATGATGTTGAGCTGGATCTCGGTCGTGCCGCCGCCGATCGTGAACGCGCGGGTGGTGAGGATCATCCGGCTCCAGTGGCGGTTCTCCGGAGCCAGCGACCAGCAGAACTCCGAGACGGCCTGGGCGTGCCGCATGCCGAGCAGCTTGCGCACGCTGGCCGCGGGGCCGGGATCGGTGCCGGACAACCGGGACAACGTCACGCGCAGGCCGAGCGCCGAGATGGCCTGGCCCTCCGCCCACAGCCGGCCGGCCTGCTCACGCTGCGCCTGACGCAGCCGCCCGCCGGGCCACCGGCTCGAGCCCGCGTCCAGCCACCGGTTCGAGCCCGCGTCCGGCCGCCCGTGCGAGCCCGCGTCCGGCCGTCCGTGCGAGCCCGCGTCCGGCCGCTCGCTCAACGGCCCGCTCGGCGGTTCGCTCAGGCGGGTGATGTGGTCGGCCATGTCGGTGTGCTGGGAGCCGGGGCCCCAGGAGTCGCCGAGCGCGACGCGCTCGTGCGACAGCGTGTCGCGGGCCACCCGCCAGCCGCCGTCCACCTCGCCGACCACGAGGTCGTCCGGGACGAAGACGTCGTCGAGGAAGACCTCGTTGAACACCTCGTCGCCGTTGATCTCCTTCAGCGGCTTGACCGTCACCCCGGGCGACGACATGTCGACCAGGAAGTACGTGATCCCGTCATGCTTGGATTTCTCGGGAGACGTCCGGGCCAGGCAGATGCCCCAGTGCGCGTACTGGGCGAGGGACGTCCAGATCTTTTGCCCGCTCAGCGCCCACCCGCCCTCGACCCGGGTCGCCTTCGTGCTCAGCCCGGCCAGGTCCGAGCCCGCGCCGGGCTCGCTGAACAGCTGGCACCAGACGATCTCCCCGGTGAACGTCCGCGGCAGGAACCGTTCCCGCTGCTCAGGCGTGCCGTGCGCGACGATGGACGGCACCGCCCACGCCGCGATCCCCAGGTTGGGCCGCTTGAGATCACGGAACTCCTGATGGATGATCACCTGCTCCAGCGGCGTGGCGGCCCGGCCCCACGGCTCGGGCAGGTACGGCATGATCCAGCCTTCCCTGGCGAACCGCCCCAGCCTGGCGAGCGGCTCCTCGGCCCGCAGGCTCTCGGCCTCGCGCCTGATCGACTCGCGCACGGCCGCCGCCTCGTGCGGCAGATCGGGCTCCATGGGACGGCGCGTCCCCGCCAGGGCCAGGCCGATGGTCTCCTCCGCCCACACTCCCGGGTCGCCGCTGAGCATCCGGTCGGACAGGGCGCGGCGGTAGTAGCGGTGCGCGTCGTGCTCGAAGGTGTAGCCGATGCCGCCGAGCACCTGGATCGCGTCGGCCGCGCAGCGCACCGCCGCGTCGGCCCCCAGCACCCCGGCCACCGCGACCGCCAACCGCACCTGCGCCGCCATCCCTCCGCTCCCTGGCCCGCTCCCCGGCCCGCTCCCTGGCCCATCGAAGGCTTCGGAACTGGGGGCGGCATGGGATGTGGCCGTCTCGTCCAGGGCTCTGGCGGCGTCCCAGACGGCGGCGCGGGCCTGTTCCAGCGCCACCAGCGCCGCCGCCACCCGGTGCTTGACCCCCTGGAACTGGCCGATCGGCCGGCCGAACTGTTCGCGCAGCTTGGCGTGCCCGGCGGCGGTGTCCACCGACCAGGCGGCCACCCCGCAGGCGTCCGCGCCGAGCAGCACCGCGGCGAGTTCGCGCACCGGCGCCTCGCCGAGCACCCGTTCCGCGGGGACGACGCGCGGGGCGACGCGGCACAGCGCGCGGTCGAGATCCACGCATTCGGCCGGCTCCGCGGTGACGTCGGCCCGGTCCAGCACCGCCCACGCCCCGCCGCCGACGGGCAGCAGGAACAGGTCGGCATCGGCGGACCCCAGCGCGAGAGACCCTTCAGCCGCACCGGCGTCGGGGCGCCCTCCCGAGCCGACCCGACCAGCCGCGTCGGCCACGCGCGCATCCGTCAGTTGGGCATCGGCCGCGCGCGCGTCCGTCAGGTGGGCGTCGGTCGGGTGCGCGGTCGTGAGAGCCGGGCCGATCAGGGTGATCGCCGCGGTGAGCGTCCCGTCGGCGAGGCCGCGCAGCAGGGACGGATCCCCGCCCGCGCGGCAGAGCACCGCCGAGACCAGCACGGCCGGCAGGTAGGCGCCCGAGATCCGCCGTTCGCCCAGCACCTCCAGCGCCACGCACGACTCCAGCAGTCCGTACCCCTGGCCGCCGTGTTCCTCGGGCACGTGCAGCCCGAGGATCCCCTGATCGGCCAGCGCCGCGTGATCGGCGCCCCGGCTCGCCAGCCCCCGGACGGACGCGGCCAGCGCACGGTGTTCTTCGGTCAGCCCGATACCCATGAGACCGAATCTAGAACCTTATTCGGTCGATCTCCAGGGCCCACCCGCGATTCACCCACCCCGGCACCGGCCGGGCGAGGCTCACGGAAAATGCTTCGCGGCGGCCGGTGGCGTCCTGCTACCGTCGCCGTTGTCCTTGTTGGTGACTCCTAGCCGGGCCCGCGTGCCCTCGAAAGTGGTGGGTTGATGAGCCGGCCCGCGCCCTGCGCGCCTCGCCGCCCCGTGGGCTGATCCTGCCCTGATCAAATCGATCCCCCCTGCGCGGGTTGATCCCGCTCTGCGCGGGTTGATCCCGCTCTGCGCGGGTCGATCCCGCTCCGCGGGTTGATGATCGGAAGGATCCCCCGGCTTTCCCGCACGCGCGTGCCCAGCGAGGCCGCTCGGCGCTCCTCGCTGCCCTTTTCCGGAAAATCGGCAAGGAGTTCTTTCCGTTGTCTGCCAACAACAAAGCTCAGTCCACCCTGAACACCTTCCAGTGCGTCCGCTGCGGTCTGACCGTGACCGCGACGGGCCCCGACGGCACCCGCCGCAACCACTGCCCGAGCTGCCTGCATTCGCAGCACGTGCTCGACCGGGTGGAAGGCGGCCCGTCGGACTGCCGTTCGCGGATGACCCCGATCTCGATCGCGGTGCTACGCACGGGCGACTGGATGATCATCCATCGGTGCACCCGCTGCGGCGAACTGACGTCCAACCCGATCTGCGGGGACGACAACCAGCTCATCCTCATGCGCATGGCCGTGCGGCCGCTGGCGCAGCCGCCGTTCCCGCTCGAAGCGTTCGGCGACCTGTGACCATGCCGCGCAGGAAACCCGGCCCGCGCAGGCCGCAGAGACGCAAGGAGCCCGTACGGCCGGCGGACGCGTTCCGCTGCGTCGGCTGCCGGCTCGACATCCCGGCCATGGCGCCGGGCACGGCGCACCGCAACCACTGCCCGCACTGCCTGACCAGCCTGCACGTCGACGGCCGCATCCCGGGCGACCGGCGGGCGAGCTGCCGGGGCAGGATGACGGCGCTGAGCGTCAGCGTGCGGCAGGACGGTGAGTGGCTGATCATCCACCACTGCCAGTCCTGCGGCGAGCTCAGCGCCAACCGCATCGCGGGCGACGACAACGCGCTGGCGCTGCTGCGCATCGCCATGCGCCCGCTGTCGGACGTCCAACGCCCGGTCAACGCGCTGCTGGCGCTCTGACCGGCGGAAACACTCAGGCCCCCGGCCCCCGGCCCCGCCGCTCGGCGGGTGTCCGGCGGCCGGGTGGTCCTGAGGCGCAGGCGGACACCGTCTCGTCGCCGCCGCTCCCGGAACCGGTCCACGCATCCACGAAACAGCGGCCGATCGGGTGGATACGCAGGTCGTATCCCGGACATGACCTGCGCATCTGACTATCCTCGGGACATGGCACGTGATGAACGCGGTGTGACGCCCCAGAGCGAGGACTTCTCCGCCTGGTACAACGAGCTCGTCGCCAAGGCGCAGCTCGTCGACCGGGGGCCGGCGAAGGGCACCATGGTCATCCGACCGTACGGCTACCGGCTGTGGGAACTGCTCCAGGGCGAGCTGGACCGCCGCATCAAGGACACCGGCCACGAGAACGCCTACTTCCCGCTGCTGATCCCGGAGAGCTACCTGCGCCGCGAGGCCGAGCACGTCGAGGGCTTCTCGCCGGAGCTGGCCGTGGTCACCCACGCGGGCGGCAAGGAGCTGGAGGAGCCGCTGATCGTGCGGCCGACGTCCGAGACGGTCATCGGCGAGATGATGGCCAAGTGGATCTCCTCGCACCGTGACCTGCCGCTGCTGCTCAACCAGTGGGCGAACGTGGTGCGCTGGGAGCTGCGCCCGCGCATGTTCCTGCGCACGACCGAGTTCCTCTGGCAGGAGGGCCACACCGCGCACGCCGACGAGGACGACGCGATGCGCGAGACGATGCTCGCACTCGACCTCTACACCCAGGTCGCCCGCGACATCGCGGCGATCCCGGTGGTGCCGGGCGAGAAGACGGCCGGTGAGCGGTTCGCCGGCGCGCTGCGCACGTTCACCATCGAGGGCATGATGCGCGACGGCAAGGCGCTGCAGGCCGGCACCTCCCACTACATGGGCACCAACTTCGCCAGGGCCTTCGACATCTCCTACACCTCCGGCGCCGGACGGCAGGAGCTGTGTCACACCACCTCCTGGGGCATGTCCACGCGGATGATCGGCGGCGTGATCATGACCCACGGCGACGACAAGGGGCTGGTGCTGCCGCCGCGGCTGGCGCCGTACCAGGTGGTGGTGGTGCCGATCGGGCGCGGCGAGCAGGGCGAGCGGACCCTGGCGGCGGCGCGCGGGCTGACCGGCAGGCTCAGGGAGGCCGGGATCCGGGCGCACGTCGACGACCGCGACCAGCTCTCGCCCGGCTTCCGGTTCAACGACTGGGAGTTGCGCGGCGTGCCGATCCGGCTGGAGCTGGGCCCGCGCGACCTCGACGGCGGCTGCGCGCTCATGGTCAAGCGGCTCGGCGACGACGGCAAGCAGCCGATCGCGCTCGACGCGGCCGCCACACTGCTGCCCGGCGTGCTCGACGACTTCCAGGAGTTCCTGCTGCGCCGGGCCACGGAGTTCCGCGACGCCCACACCAGGCGGGCCGACGACTGGAACTCCTTCACCGAGGCCGTCGCCACCGGCTGGGCGCTGGCGCTGCACTGCGGCGGCCCGGGCTGCGAAGACGAGATCAAGGCCAAGACCGCGGCGACCCCGCGCTGCGTCCCGCTCGACGCCGAGCCGGAGTCGGGGACGTGCCTGAGCTGCAACGCCCCCTCCGCCTACGGCAAACGGGTGATCTTCGGCCGCGCGTACTGAAGCCGACGTGGCTAGGCGTCGCCGAACTCCAGGTGGAGCGCCTGGGTGAAGTCCGACACGGCCTCCTCATGGCGCTCCAGCTCCTGCAGCACCTCGCCGCGCACCCGGTAGGCCCAGATGTAGTCGGGGTCCAGCTCGATGGCCCGGTCCAGGTCCTTCAGCGCGCCCTCGTTGTCGCCCAGCTCGCTCAGCACCGCGCCCCGGCTGCCGTGCGCGCGGTCGTTGTCGGGGTCCAGCTCGATGGCGCGGCCCAGGTCGGCGAGCGCCTCGTCGAAGCGGTCGATCATCCGGTACGCCTCCCCGCGCCTGCTGAGCCCGCGCACGTACCCGGGGTCGACGCGCAGCGCCTGGGTGTAGTCCTCGATGGCCTCGGTGTAGAGGTCGAGCCGCTGGTACAGGTCGCCCCGGGCGAGCCAGGAGTAGGCCTGCTCGCCGTTCAGCGCGATGATCTTGCTGTGCTCGTCCAGGGCCTCGTCCAGCCGGCCCAGGTCCGCCAGCGCGTCGGCCTTGGCCTCCAGGATCCACAGCGACTCGGGGGAGAGGGTCAGGGCGTGCTCGAAGTCGTCCATGGCCTCGTCGAGTCGGCCGGTGGCGGCGTAGGCCTGGCCGCGCGAGCCGAGGGCGTAGGCGCTGTCCGGCTCCAGCCGCAGCGCCTCGTCGAAGTCGTCGATCGCCGCCTCGTGGCGCTCGATCAGCCGGTGGCTCTCGCCGCGCAGGCGCCAGGCGCGGGCGTTGTCGGGCGCCAGCGCGATCGACTCGGTCAGGTCGGCGATCGCCGCGTCGTGGCGCGACAGCGCGATGTACGACTCCGCCCGGCTGCGCAGCACCGACGCGCGCGACTGCGCAGCCGCCGCCGACAACTCGACCTCAGGCGACCCGGCCTCCGCCGGCCGGTCATGATCGTTGATCCCCTCGCTCATGGAGGGAATCTATCCGACTAAATCTGGATGATGGCCGCCTTTTCCCGGGTGTACTCCAGCACCGCGTCGTGCCCGTAACCGCTGTCCTTCACGCCGCCGAACGGCAGCCCTGGCGGCATCTGGCGGAAGGTGTTCACCCAGACCGTCCCGCTGCGCAGATCGCGGACGAACCGGTGCGCGCGGCCCAGGTCGCGGGTCCACAGCCCGGCCGCCAGGCCGTAACGCGAGTCGTTGGCGATCTCCAGCGCCTGCTCGTCGGTCTCGAACGGCAGCGCCACCGCCACCGGCCCGAAGATCTCCTCCTGGCAGATCCGCAGCGAGTTGTCCGTGGCCGTGTAGAGCGTGGGGGAGACCCAGTAGCCGCCGGGCAGGCTCGGCACCACCTCGGCCCCCGACCGTCCGCCGAACACCAGCTCCGCGCCCTCCTTCTGGGCGATCTCCAGGTACGAGGTGACCCGCTCGAACTGCCCGGCCGACACGATCGGCCCCATGGTGGTGGCCAGGTCGAGCGGGTCGTCCAGCACCAGCCCGGCGCAGATCTCCTGGACGCGGCCGAGCAGGTCGTCCCAGATCGAGCGGTGGACGAGGATCCGCGACCCGGCCACGCACACCTGGCCCGCGTTGCCGGTGTAGATGGAGTTCACGGTCACGCCCTGGGCGGCGGCGTCCAGGTCGGCGTCGGGGAAGACGATGTTGGGCGACTTGCCGCCCAGCTCGAACGTCATCGGCTTGAGCGCGTCGGCCGAGGCCCTGGTGATGGCCTGGCCGGTCTCGGTGGAGCCGGTGAGGCTGATCTTGGCGACGTCCCGGTGCCTGACGAGCGCGTCGCCCACCTCCTCGCCCAGCCCGGCCACGATGTTGAGCACCCCGGGCGGGAACACCTCGGCCAGCAGCTCGCCCAGCCGCAGCACCGACGCGCTGGCCTGCTCGGCCGGCTTGACGATCACCGTGTTCCCGGCCGCCAGCGCGTACGCCGCCTTGGCGGAGAATGTGGAGATCGGCGAGTTCCACGGGATGATGCACACCGCGACCCCGTACGGCTCGCGCCTGGTCAGCCCGAGCGCGTCGGGCCCCAGGATCACGCTGTCGCCCTTGACCGCGTCCAGGCACTGGCCGGCGGCGATCCGCCACAGATGGGTCATGCCGGGCAGGTCCTTCTTGAGCGTGTCGCGCAGGATGCGCCCGTTGTCGCGGGTCTCCAGCCGCGCCAGCTCCTCGGCGTGGGCGGCGAAGATCTCCGCGACCTGGCGCAGGAAGTGCGCCCGGCCCAGCGCGGGCAGGCCGGACCAGGCGGGGAAGGCCCGCTTGGCCGCCGTCACGGCCGCCTCGGCGTCGGCCGGGCCGCTCGCCGGGATCGTCGCCCAGACCTCGCCGGTCGCGGGGTTCACCGAGTCCAGGGTCCTGCCGTCGGCCGAGGGGACGAGACGCCCGCCGACGAGGTTGCGATAGTCAGCCACGCGGCCAAGCATATGCTTGCTTGTGTAAGGCCACCAGTCACCATAAATCACGACATAATGGTCGATTGTGGCGATTGAATTGGTATGGCCGGAAAAGACGGACGAGGACGTGCTGGCCGGCGTACACCGGGTGCTGCACGCCGTCGTCGAGCTGGGCGGAGCCGTCGGCTACCTGGCGCCGCCCGCGCGCGAGTCCACCGACCCGTGGGTGGAGAGCGTGCTCGCCGCGGTCAGAGCCGGCGACGCCGCGCTCGCGCTGGCCACCGTGGACGGCACGATCGAGGCCATGGGCCTGTGGCGGCGCGACGGCGAGCCGGTCTTCCGCCACTCGGCCGACCTCGGCAAGATCATGGCCCACCCGGCGGCCCGCGGCCTCGGCCTGGGCAGGCTCGTCGTCTCCGCGCTCATCGACAGCGCCCGCCGCGCCGGGCTGGAGAACCTGCGGCTCGGCGTGCGCGGCAACAACCACGGCGCCATCGAACTGTACGAGGAACTCGGCTTCCGCGAGTGGGGCCGGCTGCCGAACTCCATCGAGGTCGGCGACGAGCGTTTCGACGACGTACGCATGTACCTGGACCTTGGCAAAGCACCGCACGTCGTGTCGCACGGCGCGGCCCCGGGCGGTCCCGGCTCTTCACCCCGACGCCGCGGTTAACCCAACAAACCGGCAAGAAGCGCATACATCCCCAGGTCGAAGGGCAAGGTCCCATCATCTGGAGGATGGTGGCGATGGCATTTCGACTGCTCGGCAAGCTCGCGTACGGCACTCGGTACAACAAGATTCCCTGGGGGCAACGGGTCTACGTACGACCCGGTGAACGGCTGGTCCGCGAGGCCCAGTGGCGGTGGCTGATCCAGCGGGCGCCGGTCGTGCCGCTGGACGACTACCAGCGGATGCGGCCGCTCGGCGAGATCGAGGAATTCCTCAGCTGCATGATGTGCGGGGAGTCCCGCCAGCAGCCCCTGTACCAGCCCACCGGCGGCAAGGGATGGCGCTACCACGTCGTCCGCTGCCCCTCCTGCGGGTTCCTCTACCGCAACCCCAACGTCCGCCCCGAGCGGCTCGGCGACCTGTACGCCACCGGCTACAGCAACTTCCTGACCGGCGAGTACGCGGCCAACCGGCAGCGCCGCTACCGCCTGACCATGGAGGCGTTCTCACCGGTCTTCGAGGACGGCACCGGACGGCGGCTGCTCGACTTCGGCTCGGGTGTCGGGCTGTTCCTCGAACTGGCCGAGCAGCGCGGCTTCGACGGCTACGGCGTGGACCTGTCCGCCGACTCCGTCGCCCAGGCCAACGAGCGGCTGACCAAGGCACGCACGTACTTCGGCGCGCCCGAGGACGTGCCGGAGATCGCCGAGGGCGGCTTCGACGTGATCACGCTCTGGTCGGTGCTGGCGCACCTGCCCCGCCCGCTGGAGGACTTCACCACGTTCCGCCGGCTGATGGCGCCCGGCGGCGTGCTGCTCATCCTGACCGTGAACGCGCGCTCGCTGCTGCTCAAGGCGTACGGGTCGAAGTGGAGCGGCTTCACCAAGAACCACCTGATGTTCTACTCGTCCAGGACCGTGCCCACCCTGCTAAAGCGCACCGGCTTCGCGGGCGTGGCCTTCGCCCCGCACTACGGCGACACGATCGAGGCGGGCACGACGCGGATGTCCGGCCGCCTGCCCGACCGGCTGCGGCGCACCGTCGAGCGCAGCGACGGCGGGAACATGATGCGCGTGCTGGCCTTCGCCGACGAGGAGGCCATCCAGCGGTGGGGCGGCTCGCTGAAGGTGCACCGGCTGCAGACGTAAGATCGGGGGCATGGAACTGGCCCCTGGAGTACGTGTCGCCGTCACCGATCGGCACGGCGGGGTCAGCGCGCCGCCGTTCGGGTCGCGCAACCTCGGCGGCCTGGTCGGCGACGACCCGGAGGCGGTGCGCGCGAACCGCGCCGGCGTGGCGGCCGAGCTGGGCGTGCGCGCGGTCGTGTTCATGCGCCAGGTGCACGGCGCCGAGATCGCGTACGTGAGCGAGCCGTTCGGCGACGACCCGCCACCGGTCGACGGCGTGTTCACCACCGAGCCGGGGCTGGCGCTGGCCTCGCTCGGCGCCGACTGCCCCGCCGTGCTGGTGGCCGACCCGCACGCCCGCCTGGTCGGCGCGGCGCACTCCGGGCGGCCCGGCACCGCGGCGGGCATCGCCACCGCACTGGTCGAGGCGATGGCCGCCAAGGGCGCCGAGCCGGGGCGCATGGTCGCGCTGATCGGCCCCGGCGCCTGCGGCCGCTGCTATGAGGTGCCCGCCGAGCTGCGCGAACAGGTTGCCTCCCGGGTGCCGGAGACCTGGTCCGACACCTCGTGGGGCACGCCCGCGCTCGACCTGCGGGCCGGGATCGAGGCGCAGCTGCGCGCGGCCGGGCTGCCCGAGGTGCGACACGACGCCCGGTGCACGATCGAGGCCGAGGAGCTGTACTCCCACCGCCGCGAGCAGCCCGGCGGCCGCTTCGCCGGCCTGATCTGGCTCACCTGAGGCGTCAGCGCGACCGGTTGAACACCAGGTTCACCAGCACGATGCCTCCCCAGACGAACAACAGCGCCGGAGTGGCCTCACCCCCGTTCACGACCACCATGACCAGGGTGAGCAGGGTGCCGAGCGAGAGGGAGACGATGGCCAGCGCCAGCCGCTGACCGTCGGTGGCCCTGCTCCGCTTGGCCAGGTCCTTGGCCGCGGACGCGGTCGCGAGCCGTTCGTCCACCCGCCGGTCGACCTCCTGCGCCATCTTGTCGAGGAACGACTCGACCAGCGCGTCCTCGAAGTCCGGGCCGAGATCTCGGCGGGCGGACACGGCGGCCTTGAGTTCATCACCGGTGCTCATATGACGAGATATAGCCGATTTTCCGGGCTAACGGGCGAGGATGTCGTCAAGATCGTACGAGACGGGCCGTTCGAGCTGCTCGTAAGTGCACGATTCGGGCGTGCGGTCGGGACGCCAGCGCCGCCACTGCGCGGTGTGCCGGAACCTGTCGCCCTCCATCTGGTCGTAGGCCACCTCGATGACCAGCTCCGGCCGCAGCGGGATGAACGACAGGTCCTTCTTGGCGTTCCACCGCGACACCGCGCCCGGCATGCGCTGCCCGCCGGTGGACGGCCCGGCCGCCGGCTGCCCCATGTTGGCCAGGCCCTGGTCGGCCCAGGCGCCCCACGGATGCTCGCCCAGCTTGGCGATGTACGGCTTGAGCTCCTCGACCAGCTCGGCCCTGCGGGCCATCGGGAACGACGCGGCCACGCCCACGTGGTGCAGCCGGCCGTCGTCGCCGTAGAGCCCGAGCAGGATCGAGCCCACGATCGGCCCGGACTTGTGCTCGCGGTAACCGGCGATCACCACGTCGGCGGTGCGCTCGTGCTTGACCTTGAACATGGTCCGCTTGTCCGGCACGTACGGCTGATCGCCAGGCTTGACCACGATGCCGTCGAGCCCGGCGCCCTCGAACGTCTCGAACCACTCGGCCGCCCGCTCTTCGCTGGTGGTGACCGGGGTGAGCCGCACCGAGCCGCCCTTCTCCGGGAAGATCGACTCGAGCCTGGCCCTGCGGTCGGCGAACGGCTGCTCCATCAGCGATTCGTCGCCCAGCGCCAGCAGGTCGAACGCGATGAACGAGGCCGGCGTCTGCTCCGACAACATCTTGACCCGCGAGGCCGCCGGATGGATGCGCTGCTGCAACGCGTCGAAGTCGAGCTGCGACCCGCGCGGCAGCACGATCTCGCCGTCGACCACGCACCGCTCGGGCAGCTCGGCCTTGACCGCCTCGACCAGCTCGGGGAAGTAGCGCGTGAACGGCCGCTCGTTCCTGCTGCCCAGGTAGACCTCGTCGCCGTCGCGGAACACGATGCAGCGGAAGCCGTCCCACTTGGGCTCGTAGAACAGCGTGCCGTCCTGCTGGGGCATCTTCTTGACGGCCTTGGCCAGCATCGGCGGCACCGGCGGCCGGACCGGCAGGTTCGGCACCGGCTCCGGCTCGGGCGCCGCGTCGGCCGGCGGGCTGATCGGGTCGCTCATGCGGTCAACTCCCTCGTGTACTTGCAGAAGAGGAAGCCCTCCTCCTCCAGCACCTGACTGAGGCGCAGCGGCACCTCGGACGGGCTGCCGTTCTGAATGCGCGCCGCGCCGCCGCCGACCAGCTTCGGGCTGATGGCCAGGCACAGCTCGTCGACCAGGCCGTCGGCCGACAACTGCGCGTTGACCCGCGGCCCGCCCTCGCACAGCACCCGGGTCAGGCCGCGCTCGTGCAGCTCGCGCACCGCCCGGACCATGTCGACGCTCTCCTCGCCGGCCACGATCAGGTCGGCCCGCTCGGCCACCGCACTGCGGCGCTCGTGCGGGGAGTCGGCGCAGGTGATGACGATCGTGCGGCTCGGGCACCGGTCGAACAGGTGGCCGTCGAGATCGAGGTCGAGGCTGCGGCTGATCACCGCGATGGGCGGCACCTCGGGCCTGCCGTCGCGCAGCCCCTCCCACGACTTGCGTGGTTTGATCACACCGTATCCCTCGGTGCGCACGGTCGCGGCCCCCGCCACGACCACGTCGGCCAGGCCGCGCAGAATCCCGAAGATCCGTTTGTCGCCCTTGCTGGACAGGTCGCCCGACCGGCCGTGCAGCCAGGCCGCGCCGTCGGCGCTGGTCACCATGTTGAGCCGCAGCCACGGTCGCCCCTCGGGGTAGGCGTAGGCGGAGGCGATGTCTGGTTCGTCCTGAATGTCGGGATAGATGCGGCGCACCTCTCTACCTTGGCATATCCGGCCGACAATCAGCCGGAGGGGCAGGGGATAGCGCTTTTGCGGTATCGAAGGACGAAACCGTAGATCTGTGCATAACGTGGCAGCAGGGAACGGGGACTACAGGGAGGCCCAGTGGGGCTGCTCAGCGTGACGACGTGGACCACCGCCGCGCTCATCGGGATCTACCTGCTCTACCTCTGGCTCTCCGGCGGCGGGCTGCGCGGCCAGGCGGCCAAGGTCACGCGCTTCCCGGTGGCGCTGATCTTCTCGCATCCGGCGCTGGCCGTGACGTCGCTGGGCTGCTGGGTGGCCCACCTGATGACCGGCAACCGGGCGCTGGCCTGGGTCGCGTTCGGCGGGCTCACGGTGGCGGCGCTGCTCGGGTTCACCATGTTCACCCGCTGGCTGGGCAGCGGCAGGCACAAGAAGGGCGCCGACGCGTTCCCGGTGCTGGCCGTGGCGCTGCACGGGGTGGCCGGCGTGGTCACGTTCGTGCTGGTGTTCCTCGGCGCCAGCGCCGCCCGCCTGTTTTGACCCTCAGGACGAGCGGGGCAGGCGCAGGACCTGGAGCGAGCGGGCGGTGACCGCGACCACCGACGAGGCCGGCCAGCGCTCGTCGGCGAAGACCTCCTCGACCGTGTCGTCGTTGGTGTTGAGCACCGGCACCCACCCGCTGCCGAACTCCTCGCCGGGCAGCGTGAACGCCATGTTCTCGTGGTGCGCGTTGATGAGCAGCAGGAACGAGTCGTCGACGATGCGCTCGCCGCGCGGCCCCGGCTCGGTGATGGCCTCGCCGTTGAGATAGACCATCAGCGACTTGGCGTAGCCGGTGTGCCAGTCTCCCGCCGTCATCTCCGCGCCGGCCGGAGTCAGCCAGACCAGGTCGCGGCCGTTGTCGGAGCGGCGGCCGTGGAAGAAGCGGCGGCGCTGGAAGACCGGGTGCTCGCGGCGCAGCTTCGACACCGCCCGGACGAACTCCAGCAGGTCGGACTCGGTGTGCAGCATCGACCAGTCGATCCAGGCCAGCTCGTTGTCCTGGCAGTAGGCGTTGTTGTTGCCGCGCTGGGTGCGGCCGAGCTCGTCGCCGTGCGAGAGCATCGGCACGCCCTGCGACAGGAACAGGGTGGCCAGGAAGTTGCGGCGCTGGCGGTGGCGCAGGGTGACGATCTCCGGATCTTCGACCGGGCCCTCCGCGCCGCAGTTCCACGAGCGGTTGTCGTTGGTGCCGTCGCGGTTGTCCTCGGCGTTGGCCTCGTTGTGCTTGTGGTCGTACGACACCAGGTCGGCGAGCGTGAAACCGTCGTGGCAGGTGACGAAGTTGATCGAGGCGACGGGACGGCGGCCGGAGGATTCGTACAGGTCGGCCGAGCCGGTCAGGCGGGAGGCGAACTCGGGCAGTGCGGAGTGCGTGCCCCGCCAGAAATCTCGGACGATGTCGCGGTATTTCCCGTTCCACTCCGTCCACAGCGGCGGGAAGTTGCCGACCTGGTAGCCGCCCGGGCCCACGTCCCACGGCTCGGCGATCAGCTTGACCTGCGAGATCACCGGGTCCTGCTGGATCAGGTCGAAGAACGCGCTCAGCCTGTCGACGTCGTGCAGCTCCCGGGCCAGCGCCGAGGCCAGGTCGAAGCGGAAGCCGTCGACGTGCATGTCGAGCACCCAGTACCGCAGGGAGTCCATGATGAGCTGCAGCGCGTGCGGCGAGCGCGCGTTCAGCGAGTTGCCGCAGCCGGTGTAGTCGAGGTAGTAACGCCGGTCGCCGTCGTGCAGCCGGTAGTAGGCCGCGTTGTCGATGCCCCTGAACCCCAGCGTGGGGCCCATGTGGTCGCCTTCGGCGGTGTGGTTGTAGACCACGTCGAGAATGACCTCGATGCCCGCCTCGTGCAGCGCCCGTACCATCGCCTTGAACTCCAGCACCTGCTCGCCGCGCGTGCCCGCGCTGGAGTAGCGGCCGTGCGGGGCCAGGTAGGCCATCGTGTTGTAGCCCCAGTAGTTGGTCAGCCCGCGGGCCACCAGGAAGTGCTCGGGCATGAAGTGGTGCACCGGCATCAGCTCGACCGCGGTCACCCCGATCGACAGCAGGTGGTCGATGATCGCCGGATGCCCGACGCCCGCGTACGTGCCGCGCAGGTCCTCCGGCACGCCGGGGTGGCGCATGGTGAGCCCGCGCACGTGCGCCTCGTAGATCACGCTCTCGTGGTACGGGATGCGCGGCGACCGGTCGTTGCCCCACTCGAAGAACGGATTGATCACCACGTTCTTCGGCATGTGCGGCGCGCTGTCGTTCATGTTGATCCGCGAAGGATCGGTGAAGAAGTAGGGGAACAGCGCCTCGTTCCAGGTCAGGTCGCCGTCGATGGCCTTCGCGTACGGGTCGAGCAGCAGCTTGGCCGGGTTGCACCGGTGCCCGTGCGACGGTTCGTACGGCCCGTGCACCCGGTAGCCGTAGCGCTGGCCCGGCATGATGCCCGGCAGATACCCATGCCAGACGAACCCGTCGACCTCGGGCAGATCGACGCGTTCCTCGGTGCCGTCGTCACGAAAAAGGCACAGCTCGACCCGCTCGGCGACCTCGGAGAACACCGAGAAGCTGGTGCCCACGCCGTCCCAGGTGCCGCCGAGTGGATAGGGTTCGCCCGGCCAGACCTCGCGCATGTGACCCAATTGTCGCACGCGAAAGCGTTCTTGCTAGAGGAGTTCGGCATTCAAGGTGATCGTGGTGCCCGCCAGTGCCTTGCTGACCGGGCAGTTGGCCTTGGCGGTCTCGGCCGCCTCCTGGAACTGCTCGGCCGTGATGCCGGGCACGTGGCCGCGCACGGTGAGCACGATGCCGGTGATGCCCTCGCCGGGCTGGAACGTCACGTCCGCGCTGGTCTGCAGGGATTCCGGCGGGGTGCCCGCGCCGGCCAGGCCGTGGGAGAGCGCCATCGAGAAGCAGGAGGAGTGCGCGGCGGCGATCAGCTCCTCCGGCGAGGTCTTGCCGTTCGCGGACTCGGCCCGCGACGGCCAGGAGACCTCGAACGTGCCGACGCCCGAGGTGTCGAGCGACACCGTGCCCGAGCCGTCGAGCAGGGCGCCCTTCCACTGGGTGGTCGCGGTGCGGGTGGTGGCCATGTGTGTGCTCCCTCCGTGATGCACTACCGACCTTATCGCGCGCATCACAAAGTCTCGGCGGTTGGTCATCCGCCTCAACATTTCCGGCGAATAGTGACATGCTCGGGTCGCGGCGCACCCGCCGCCTTGGTCCGGATCACTGGGAGTGTGGTGCCAGTGGAGGCACCGTACGACGACCGCCTGCTGCACCAGCGCGTGGTCGGCGGCGACGAGGCCGCGCTGGGGGAGATCTACGATCGGCTGTCCGCGCTGATCTTCGGTCTTGCGCTGCGCGTCACCAGGGACCGTGTGATCGCCGAGGACATCACGCAGGAGGTGTTCCTGGTCTTCTGGGAACGTCCACTGGCCTACGACCCCGACCGCGGCACGCTGCGCGCCTGGCTGGCCACGATCGCGCACCGCCGCGCGGTCGACCACGTCAGGGCCGAGGAGCGCCGCCGCGTCTCCTCGATCGGGCCCAGGCTCTTCGAGCGCGACCCGCCGAGGCTGGAGGAGACGGTGCTCGCCGCCGACGAGGCGAAACGGGTCCGCCAGGCGGTCACGGCCCTGCCGGAGGGCTTACGCCAGGCGGTCGAACTGGCCTATTTCGGGGGACGTACCTATCGTCAGGTAGGCGAGGAACTGGGCGTGCCCGAGGGCACGGCCAAATCGCGCATCCGGCTGGCACTACGGCGCCTGGCGGACGCGCTGGCGGAGGAAGAGGTCTGATGGAGCCCGTCGAGCGTCTCTACCTGGACGCGCTGATGGAGGACCCGGCGGTGCCCGCCGGGTCCCTGCGGCCCCAGCTCCTGGCCGGGGCCCGGGCCAGACGCAGGCCCGCCGCCCCCACCGCGACCTGGGCCGAGCCGTACGCGGGCCGGGTGGCCGCCATGGACGCCCTGCTGGCCTCCGCCATGGACGACGACTGGTCGCGGACCATCGTCGAAGGCTGGACGCTGCAGGAACTCGTCGCCCACCTGGCCGCCAAGGACGGGCTCATCGCCGCCGCCGTCGGCGCCCCCGTCCTCGGCCCGCCGCTGGCGGCGATCGACTCGGCCGGGCGCACGCGAGACGTCCAGGCCTACGAGCGGGAGCGCAGCCCCGAGCAGACCCGCAGGGACTGGCGCGCCCAGGCCGACGCGCTCTGCCGCCACCTGGCCGCGCTCGACCCCGGCACGCTCGCCACCCTGGACGGCATGGAGGTCGCGATCAGCGACCACATGCTGGCCAGGTGCCTGGAGACCTGGGTGCACACCGACGACGCCGCCAAGGTGGCGCACGTCCGGCTGCCGCACCCGGTGCCCCAGCACATCCACCCGACGGCCGACCTGTGCGCGCGGCTGCTGCCGTGGACGATGCTGTTCTCCGGCCTCGACGGCTCGGGCCGCACGATCCTGCTCACGCTGACCGGCCCGGGCGGCGGGGAGTGGCGCATGCCGCTGGGCATCTCCGACGCGGCCCCCGGCGAGCCCGAGGCCCACATCACCGCCGACGTGGTGGACTTCTGCTTCCTGCTCGGCGGCAGAAGGCGCCCGGGCGGCCCGGACGGCATCGCCGTCGAGATCGCCGGCGACCAGGCCCTGGCCCACGACGTCATCGCCACCGCCCCCGCCCTCTCGGGCCCGTAGTCGTCGATGCTCGTTCTGCTGCGGCTGCTCCGGGCGGCGATGGCGGTCATCGTGCTGGCCTGCGGCTTGTCCGGCTCCACCGTGCCCAGGCCACTGCCCAGGCTGCCGGAGGCCGGGGAGACGTGGCCGCTCTTCCAGGTCCCGGCAGTGATCGAGGGGTTCGGCGCGGCGACCCCCGTCGCCGCGCTCGGCGACCGCGAGGTCCTGATGCGGACCGGCAAGGCGATGCTGATCTACGACCGCCGCACCGCCCGGCACCGCGTCCTGGCCAGGGCGCCCAGGGGAGAGCGGTTCACCGGGCCGATGAAGGCGGTCGTCCTGCCCGGCGAGATCGTCTGGATCAACGGCTCCGACGTGCCGACCTCCCTGTGGCGGGCGCCTCGCGCCGGCGGCCCCGCCCGGCGCGTGCTCGACCGGTTCCCCAGCGAGGACCTGGTCGCCGGGATGGCGGTCGAGGCAGGCACGGTGGTGTGGTGGGGATACCACGGCCCGGCCTACGAGCTTCCGCCGGCGGGTGGCGAGCCGCGACTCGTCCGGCCCGCGGGGTTCGGCTCCGTCAGCCGCTGGCCCTGGGCGCACGACCGCCACGGCGACGTCGTCAACCTCCGCACCGGCGAGAAGCGTGACATGGCGGGGGGCGGCCTGCGGGATTGGCGTCACTGCGGCCCCGAGTGGTGCGTGGGCGGCAGCCCGGACGACACGGAGGCCGAAGTGGTGGTGCAGCGCCTGGACGGCTCCGGCCGGCGGCGCGTGCACGGCAAGATCATGCCGGACGGAGTCTTCGCGGGCGAGCGGTACGGGGTGTTCGACGCGCCCGAATGGGCCCGCGACGAGAAGATGATCGACCAGGGCAGATCGGGCGACGTCTGGGGGGACGCGGTGGTGGTCCACGACCGCTGCACCGGGAAGACCGGCCTGATCGACCCTCCCGAGCTGACGGAGCCGGACGAGGCGCCGGTGAACCCGGCCGGACTCGGCTACCCGAGCCTGATCCGCGGCGGAGGCGACGCGGCGGGCCTGCTCATGTACTGGCCGTGGATGAGGGACCGGTACACGGTGCTCGCCCTGCCCGCGCCGTCCGCCACGGAACCCTGCCAGGACGACGGGCGGGTCAGCAGGCTCAGGCGATGAACGAGAACCAGGCCGGGAGCGGGTCGCGGCGTTCCCGCCACGCCTCGGGCGGGCCGCCGAGTATGCCGCCGACGATCGCCGCCGTCGTGTCCATGTCGCCGCCCACCGCCACGCACGAGCGCACCGCCCGCTCGTAGTCGCCCCGGTGCCTGGCGGCCAGCCACAGCGTGAACGGGACCGTGTCCTGGGCGGTGATGCGCGAGCCGTTGCCGAGCCGCCGCGCCGCCTCGTGCGGGTCGTCCGTCTGCAGGCTCCTGGCCAGCTCGACGCCGCGCCGCAGGTAGCCGGGCCGCAGGTGGTCGAGGACGGCCTCGAACAGGTCGCCTTCGTCACCGGCGGCGACGTGCGCGGCCGCCACGGCCACCGCCACCGCGCCCGCGACCCCCTCCGGGTGCGCGTGCGTCACCTCCGCCGACCGCGCTGCCTCGGCCGCCGCCCGCGCCGGGTCGCCCGCGAAGTACGCGCCCAGCGGCGCGACCCGCATGGCCGCGCCGTTGCCGTAGGAGCCGTTGCCGCCGAAGCCCTCGGTGGTCGCCTTGGCCCACGGCACGCCGTCCCTGACCTTCATCAGCAGCGCGAACGCCCCGGCGCCGTAGCCCCGCCGGCGATCGAGCCTGGCGGCGAAGTCGGCGGCCAGGGCGTCCTGGTCGACGTGGTCGCGGCGGATCAGCAGCTCCGTGACCGAGCAGGCCATCTCGGTGTCGTCGGACCAGGGCCAGTCGCCGGGCGGCACCCCGGTCCACGGGTCGAGACCCCGGTTGGACAGCAGGAAGTACTGGTCGCCGAAGGCGTCGGCGACGGACAGCCCGGTCAGCGAGGCGAGCGCCCGCTCGGCACGAGTGGTATCCATGCCGACATGGTGGCCCCGGCGGCTACTCGGTGACCAGGTTCCTGGCGTAGTCGTCGTCGCTCTCCGCCAGCACCCGCTCGGCGCCCTGGGCGGCCCGCTCGTCGCCGCGCGCCCGCAGCCCGCGGGTGGCCTCGGCGACCGTGCGCAGGTCGGCGTCGCCGAGCCGGGCGGCCAGGGCCTCGCGGATCTGCGGGGTGTCGGCCGACAGCCCGGCCAGGCCGGAGGTGGCCCAGTCGCGGACCTCGGTGTCGTCGTCGCCGGTCATCTCCACCAGCAGGGCCAGCCCCTCGGCGTGGTCCGGCGGCAGGACGTCGGCCAGCGCGATCGCGTCGGTCATCGTGCGCTTGTGCCCGGGACGGCCGAGGATGTCGAGCACCTGCGGCAGCGCGCGCGGGTCGCCCTGGTGCCCCAGCGCGGCCAGGACCGAGCGCAGCACCTGCGGGTTGCCCTCGGTGGTGGCCATCTTCTGCAGCAGCGGCAGCGTGCGCTCCAGGTACGGCTTCCCGTCCTCGGTGACGCCGAACTGGGCGATCGCGTCGACGCCGAACTCGCGCTCCCTGGCGTCCTCGCTCAGGCACAGCCTGGCCAGCGCCTCGTACGTCTCGTCATCGGCCCGCCTGCCCAGCGTGTCGGCGACGATCCACCAGGTCTCGGCGTCCTCGTCGGTGTCGCGGTGCGCCAGGGCGCGCGCCACGAGCTGGTCGACCGGCGTGTACACCCCGGCCGCGTCCTCCAGCAGGGTCGCGATGGCCGCGTGGCCGCGCTGGGCCTGCACCTGCTCGCTCTGCTCGCCGTCGGCCGACCGGCCGGCCACGGTGACCAGCTCGGTGCCGTCCTTGGCGTACTGGCGGGCGACCACGTACTCCCAGCCCTCCTGCTCGATCTGGTCGAGCAGCGCGCTCTCCAGGTGCACGCCCACCCAGTCGACCGCGATGTCGAGCGGCGAGTCGCCGTCGCCGTCGTACTTCTCGTGGTCGGCGCCCGACGTCAGCAGCACCTGGACGACGCCGAGCGCGCCCCGGCGGGCGGCCAGGCTCAGCGGGGTGTCGCCGTCGTCGTTGGCGGTGTCGAGCCCGGCCCCGGCCTCGATCAGCACGGTCGCGGTCTCGGCGTGCCCGTTGGCGGCGGCCCAGAGCAGCGCGGTCCAGCCGCCGTTCTCCCGGCCGTCGACGTCGGCGCCGGCGGCGAGCAGCGCCGCGGCCACCTCGGCCCGGTCCCAGGCGGCGGCCGCGCACAGCGGCAGCCCCTCGTCCTCGCCCGCGCTGAGTGCGTTGGGGTCGGCGCCGGCGGCGAGCAGCTTGCCCACGGTCTCGGAATCGCCGTTCAACGCCGCGCGGTAGAGCTGTTCCTCATGCATGACAGGGACCCTAGCTTGATCCGGCCGCGCCCCGGACCAAGCCGGGGTCCGTGTCATCCGGTAGTACGCGCCGCCGCCGCGCGAAGGTTCAACGGACTCCACCCTTTTCCGCAGCGCCAATTCCTCCCGGAGGAGGAGCGCCAGGCCCGACAAGACGCGATATGTTGCGACTATGAGTGAACCCGGTGAGGTCCGAGCGTCGGACGCCGAACGCGAGGCCGTCGTCGAGCAGTTGCGCGTCGCCTCCGTGGAAGGCAGGCTCACGCTCGCCGAGCTGACCGACCGCACGGAGGCCGCCTACACCGCGACCACGCACGCCGAGCTGGCCATGCTCACCCAGGACCTGCCCGCCGGCGCGTCCTACGCCCCCGCGCCCGCGCCCGCGCCGCGCGAGCGGCGCAAGAAGCGGTGGTTCGTCGGCATCATGGGCGACGCCAAGCGGCGCGGCTCCTGGCGCATCGACCAGGAGATCGGCGCCGTCGCGGTGATGGGGGACGTGCTGATCGACCTGCGCGAGGCCGAGGTGCGCACCGACGTGGTGGACGTGACGGCCGTCGCGGTCATGGGCGACGTCAAGATCATCGTCCCCGACGGGGTGAACGTGGACCTCGACGGCGTGGCCGTGATGGGCGACAAGAAGGTGAACGTGCTGGAGGGCCCGCCCGGCACCAACGTCCCGGTCGTCCGGGTGCACGCGTACGTGGTGATGGGCGACGTGAAGGTGCTCGGCGACTCGGCGGCCAAGCCGATCAAGCGCGGCTTCGCCGCCTGGCGCGAGCACTGGCGTCAGCTCCACGGCGAAGACTGGCGCGAGCTGGGTCGGCGCCTGCGCGACGACCATCGGGAGATCCACCAGCGCATCCGCGACGACCACAGGGAGATCCACCAGCGCATCCGCGACGAGACCCGCGAGCTGCACGAGCGCATCCGCGACGAGCACCGGGAGATGCGCGGGCGCATGCGCGAGGATCGGCGGGACCCGCACCGCGATCACTGATGCAACGTTTCGCCCGCCCCGGCGCGTAGAGATCGGTGAACACATCACCGGACAGTGAGGACGCGCAGCGATGCGGGATCGAGCCGACTTCGAGCGTTACGTCGAGCAGCGCTCGGCCCGCCTGCTCAGGACGGCCTACCTGCTGTGCCGCGACTGGGCCACCGCCGAGGACCTGACGCAGACCGCGCTGGCCCGCGCCTGGCTGGCCTGGCGGCGGGTCGGCGCCAACCCCGACCCGTACGTCTACCGCATCCTGACCAACACGCACGCCTCCTGGTGGCGGCGGCGCTGGCGGAACGAGGTGGCCACCGGGGAGCTCCCCGAGACCGCCTGCGACGGCGACACGGCCGCCGAGATCGGCACCAGGGAAGCGCTGCGGGCCGCGCTCGCCGCGCTGCCCGCCAAGCAGCGGGCCGTGATCGTGCTGCGGTACTTCGCGGACCTGCCCGACGAGGAGATCTCCGCGATCGTCGGCTGTTCGGTGGCCACCGTACGCAGCCAGGCCAGCCGCGCGCTGGCCAAGCTGCGGCTCGATCCCGCGGCCAGGGCCGCGATCCAGACGGGGAGCTGACCATGACCGAACAGGATCTACGCGAGCTGCTCGACCGTGACAGCGCCGAGGCTCCCCGCGGGGGCGTGAGCCTGGCCGACGTCGATCGCCGGGTGGGCCGGATCCGCCGGGGGCGGGTCAGGGCGCTGGGCTCGGTGACGCTGGCGGCCCTGGCCGTGGTGGCGGTGGCGAACCTGCCGCGCACGGAGACCGCCAGGGCGCCCGAGGACGTCTGGACCGGCGTCATGGCCCGGCCGTCGGCGAGCGGCTACCATCCGGGCCTGCCGATCACCTACGCCTACAGCGTGGCCGGGCACCGGCAGTCGATCACCTTCGACACCACGGCGGGGCCGATCTCGTTCGCGATGTTCTGCCCCGCCGACGGCTATGCGCTGATCTGGCTGAACGAGCGGTTCGTGGCCGACGGGCCGTGCGGGCCGACCAAGCTCGCGCCGCCCCGCTGGATGGGCGAGGCCGTCGCCCAGAGCGGCGTCAACGAGGTGGTGGCCGCCGTGGTGCCCGCCGCCGAGGCAGGCACAGGCCCGATGACAGGCGCGCGGGCAGAGCAGGTGCTCGCCCGCATCACCTCCTACCCGGCCACCTGGTCGCTGGCCGTGATGCGGGGCGCGCCCAGGACGTGTTCGACCGTGGTCATGCTCGACCCGAAGTCCGGCAAGGTGGACCATGCCGACATCTGCCCGTCCGTGACCCCGGTCGCGACCATGACCCCGGCCGCGACCGTCGCCGGACGGCCCCCGAACTCCTGAGCCTCAGGAGGCGGCGGCCACGGCCACCGGGGCGCGCACGGCCTCGGCGTACCGTTCGAGCAGCACCTCGGCCAGTTCGGGCGCCGGGCCGAGCACGTCCGCGACCACGTCCGCGCCGCACTCCCTGGCCACCTTGTCGGCGAAGAACCCCGGCGCCAGCAGGTACGGCGCCACCGCCACGCGCGGCGCCCCGGCGCGCCTGAGCGCCGCGACGGCCTGCGCCGGGGTGGGCTCGGCGGCCGAGGCGTAGGCCGCGCGCACCGCCCACCAGCCGCGCTCGCGCGCCCACCCGCGCGCCAGCTCGCCGATCACCGCGTTGGCGCGGGCGTCGCTCGAACCCGCCGAGACCAGCACCACCGCCGTCTCCGGGTCACCGATCGGCACGCCGGCCTCGGCCAGCCGCGTCTCCAGCGCCGAGACCAGCAGCGGGTGCGGGCCGAGCGTGGCGCCGTAGCGCACGCGCAGCCGCGGGTCGCGGGCGCGCGCCTCGTTGAGCGCCGCGGGCAGGTCCACCCGGCTGTGGTAGGCCTCGGTGAGCAGCAGCGGCAGCACCACCGCCGTGTCGAGGCCGTGCAGCGCCTGGCCGAGCGTCGGCGCGCTGTGGTCGAGGTAGGCCACCCGGACGTCCAGGCCGGGCCGCAGCAGCCTGGCCCGGTCGAGCAGCGCGGCCACGGTGGCGGCGGCGCGCGGATCGCGCGACCCGTGCGCCACCGCCACCAGAGGGGGCCTCCCGCCTGCCAACGGAAGGGAACCCGCGCCGGGGATCACAGGTGAATGCCGCATTCGACCTTCCCCAGCCCCGCCCAGCGGCCGCTGCGCGGGTCCTCGCCCTCCGCGACCTGCCTGGTGCAGGGGGCGCAGCCGATGGACGGGTAGTTGTCGTAGTGGAGCGGGTTGATCAGGACCCCGTTGTCGGCGATGTAGTTGTCCACCTCGTCCTGGGTCCACTTGGCGATCGGGTTGACCTTGACCATCTGCCGCTTGGCGTCCCACTCGACCACCTTCGTGCCGGCCCGGGTGGCCGATTCGTCGCGGCGGATGCCGGAGATCCACGCCAGGTACGGCTCCAGCGCCCGGTTCAGCGGCTCCACCTTGCGCAGGTAGCAGCACAGGTCCGGGTTGCGGCCGAACAGGCGCGGGCCGAGGTCGCGCTCCTGCTCCTCGACCGTGCGCGACGGCTTGATGTCGATCACGTTGACGTCGTAGACCTGCCGCACCGCGTCACGGGTGCCGACGGTCTCGGCGAAGTGGTAGCCGGTGTCGATGAACAGCACGTCGACACCCGGCTTCACCCTGCTCACCAGGTCGATCAGCAGGGCGTCGCTCATCGAGGACGTCAGGCACAGCCGGTCGCCGAACGTCGCCGCCGCCCAGCGGATGATCTCGCGGGCGGACGCGTCCTCCAGGAAGACCGCGGCGGACTCGACGATGTTCTGCAGGTCGAGCGCGCCACGCTGTTGCCTTAAACCGACCTCGATGTCGACGAGCGTCATATCTTTACCCCGATTCCGAGAAACTTCAGCTTGAACGCCCGGGCGCAGGAACGGCAGTACCAGCCCCCGTGCGAGGACTCGGCGGCGTCAGGAGCGCCCTCGTACGGCTCCAGGTCCTCGTCGCCGCAGTACGGGCAGTGGAAGGGGACGGCCCGGCTGCTCATTTGAGATCCGCCTCGTCGGCGCGCTGCACCCAGTCGGCGAAGCTCTCGCCTTCCTTCTTCTGCGCGTCGTAGTGGCCGACCACCCGCTCCACGTAGTCGGGCAGCGCCTTGGCGGTGGTCTTGAGCCCGCGGACCTTGCGGCCGAAGCCCGAGCTGAGCCCGAGCGAGCCGCCCAGGTGGATCTGGAAGCCCTCGACCTGGTCGCCGTTCTCGTCGACGACGAGCTGGCCCTTGAGCCCGATGTCGGCGACCTGGACGCGGGCGCAGGAGTTGGGGCAGCCGTTGAGGTTGATCGACAGCGGCTGGTCGAAGGTCGGCAGCCGCCGCTCCAGCTCGTCGATCAGGTCGGAGGCGGCGGCCTTGGTCTCGACGATGGCCAGCTTGCAGTACTCGATGCCGGTGCAGGCCATCGTCTGGCGGCGGAACACCGACGGCTTGACCCGCAGGTCGCGCGCCTCCAGCTCGGCCACCAGGGAGTCGACCTGGTCGGGGGCGACGTCGAGGATGACCATCTTCTGCTCGACCGTGGTGCGCACCCGGTCCGAGCCGTGCCGCTCGGCCAGGTCGGCGATCGCGTGCAGGGTGTCGCCGTCGACGCGGCCCACGCGCGGCGCGAAGCCGACGTAGAAGTTGCCGTCCTTCTGGCGGTGCACGCCGACGTGGTCGCGCGGGCCGGCGGACTGCTCCGGCGCCGGGCCGTCGGGCAGCGGCTCCTTGAGGTATTCGGTCTCCAGCACCTCGCGGAACTTCTCCACGCCCCAGTCGCCGACCAGGAACTTCAGCCGCGCCCTGTGCCGCAGCCGCCGGTAGCCGTAGTCGCGGAAGATGCCGACGACGCCCTCGTGCACGTCGGCCGCCCGCTCGGGGCTGACGAACACGCCCAGCCGCTTGGCCAGCATCGGGTTGGTCGACAGGCCGCCGCCCACCCACAGGTCGAATCCGGCCTCGCCCTGCTCGTTCACCACGCCGACGAACGCCACGTCGTTGATCTCGTGCACGGTGCAGTGCGCCGCGCAGCCGCTCAGCGCCGTCTTGAACTTACGCGGCAGGTTCGAGTACGCCGGGTTGCCGACGACCCGGTCGTAGATCTCCTGGACCTGGTCGGTGGCGTCGATCACCTCTTCGGTGTCGATCCCGGCCAGCGGGCAGCCCATGATGACGCGCGGGGTGTCGCCGCACGCCTCGGTGGTCGACAGGCCCACCGCCTCCAGCCGCTGCCAGATGTCGGGCACCGACTCGATCTCCACCCAGTGGAGCTGGATGTTCTGGCGGTCGGTGATGTCGGCGGTGCCGCGGGCGTACTCGTTCGAGATGTCGGCGATCGTGCGCAGCTGGCGCAGGTCGAGCTGGCCGCCGTCGATGCGCACCCGGAGCATGAAGTAGCGGTCGTCGAGCTCCTCCGGGTCGAGCACGGCCGTCTTGCCGCCGTCGATGCCGGGCTTGCGCTGGGTGTAGAGGCCGTACCAGCGCATGCGGCCGCGCAGGTCGGCGGGGTCGATCGAGTCGAAGCCCCGCTTGGCGTAAATGTCGATGATCCGCTGGCGGACGTTGAGCCCGTCGTCGTTCTTCTTGTTCTCTTCGTTCTTGTTCAGCGGCTCCCGGTAACCGAGAGCCCACTGGCCTTCGCCACGCGGGCGCTTGTGATGCCGGCTGGCAGGGGTGCTCATTGCGCGTCCTTCGGATTATGGGCGCGCGCAGTGGTCCTCCTGCCTCATCGTCGAGTGCAGGGGTCATAAGGAGGGTTGCGACGCGCTCAGCGGTAAAAACGTGGAGTTAGCGGGCGTCGCAACAGATGGCACTGCGGACACGCTGAAGGTCGACGTGGCGTCGACCGACGAGCATGGGGTCCGCTGGCATGCTTCGAAGATACTCTGACCGTCGAGGATGTCCAAGACCGGGTCCATAGTCTGGACGTGTTTCGCCTCCGGCCTAGCCCTGACGTGGCCAGTCGAGCTCCGATTCGCTCGGTTCGTCGTCGACGTGATGCTGGCAGTCGCACCGAACAAATACCCATAACATCCATCAGATGCCCAAACCGGACATCTAGGCATGAAGGGTATTGCCGGTGCGTGCGCTGCTCGCCATCCGCCTGTCAGTCTTGACCGACGAGACCACCAGCCCAGAACGTCAGCTCGCTTGGACCTCGGAAGAGGCCGAACGCCGGGGCTGGTCCATCGTAGGCCAGGCCGTGGACCTAGACGTGTCCGCGACCAAGACGAGCCCCTTCGAGCGCCCCAACCTCGGCAAGTGGCTCAACGAGAGGGCCCATGAGTTCGACGCCGTGATCTGGTGGAAGCAGGACCGGGCCGTCCGCTCCATGGCGGACATGGCCGAGTTGGCCAAGTGGGCCAAGCAGAACCGGAAGGTACTGGTGTTCGCGGAGGGCCCCAGTGGCGGCCCGATCTCCTTCGATCTCTCCTCCGACATCGTGGCCGAACTGATCTTCATGATCTTCGCCTTTGCGGCACAGATGGAAGCGCAATCCATCTCGGATCGGACCACAGACGCCAAGAAGTACATGCGTCGGATCGGGCGTCATCCTGGCGGCTCGGTGCCGTACGGGTATGTGGCCGTGGCGACGTCGAGCGGCTGGCGACTTGTTCGCGACCCGGTGTATGCATCGATCACTCAGGACATCGTTAATCGAGTACTTGCGGGCCACTCCGTTCGGTCGCTGGCTCGTGACCTCACCCTCCAGGGTATTCCCACTCCTAAAGATCTCCAGAGGATGCGCAACGGAAAATGGCATCCCCCGATGGCGCTGCGTCAGTGGAGCGCTGCCGGACTCACCGAGATCCTGCGGTCACGAAATCTTCTGGGACAGCAGACGTTCAAGGGGGGTGACGGGCGAGGGCCGGAAGAGATCGTCAGAGGCGACGACGGCATGCCCGTCATGCGGGGCGAGCCGCTTATCTCCCGGGCGACTTGGGACCAACTACAAGAGACTCTGAGCGGGCGCGCGACGAAGAAATCTGGCAGCCGTGCAAATGGATCACTGCTACTTCGGGTGCTGTTTTGCGCGATCTGCGATCAGCCGATGCACGAGAATCGCAATTCGCGGGGAGAGCGCTACTACAAGTGTGCTTCCGGGAGGTTGTTCCCATGTGGGAACCGGTCGGTTCAGGCTGATTACGCTGAAACCCTCTTCGTGCGCAACCTGTTTGGGCTGCTCGGCGACCTTCCGCGTTTTATAGAGAGGCGACTTCCAGGCGAGGATCACACGGAGGAGTTGAAGGAACTCCAGGCCAACTATGAGGCCGTGTCGGTTCAATTGGCGAGCGCACGTTCCAGCGCCGCACGGGCGGCTGCGCAACGGAATCTGGATGCCCTGGATGCTCGTATCGTGGCGCTTGAGGCTCTGCCCGTCGTGCCGCCCCGTACCGAATGGACGCCCACGGGCGAAACATGGGGCGAATACTGGGAGAGTCTTGATGTGCCGGAAAAGAACTCCTTCCTCCGCTCCTCTGGCGTCTCCATGAGCTACGTCAAGGTGATGCCTGGTGGGCGGGCCTGGGTTGACGCCTCGGACCCCTCGGCAGTCCCGCAGGTGGTTTATGAACCCCCGGCGGTGGCCCCGTCGTCGCGCAGCAGGCAAGGGGAACCCTTCTTCCATATGCATTTCGGCATCTTTCCGGAACTTGCGGCCAAGGCGGTCGGCGTTCCAGGTCAAACGCTTTCCGGCATGCTTGACGCCGTAGCACGTGTTGAGGAGTAGGGAGCCGATCTAGGCGTCTACCATCAGCCCTGGCCCCGACAAGGGCCGGGGCCTCTCTACGTCACGGTTTGTCCAAGTCGGACGGCATCAGGTATCCATGCGAGCGCGACGCGTCTCCGCGTCTTCCCTGCTCACAGCCCCTAGGAACCCCATGTCAGATGACGCCACTACGGACAAGGTCGTCCCACGCCAGATCGTGACTGCCGACAGCGATTCGATCTTGCAGTGGCAACGGATGGTATACCGCGAGTTCGGGGAAAAGCGCGGCTTGCTGCGACACCCGGACATCACTCGCGCGGCGCTCCATCTGGCCGTAGGTGTATCACTGTCGGTCAACGGACGACGGAACGTCAGTGAAGTGGGTATCCGGCATATTGCCCGCATGGTGGGCTATTCCGGCAACGGACATGATCTGTACGAGCAGCTTGACCACCTCTTGGTGCGCGGCTTCCTGACGAAGGACGGCGAAGGTGGCAAGGGCGGCAACGCTCCCAGGCTGGCGTTGTCTGTGCCGTGCTCGATCACCGATGATCTGGCCAGGGTGAAGAACAGTGGGTATCTCGTGCTGCTGCACTCGCTGGAGCCCGAGGTGGTGACTGTCGCCGACAAGCAGGCCAAGACCACCACCCCACCCGCAGCGGAGGTCGAGGGCGGAGTGTCGGGTTCTGAGCAGCCCACTTCGGTGACCGAAGCCGCCCCCGGCGCTACCGCCGACGAGTGGGAGCACTCGAAGCCTCGGGACGACCACGACTTGCCAGAGGGCTGGGCCATCTAGAGAGGGCATCGGTCGCTATGTGCCCCGTCCAGCGGTGCACAAGTAGTAGTTAGAGCAGTAGGACTAGTTGGAGCGGTAGCGGCAGCTACAGCGACAGGGTCAGTACCAGTCAGAGATTCAGGGTTAAGTGCAGGACACTGCACTGATCCGCACCGAGACGGACTCACGGAGTCTCCGTGAGGACTGCGACTCCAGATCACCGGTCTTGACGCTCCAATCGGATGTGCCCTCCAGGGCACTGCCAGACTTTGTGATTGGCTCACTTCGTGCCCCGGTCTCCCAAGGCCGGGGCACTTCTTGTTGTTGTGTCAGAGGGCCTCCTCAGCGACAACAGCCGGCTCTTTGGTCCGTACGGTGCTTTGGTCTTCAGCGAGAACGCCCTCGCCCTGGGACTGGCCCAGGTAGTTGGCAAAGACCAGGGTTCCCTGTGCGGACCTCTCCGCCTTTGTCCGACAGATAGATCTGGGGAAGGAGATCCAGCCTGCCTCTGTGGGCTGACTCCTGTTCTTGGGTGACTAACGCCACAGGGCCTCATTAGGACGATCGGGCTCTTATCCGCCCCATATAAGTCTGAGGCGAAGTGAGAGCCGCCGGGGGGTTCGCTCCCCTTCGGACTTCTCTGAAAGGTCCACCCTATACACATCCGCAGAGGGGTCTAGGCCGTAGGGCCAAGCGCTCCTTTGTCCTCCATCCAGGCAGTCTTCGGACTGCCTTTTTTCATGCCTGCACGCCTGGAATGGGCGGCGAACTTCACAGGAGGTCCGATATGGACGACATCACGACTGAGGCCACGACCGCACCCGAGCCGGTGGCCGATGTCGAAGGAACCCCACAGTTCGAGAACGACGCAGACCGCTGGAAGTACTGGTCTCGTCTGAACGAGAACAAGTGGAAGAGAGCCACCGCCGACCTGGAGGCCGCAACGGCCCGAGCGGCGGAGCTGGAACAGAACCTTGCCCAACTGCGTCAGCAGGACACCGTCCGCAAGATCCGTGCTGTTGCGCGGGACGAGTGCGGTGTCGAGCTGGACGACAAGGCGCTGTCCGTGCTGAACCTCGCTGCCTTCCTCGCGGAGGACGGAGAGGTGGACTCTCACGCCATTTCCGGGTTCCTTGGCCGTTTCGGTCCCTCCGAGCCTAAGTTCGATCAGCATCTCGGCATCGGCCCGCAGGGACAGAACCGCTACTCCGCTCAAGCGATTCCACGCGATGCTCGCCAGCGTCGCTAACTGTCTCTGAAAGGACATTCTCTTGGCTATTGAGCCGATGCCCGCCTACGCCCACGACGGCACCTATTCCTGGGTGCCCACGGACTGGAGCAACGAACTCCTCACCCAGTTCGACCCGCTTCTCGTCTGGGCCTCGCCGCTGGTGTGTAACCGCGAGTATGAGGGAAACATCGCCGACAAGGGCGACCGGGTCGTGATCAACGGCCTGATCCGGCCGAATGTCGGCAAGTACACCGACGCGGCGGGCATGACCATCGAGGACCTGAAGACGGTCGAGCAGTACGTCGATATCACCGAGGCCGATTACATCGCGTTCTACGTCCGCGACATTGAGACTGTCCAGGTTGCCGGCGCTCTGGCGGCCCCGGCCACTCAGGAGTCCATTAAGGCTCTGGCCACGGAGACGGACACTTTCGTTGGTGCCAAGGTTGCGGCCTCGGCTACGGCGATGCCGCAGGTGGACGTCAGCACCATCACCAAGAGCTACGACAAGGGTGAGGCGCTGCTCGAAGCGGTCTTCGACATGATGGAGCGCCTGGACACGTCCGACGTGCCGGGCGGACGGTTCGTGGTCGTCTCGCCGAAGGTCAAGCGCTTCCTTCTGCGTGCCCCGGACATCGCCAACGCCGCCGCTCTCGGCGAGGGGCAGGCCACGGCCAACGGCGTGGTTGCCCGCCTGGCCGGGTTCACCGTGGTCTCCACTACGGCCATGCCCGCAGGCGTGGACATCCTGGCCGGGCATCAGGCGTTCACCACGTTCGCCAGCCAGTTCACGAGCTTCCGCGAGCAGAAGGTGGAGAAGTTCCGCCGCAACCAGATCGACGCCCTGCACCTGTACGGCGCACGTGTGCTGTCCTTCCCCGGTGGCGCCCAGCCCGTCACTCCAGAAGCGGCTGTAGTCAATTCTGAGGGCCTTTTGAAGGCCGCCGTCACGTGGGCTTAGCCCATCGCGCCCCCAGGCTCTCCGTGAGTCTGGGGGCCTTTTTGCGTATAGGAGGAAACGCATGGATGAGTTCGGTCCGGAAGGGCGCAACCTCTGGGAATCGGTCACCGCGGAATTCGACCTACCCGAGGACAAGCTGACGCTTTTGCGTCGGGCCTGCCACACCGCCGACATCTGCGCCCGCCTGGAAGCTGAACTGTCGGTCGGCAACACGGTGGACATCGGGTCCAAGGGTGCGGCTGTGGTGAACCGCCTTATCACCGCCCACCGGCAGAGCAGCGAGACCCTGGCCCGCCTGCTGCGAGCCCTGGAGTTGGTCACCCTGGACGCCGGAGGGCAGGCGTGAGAGACAATGGCCACGCCTACCGGCCAGGGCCAACGGCCGGTTTGCCGGCGGACGCAAAAGGCCAGGTAGAGGAAGCCGGCGAGTGGGCCCCGAGCCGGAGTGCTGCACCCAGGCCGGCCAGGGCCACGAGTGGGAGTGTCTCGTCTACCGAGCCAGCGCGGAACACCGGGCTTTCATCGCCGGATGCATGTCGGCGGGCTGTGCGACCGCCCCGGCCTGTGCCGTCGCGCCCGAGTTCCTGCCCTGCCCCGTCTGCCCGAGTTGACCGCTCACACCAAGCCCCGAGTTCGTCCTTTGCGGATGACTCGGGGCCTTTTTGTTTTGTCAGCGACGCGGAAACCCCTATTTCCAGGAACTAAAAAGCTTTACCGTACGGGAGGGGCGGAGGAGGCAGGACCTTCGGGCTTTCCCGTGTAATGATCTCGGGTATCCCCCCTGGATGTGTGCTAGCACACAATCAAGAAGTCACCCCGATGAGGGAATTGACAGATTGATAAAAGTCCCTCTAAGTTCCTGCTTGCCAGCTTCACTCGCTGGCCGCCGACACCTCGTGATGACGATTCTCACGAACTAAGAAAGTCGGCCCTCAACATAGACCAGCCCACAGCGCTCCTCTCGCCAAAGACTCACGCTGTGGGCCAGCACAGTAAGGCTACCTTCGCCATGCACGACTCTCGCCCTGTCATCAGCTCTGCCGCTTTCTCTGGCTTGTTCGGCTCCATCACCTCAGCCCTCGACCCCTACACCGAGGGCGACAGGACGGGAGTCCTCGTCTCGCTCATGGCCGGGTTCTCGGCCTACATCGGCAACGGGCCTGCCGTGGAGACCGGCAAGGGGGCGTCGCCGCTGATGTTCTGGCCGGTCCTGTGCGGCCCGTCCGGGCTGGGCCGCAAGGGCACCGCTACCGGCATCGCCTCCCGCGTGCTGGAGGCGGCCTTCCGCACCTTCAGCGAAGACAACACCGTGCACGGCCTTCCGGCCACCGGGCTGGGCTTCATCGGGGAGTTGGACGAGCGCAGCGCCAACGGCACCGCTCAGCCGGTGCTGTTCCTGGAAGAGGAGATGGACACCTTCATCACCAACGCCCGCCGCGACACCAAGGTGGGCGTGTACCTGCGCAAGGCGTGGGACGGCCAGACGATCAGCCACAAGACCAAGCACGACGATGTGAAGATCCGCCGTCCGCACGTGGCCATCATCGGCCACGTCCAGCCGAAGAACTGGGCCGCGATCAGCGGTAGCCGAGACGCCACCGGCGGCACGTACAACCGGTTCTTCCCGGTGTGGGTCTACCAGTCCAAGACGCTGCCCGTCTTCGAGGCCACCGACACGGCCCAGGTCATCCGGGCCTGCGCGAGGGCGCTGCGGGAGGTGGCGGACTGGGCGCGTGACGCCGACACGGTGACCGTGCCCCGGCACGTGGCCCAGGTCTTCGAGACTACCCATCGGCCCATCTGTGAGGCCCTGACCAACGGATCTGAGGAGCTGTCGCAGTACACCGAACGGGCGATGGCGTACATGGTGCGCCTGGCCGCTCTGTACGCGCTTGCCGACCAGCGGGAGGAGATCAGCGTGGCCGACTTTGACGCCGCCTTGGCTCTGGTCACCTACAGCGTGGAGAGCGTGGCCTACATCCTGCCTGAGGCTGAGATGGCCCAGGAACTCCCGCTTGCGCTGCGGGTGGAGCGTTTCATCGCCGAGGCCGGGGAGACGGGCGTGGCCTCCACCGTCATCTACCGCAAGTTCGGCATCCGCAAGGCCGAACTGGAGACCCTGATCGCCGACATGGACACCATCGAGAGCTTCAAGGCGGCCAGCACGGGCGGCAGGCCCGCGCAGATGTACCGGTACGTGGGCGCACCGGCGGCCGACGACGCCGACGACATCGAGGGCGACACCATCTGGGAGGTGTTCCGTGAGGACGTCCCCACCGAGGACGCGCCGGAGGAGTCGGCCGAGGTGGCTCCGGTGTTCGCGCTCGCCCCTGCCCCCGCCGTGGTTGCGTCTGATGAAACAGAAGTCCTCTCGGGTATGAAGGACGCCGCTCCCGCTGCGTCGTACTACCTGACCGAAGACGAGTGGGACGAGGTTGACGCGTCCACGCCTGAGCCGGTTGTCCCGGCCATCGAGGAGCCCGCCGCCGAGACGGTTACCGAGAGCGCCGTGCGGGCGTTCCTGACCACCCCGGCCGGAACGGAGATGCTTCAGGAGATCCTGTCCGCGATGATGGCCGCGCAGGCCCCGACGCCCGCCCCCGCGAAGCGGCCCGCCAGGGCTTCCCGGTCGAGGTCCAAGGTCAAGCTGGACGCGGCAAGCCTGGCCACGGTGGACGAAGTCGCGGCCTAGGGACCATAGCCCCGCCTGGCCAGCACCAGGCGGGGCCACAGGGTTCTGCCACTATGGGATGACAGGAAGGGCACTCAGAGCATCGCCGATGGGCCCAAAAGCAGAGCAAACCCCCCCGATTCGACCCTGCTGGACGGCTCGATGCCCTGAGCGCCCCCGCTCCTCCATTGTGCCCCTGACCACTCCAAATGCACGTAACGCGCATCCTCGGCGTGGCGAGTGTGATCGGGATGAAGTGGGGGTAGCAGGACATTGTCACCGCTGGAGGGAACTGCCATACCGTCAGCGGCGGCATCGGGCCCCCACTGGCCTCGTGGGGGCCCTTCGTACGTCCTACGCGGGTACGTCATCTACGAGGACCCGGGTACGTGAAAACGCAGACGTACGGCACCCCCGGCCGGACACGCGGTGGCCCCGCCTGGCAGCGAATGAGGTACCCAGGCGGGGCCATGCCAGCGATGCTAAGGGGCTTTCAGCCGAGATCAGAGGTCATCCACGCGATCGCCCAGGTGGTCAAGGCGATCCACATGAGTACACACGCGATCACGACTATCAACACAAGGCGTTTACGCGGTCTCATAGCGTCACCATAATGGGCAAGACAGAGCCCCGCCCCGTCCTTGGAACCCTCGCTCCTTGGGGCGGGGCTCTCTTCTTCTACAGGGGCACGTCTCATCTCTAGCGACTTACCGGGCATGGATTGCTCACGTGCCGGTTGGGGCAGCAGACCATGCCCACCGTGATGAAGCGGCCCCCAGGCAGCCACTCGCCCCACTGCACATCAACACCGCGCGGCAACAGATCGGCCGCCAGCGCCTCACGGCTCTCCAACGGGATCTGGCCTTCCGCGACGCCGTGCAGACCGAACGTCTGGGACATCCACTCGACGGCTTTGCTCGCGTCATCGAAGGTCTCGGCGATCCGCGATGCGGGCTTTGCCAGCCACAACCCCGTCCGCATCGGCGGCAGGGCCGACGTGTGAAAGTCCGGTGAGGTGGGGCGGCGTTCACCCTCGCGGGCCAGGTCCGCCCCGTTGCCGAGCCACGTGTAAGCGTGCCAGTGCATCGTTCCCCGTACAGTCGAAGGGAACGGCCCCTGCCTGATTGAGGCGGGCAGGGGCCGTCATCGGTGGTGTACTAGATGGTCGCCTTCTGGAACGCCTCCAGCTCGGACCTGGTGAACCGGAGCGTCCCGGCATCCGGGTTCTTCGAGTCCCGCAGGGCGAACGCGTCGCTCAGACCGGGAATCGCCGCGATCTCCACGCAGGACTCCATCTCGTCGTTGTCCTGGTTGCCGCCGCACATGCGGCGGAACTCCGAGGCTCCGAGATCCCTCGCGTACAGGTCCATCTACCTACCTCCCTCCACTCGGGCCGGGCGACCCGAGGTGGTGGCACGACTGGTGACGGGTTCGCAGCCACCAGCCGCGCGTCTACGCGGCGACCTATCGCGCATCGCCGTCTGTGACGGCCGGCTGCACGTCATGTAGTCGCACCAGCAGCTCCCGTGCGACGCAATAGGCGATCTCCTCGTCGGCGAAGCGCACCACGGCGTTGCTCCTGAACGGCACCACCGGTGGCAGGTAGGGCAGGAACACATCCCCCCGCACGCCGTGCGGATAGCAGGCTCCCACCGTGAACACGGCGGCGTTGCGGCGCAGGTGCGAACACTGCGAGATCGCCTCGGGTATGCAGACCCGGCATGTCGGCGGGGCGTTGGTGAACCCGTCCCCCGCCTCACCTTCGCATGAGGAAAGAAGCCACCAGATCCGGCCCGTTTCCGGGTCCACTGCCGACCCCGCGCACACCTGGCACAGCCGCTTGTCCATGCACCTCCACTGCCGCCGCGTATTGACAGTGGTGAAGTCGGGCTTGCCCGTCCTCTTCTGGCCCTGCCGCAGCCGCAGCACGCCGTAGACGTAATCGGATGGGCGGCTTTCGGCGTAGGCCAGCCTCTCGCCGTCCCGGCGCAGTTCCCACCGCAACCGATGCTGCTGAACCTCTCCACTCCAGCCGATCACGTACGGGTAGCGAAAGCCCGTCACCGTCGTCGCGATGCCGCTCATGACGCCTCGCTGACGTGGCCACGCTGGTACCGCTTGTTCTGCGCGATCAGACGCGCGACCCTCGACGGCTTGTTCACGGGGACCACTTCGATCCGATCCGCCAGCGGCTGATTGCCGGGGCCGATCTGCGCCAGCTCGACCGCGTAACACCCCGAGCGAGGCCCGATGCTCACGGTGGCCACCCGCCACCCACCGTCCGCGTAGATGATGAGCTGCGGCGGATGCCACCGCCGCTCCACGGATGAGGACGCCCCGCTCTTGGCCTCGACCCACACCCGCGAGATCAGTTGGGCGTTGACGCCCTCGACATCCAAGATCAGGAGCAGCGTGTCCAAGAGGTCTCGCTGGACCTGTGCGGCGTCTTGGGGGATGGGATCACCCAGAGGTGTTACGTCGGTGGGGATGTCCGTGGCCGTCATGCCTCGACGTTAAGAGCCCAGGCCAGGGGTGATCTACGGCGATTCATGTAGTCGCATAAACCCGGTAGATATCTCCGCCAGCAGCGTCCGCGCCTGGTCGTCCCAAAGGGCATGGTCTCCGAAGTAGGAGAACAACAAGTGGTAGTGACTAATGTCTTTTGGATCACGTAAAACGATCTGACCCGTAAACGTCTCTACGGTCGCAAGAGAATCGTCATACAACGTGAAGGTATTCATCGGTCCGACAGCCATGTCACGGCCGTAGGACAATATTCCTACTTTCACATTCGGGAATCGCGATAGCGAGATGAGCCGGTCAACCTGCAGTGCCATGACCGGCGCGGAACAGAGCTGCCAACGTATGGCCTGCTCCGTGAGCAGGAACTCGAATCGCTTGCCCCGATTCTGGAGAACGGCCTGCCTCTCCAGCTTGAGGGCGATGGCGCGCGATGTGTCGCCTTGTGCGGGCTCCACGGGCATGTCCATGGCTGCTCTCATGTATTCAGGTATCTGGAGTAGACCAGTCACGAGAGCGGGCAGGAAGTATCGCATCCGGATGGCGTTCGCTTCCAGGGCCGCTAGTTCGCGCTGTCGGTGGTGGAGCCCCCGGCGTACCGATGCCCGGATGTCTCGGAACTCTGTGTTGGCAACCCTGGCTAGGTCGAGAAGGCCGTTAGCGGTCGCCCTGTCCACCCCGAGTGCTTGAAGCATGCGCTCCACGTCTACAACGGACGGGAGGATCTTCCCGCTCTCGATGCGGGAAACCTTGGATTGGCTCATGTTGCAACGTCGGGCCAGTCCCGCGCCGGATAGTCCTGACGCTCTCCGCAAGTCGCGGAGCGCTTCCGCTAGGCGTTGCCGGTCTTCACCGGCCTGTTGCGGGTCGACCTTCACGCTCTGAGGTACTCCAAGAACGGTACGGACAGAGCGAGTGCCCGGTGCTTGTACTCCACGAAGGGTGCCGGGTCTATTTGCTCCAAGAGCTCCCGGCCACTTTGGGTGCCGTCCTCTAGGTAGTGCATGAGCACGACTCGGGAGTCATCGAACAGCCAGAAGTCTTGAACTCCCGATACAGGATTCTCCACGTCGGTTACATCGAGAATCCTGATGTCCTCTCCAGCGGCAGAGCTGAGCGGGTAGAACGCGAATTGGAACCGCTGGTACTCCGTGAGGGGCCGGGTCAGCACCCGGACGCGCCCGATGGTGCGGCCGGTTGCCCTGAAGTGGCGAACGCGAACGAACCAAGGGTCGTCAGGGGGTACGTCCAGGCGCCCCGTCTTACGCCACTCGCGGAACTCGACGTCCTCCTCGGGGACGCCGTAGGCAGGGAGAGTTTCCAGCCGGAAGGCGTCGTTTCGGAAGGCATCGAAGAACGCCTTCCAGTCGTCACCCTCCAAGCGCACGGAACGCCTTTCGCAGAAGTTCCTCTGGGATTTCCACGATTGCCTCCCCGCTTGGGGTGACCTGGTTGACGAGGTGATCGCCTTGCACCGCGATGGTTCCACGGCTGGTTCGGTAGATGGTCGGGCAGTCATCCCGATTGCAGTTCTCATCGCCTGCGATGCGTGTTAGCTGAAGATCATCCATGTGTTGGCCTCCCGACCATGCGTGAACGTGACTAGGACGCTAAGTAGGCCCCTGATCAAGGTCAAGGGCTATGCACGTTCGCGCATAAGTTCAGAGCGAGCGACCCTAGATCGTCTTGCCCCGCTGTCTGACTACCCCTGTCGGAGCCAGTTCACGAGCGGTTCGGGCTCGTGTCCGTCCTGGTCGTCGGGAACGCTATCCTCAGGGCGGGTGTTTGTCTGGTGCTGGCAGTCGCACCACGATCCGCCGCGGCATTCGTCGTGGCGTCGTTGTTTGCAGCTCTCGCAGATCACGTCCCCATTATTCTCCTAGAAGCTTGTTCGGGTTAAGGTGCGGGCGTGGACCTCATGGGCGAGTTACTCGACGACCTGGCCGCCGAGACCGCATCACTGGAAGAACTGCTGAAGCCGCTGAGCGCGGCGGACTGGGAGCGGCCCACGCCCGCCGCCGGGTGGGCGATCCGCGACCAGATCAGCCACCTGGCCTGGTTCGACGACGCCGCGAGCCTGGCCGCCTCCGACCCGGTGGCCTACGCCGAGCTGCTGGCCGGCTTCAGCTCCGTCGACGCCGTCGCCGCCGAGGCCCGCACCCTGCCCGCGACCGAGGTGCACGCCTGGTTCCGCACCTCGCGGGCGAACTGCCTGCGGGTGTGCTCCACGCTCGACGCCAAGACCCGGGTGCCCTGGTTCTGGCTGGAGATGTCGGCCGCGTCCTTCGTCACCGCCCGGCTCATGGAGACCTGGGCGCACGGCCAGGACGTGGCCGACGCGCTCGGCGTCACCCGCGCCCCCACCGCGCGGCTGCGGCACGTGGCCTCGATCGGCTACCGCGCCAAGCCGTACGGCTTCGCCGTGCGCCGGCTGCCCGAGCCGCCGCAGCCGGTACGCGTGGAGCTGACCATGCCCGACGGCGGCCCCTGGACGGCGGGCCCGGCCGGGGCGGCCGACGTCGTACGCGGCCCGATGCTCGACTTCTGCCTCGTTGTCACCCAGCGCGTCCACCTCGCGGACACCGCGCTGGAGATCACCGGCCCGGCGGCCAGGGCCTGGATGGAGATCGCCCAGGCGTTCGCCGGCGACCCGGGCGAGGGACGCAAGCCCCGCTCGGACCGCTGACCGGCACCGCCGCCGGCCGCCCCCACCTGGGCAGGTGCATCGTCCCCCCTGGCCAGGGCAGGACTAAGCTGTCCCGAAGAGTCACTGCGAATACCGTTGGGTGCCATGACGTCCACCGATGCGCCTTCCCGGCCCAAGAGGCGGCTCGCCTCGAACGCGCGGGCCAGGCTGAACTGGGTGCTCGACACCAAGTCGTGGGCGATCGTGCGCGCGGCCACGAACGCCGGCGTCAACTATCGCGTGACCGGGCTGGCGGGCGAGGCGGCGTTCTTCGCGCTGCTGTCGCTGCCGCCGTTCGTGCTGGGGCTGATCGGCGTGCTGGGCAAGCTCAGCACCTGGCTCGGCGCGACCGTGGTCGACCAGGTCAAGACCTGGGTGATCCAGCAGGCCGGGCTGGCGTTCACCGACGACGCCGTGCAGAAGGTGATCAATCCGCTCATCACCGACGTGCTCAGCGACGACGCAAGCAAGGTGTCGATCATCTCGCTCGGCTTCCTGCTGTCGCTGTGGTCGGGCTCGCGGGCGCTGTACGTCTACGTGGACCTGATCTCGGTCGCCTACGGACTGGGCGAGGAACGCGGCATCATCAGGACCAGGCTCATGTCGTTCGGCCTGTACCTGGTCGGGCTGCTCATCGGCATCGTCGTCATGCCCGTGCTGGTGGTCGGGCCGACCCTGATCAAGGACGCGCTGCCGGCCCAGTACGGCGTGCTCATCGACATCCTGTACTGGCCGGTGGTGATCATCGGGTCGGTGTTGTTCCTGACCGTGCTCTACCACGTGAGCGTCCCGGTGCGCACGAAGTGGTACCGGGAGCTGCCCGGCGCGGTGCTGGCCCTGTTCCTGTGGATCGCCTGCGCCGCCGTGCTGCGCGCCGTGCTGGCCGCCTGGTTCTCGCCCGTCTCGGTGTACGGCTCGCTGGCCGCCCCCATCGCGCTGCTGCTGTGGCTCTACATCACCGCGCTCGCCGTGCTGATCGGAGCCATTCTGAACGCCGAGGTCGACCGGCTCTGGCCGGGCGTCAATCGCATCAGGTGACGGCGGCCGAGCCGCCATCACGGACGGTGTGCGGGTCCGCTATCGTCTAGGGCGTCGCGACTGGCGCAATCGGTGGGATCGACCACCAGGGAGCGAAAGGAGCGGAGGCCGTGCGCCTGGGTCTTCGCAGTTGTCAACGATGACAGGAGAGTCATGAGTTCTCTCGCTAGCGTCGACCCGCGGATCGCCGAGCTCATCAAGGCGGAAGAGCGTCGTCAGGCGGACACCGTCAAGCTGATCGCGTCGGAGAACTACGTCTCCAAGGCCGTGCTCGAAGCCACCGGCACCGTGTTGACGAACAAGTACTCCGAAGGCTACGCGGGCAAGCGCTACTACGAGGGCCAGCAGGTCATCGACCAGATCGAGACCGTCGCGATCGACCGCGCCAAGTCGCTGTTCGGCGTCAACCACGCCAACGTGCAGCCGTACTCGGGCTCGCCCGCGAACCTGGCCATCTACCTGGCCTTCCTGCAGCCCGGCGACACCGTGCTCGGCATGGGCCTGCCGTTCGGCGGCCACCTCACGCACGGCTGGTCGGTCTCGGCCACCGGCAAGTGGTTCAACTCCGTCCGCTACGGCGTGCGCAAGGACACCGGCCGCATCGACCTCGACGAGGTCCGCGAGCTGGCGCTGGAGCACCGGCCGAAGCTGATCTTCTGCGGCGGCACCGCGATTCCGCGCACCATCGACTTCGAGGGCTTCGCCGCGATCGCCCGTGAGGTCGGCGCCGTGCTGGCCGCCGACATCGCGCACATCGCCGGCCTGGTCGCGGGCGGCGCGCACCCGTCCCCGGTGGGCCACGCCGACGTGATCTCCACGACCACGCACAAGACCCTGCGCGGCCCGCGCGGCGCCATGCTCATGGCCACCACCGACGAGCACGCCACCGCGCTCAACAAGGCCGTCTTCCCCGGCCTGCAGGGCGGCCCGCACAACCACACCACCGCCGCCATCGCGGTGGCGCTGCACGAGGCGTCCACCGACGCGTTCAAGACGTACGCGCACCAGGTGGTCGCCAACGCCAAGGCGCTGGCCGACGAGCTGTCCAGCCGCGGCTTCGACCTGGTGTCCGGCGGCACCGACAACCACCTGATCCTGCTCGACCTGACGCCCAAGGGCATCGGCGGCAAGCCGGCCGCGCAGGCGCTCGACCGCGCCGGCCTGGAGACCAACTACAACACGGTGCCGTTCGACACCCGCAAGCCGTTCGACCCTTCGGGCATCCGCATCGGCACCCCGTCGGTCACCTCGCGCGGCATGGGCGAGGCGGAGATGCGCCAGATCGGCGCCTGGATGGACGAGGTCGTCACGGCCCTGGCCAAGGGCGACGCGGAAGACGTCATCACCCGCGTGCACCACGAGGTCAGCGAGCTGACCGCGCAGTTCCCCGCGCCCGGCCTGTCCTAGTTCCGAAGGCCAGCGGGTCCCGAGACACGCGAACGCCCCGCCGCAGGCTCCCTTGCGGCGGGGCGTCGTCGCGACCGGGGTGGGCCGGAGTACCCCGGAGGCGAGGGCCGATCGGCGGCCGGGGGGACGGAGCCGGGATCGGCCTGGGGAGGGTCCGCGTGGGGAGGGGACCGATTCCTCCCCGGCGGACCTGAGGTCTATCCGAGGAACACGTAGTCGGCGCCGTAGGGCACGCGGGCCTGGCTGCCCGGCGTGCAGGATCCGGCGGGCGCGAGTCCGCCCTCGGTGTTCAGCCGCAGGATCTGGGTGGTGTGGGCGAGCAGCCCGGTGGGCGCGCCCGCCTGGGTGGCGTCGAGCACCAGCTCGGGGATGTTGCCCGCGCCGTTCGGCGTCCTGGTCACGACCGCGCCGCGCACCGCGCTGCGGTCGGGCGCGATCCACTGCGGCGGGCCCGCGGCCGGGGTGACGAACGAGTGGTCGATGCCGCGCCGCAGCCCGGCCGTCACGCCGTGCTGGGTGAAGGCGTACCCGCCCGACGGCTGCCGGGTGCAGGCGTAGATCTGGGCGCCGCGCAGCACGTCGGCGGTGACGGCACGCGGGTGCGCGAACGGGCGGCCGGACAGCTGCCCGCGCACGGCTCCGCCGTCGAAGTCGGCGGTGCGCAGGTTCGCGTAGTAGCGGCCGGGAGCGGCGGCGATCCGCTTGACCACCGCCGGGTCGGCCGGGGCGTCGCCGGCCACGCCGGTCAGGTTCTCCGGCAGGCCCTTGGCGGCGAACAGGTCGACGGCCACCGGGCCGTTCGCGCCGGGCGCGGCCTTGTGCAGGTGTCCCGCGGTGACCCGGCCGAGCCCCGACCAGGTCGCGGTGTAGCCGATCGCCGAGCCGTGCGGGCGCAGCCACCAGGTCGCCCGGCCGTCGGCGTCGCCGCGCCGCTGCCCGTCGTCGGCCCGCACCTCCTGCGCGGCGTCGGCGCGGGCGGACAGCGTCGCCTGGTTGCTGCCCTGCAGGACGCCGTGCAGGTCGACGGGCCGGCTCAGCCGGTGGAACTGCCCGCGTACGGCGCCCTTGGGGTGCGCGGCGTCGTGCAGGTTGGCGTAGAAGGCGCCCGGGTCGTCGGTCAGCGCCTTGACCAGCGCCGGGTCGGCCTTGATCGTGCCGGTGACGCCGAGCACGCTCCTGGGCAGCGGCCTGGTGAAGAACTCGAGCGCGACGTCGCCGTTGACGCCCTTGGCCCCGGCGTGGACGTGACCACCGGCCGGGGTGCCGATCTTGTTCCAGCGGGCGGCGAAGGTGACCTCGCCGTCGCTGATCCGCAGCACGACCGTGGCGCGCCCGTCCTGGTCACCGCGGGTGCCAACCTCGTTGGCCCCGCGTAAGCCGGCCGCCAGGTACACCTCGTCGGACGCATCGGCGGCGACGGCCTGGCCGGGCACGACAGCGGCGCACACCAGGGCCCCGGCGAGCGCGGCGACGGGAAGCGCGAACTTGCGAGCAGACATCATGAAACCTCTTCACAGATGGTTAGTCCGGCTGGTACGGCAAGCAGTACGGGACGCGAACCCGGCGCGGTTCAACCCGGAATCCGGTAAAAGTGCACACAACGCCGAGCCGGACGAACGTCAGGATTTCGGTCCGCAACTTTCCCGGGCGCCCGCGCATCCAACTCGCCGTGGGAATGTTGATGACGGGCGATCCGCAGCGGCTCGGCGGCTACTGGCTGGCCGGGCGGCTCGGCGCGGGCGGGCAGGGCGTGGTCTACGAGGCGTACGCCGAGGACGGCAGGCGCGTGGCGATCAAGGTCCTGCACGGCGACCAGGCCGCCCAGCTGGCCAGGGAGGCGACCGCGGCGCAGCGGGTGGCCGCCTTCTGCACCGCCCCGGTGATCGAGGCCGTGCTGGAGGGGCCGCGGCCGTACATCGTCAGCGAGTACGTCGAGGGCCCGAGCCTGCGCAAGGCGGTCGCGGACGGCCGCCGCTTCACCGGCACCGACCTGCACCGGCTCGCCACCGCCGTGGCCACGGCACTGACCGCCATCCACGACGCCGGCGTCATCCACCGCGATCTCAAGCCCGACAACGTGCTGCTCGGCCCGGACGGCCCGCGCGTGATCGACTTCGGCATCGCCAGGACGGCGGAGATGTCGCTGACCGCGACCGGCCTGGTCACCGGCACGCCCACGTACATGGCGCCGGAGGTGTTCACCGGGCAGCGGGCCGGCATGCCCGCCGACGTGTTCGCCTGGGGCGGCATCATGGTCCACGCGGCGACCGGCGCCGACCCGTTCGAGGCCGAGAGCCTGGGCGGCGTCATGCACCGGGTGCTGTCGGCCAACCCCGACCTGGGTGCGCTGCCCGACTCGGTGCGCCCGCTGGTGGCCGCCGCGCTCGGCAAGGACCCGGCGCGCCGTCCCACCGCCAGGCAGCTCCTGCTGGCCCTGGTCAGCGGCGACAGCGCGCTCGACACCGCGTACCTGCTGGCCCGGGGCAGCGGCCAGGCGGCCGGCATGGCCGTCGCGGCCGACGACCCCGGGCTGGGCGCGCTGGCCGAGCAGGCGTACGAGTCGCTGAGCCGCGAGGAGCACGAGGCGGCGGCCGAGGTCTTCCTGCGGCTGGTCACGGTGGGCGAGGGCGGCGAGCTGTCGGTGCGGCGCGCGGCGCTGTCGGAGCTGATGGAGGGCCGCCCGCTGCCGGAGTCCGCGGCGGTGGCCAGGATCCTGGACGTCTTCGGCTACCTGCTCGGCCGCGACGGCGAGGAGGTGTGGCTGTCACGGCCCGCGCTGCCGCACGCCTGGCCGCGCTACCGCCGCTGGATCGAGGCCAACAGGGACGGGCTCGCCGTGCACCGCGAGATCCTGTCCGCGGCCAGGCGCTGGCACCAGGCCGGACGCAGGGACGGCGACCTGTTCCAGAACCACAGCCTGCAGAACGCCCTGCACTGGGCGGCCACCGCGCGCAGGAACATCACCCTGTCACCGGTCGAAAGGGACTTCCTGGACGCGGGCGCCCAGCTCACCAGGCGCAAGGCCAGGCGGAACCGGCTGGTCACGCTCAGCCTGGCGGGGCTGCTGGTGATCGCGCTGGTCGCGGCCGGTCTGGCCGTCCAGCAGGGCAGGCTGGCCGACGAGCGGGCCGAGGCCGTCGCGGCGCAGCGCGACAGGGCGGAGGGAACGCGGCTGGCGCAGGTCGCGGACGGGCTGCGGCAGCGCGACCCGCGAGTGGCCATGCAGCTCAGCGTGGCCGCCTGGCGGCTGGCCGGCACCCCGCAGGCCCGCGCCGCGCTGACGGCCGCGCTCGCCCAGCGCGAGGTGGCCGTGTTCAAGGACCCGGCCACGGCCGGCGAGACGGTCCGGGCGCTGAGCCGCGACGGCAGGATCCTGGCCAGCGCGAGCGACGACGCGATCAGGCTCTGGGACCCGCGCACCGGCAAGCGCGCGGGCGGCTTCACCGGGCTCGGGCTGAAGGACGAGTCGCCGGTCGAGATCGCCGTCTCGCCCACCGGCCGCGACGTGCTGCTGACCACGACCAGGCGGCTCATCGTCTGGCGGGCGGCCACCGGCGAGCCGGTGCGCTCCCGGCCGATCCGCGGGGACGTGCAGTACTACGGCCGCTACGGCACCGTCGACCGGTACGTGATGATCACGTACACCGACGACGTCGGCGTCAGGCACGACCACGTCTGGGACCTCGACCGAGACACGTTCGCCTCGATCCCCGCCTACGACGGCGCGATGACGGAGAAGGGCGAGGCGATCTACGTCCGGGCCGACGGCGCGCGCGGCGAGGTGGAGCGGCGCGCGCTGCCCGGGCTGGAGGTGGAGCTGAGCCAGCCGCCCGCGGGCGTCTGCCACTGCCGCGCCCCCCTGGCGGTCACCGCAGGCGGCGGCGACCTGATCGAGGAGAGCAAGGGCGACCTGGTCGTCAACCCGGTCAAGGGCGCCCGCTCCTCCGACGACACGCTGCAGACCGGCGTCCGGCCGTGGAACCGCGGCGACCTCACCGTCAGCCCCGACGGGCGGCTGTTCGCCTCGGTCACCGACTCGCAGATCCAGGTGTGGCGGGCCTTCGACGAGCACCTCACCACGCTGCGCCTGCCCACCGGCGCCGACAACGGGCAACAGCGGGCCCAGGTCGGCTTCGACGGCACCAGGCTGCGCTACCTCAGCGAGGACCGCGTCTTCACGGTGGACCTCGGCGACCTGCCCCTCCGCCCGGCCGCGCCCGCCCCGTGGTCGCCGCCCGAGCTGGGCCAGGGCGCGCGCCTGCTCGCGATGCACGACGACGACGGCAAGATCTACCTCAGCGACGAGCGCGGCGCGGGCATGCGCCCGGTGATCGAGGCCGAGCCAGGCGGCAACGAAGTACGGTCACCGGTGCTCGCCTTCGGCCCCGACGGCCGCCTGGCCGGCATGGGCGGCGGTACGATCGCCGTCATCGACGTCGCCGCCAGGCGCGAGGCCGCGCGCTGGCGTCCGATGCTCGGTGGCCGGCCGCAGCACACCGGCCTGCTGGCCTTCAGCCAGGCGGGCACCCTGCTGGCCGCCGGGCACTTCGGCGCGGACGGCGACGCGAGCCGGGAGGCCCTGGCCGTGTGGGACTGGAAGACCCGACGGCTGCTCTGGTCGGCGCGCTTCACCAACATCAGGGGCGCGAAGTTCGCACCCGACGGCAGGACGCTCGCCGTCATCGCCGACACCTCGGCCGACGTGGCCGGCTACGACCTGCGGCTGTACGACACGGCGACGGGCCGCCGGCTCGGCGCGCCGTTCGGCCAGAGCGGCCAGAACTCGACCGTGATCGACTTCGTGTTCTCGCGTGACGGCTCGTCCGTCGCGGTCGTGGACGGCCGCGGCCGCGTCACCGTCTTCGACCTGGCCACGCGCACCCAGATCGGGCAGATCGACCAGGGCGGGGAACTCGTCGGCGAGGCCGCCGCCTCGCCCCGCGAGGACGTCGTCGCCGTCGCCACCAGGTCGGGCCGGGTGCGCCTGTTCGACATGAAGGCCGGGGTGAACCTCGGGTTCCTGCGCGACGGGGACGTGGGCGGCCTGGCCGCCCTGTCGTTCTCCGCCGACGGGACCGGCGTGACGACCCTCGACAACACCGGCGTGCTGCGTCACCACCCGATCGAGCCGGGGGCGATGGCCGCCGCGGTCTGCGCGCGGGCCGGCCGGCCGCTGACCGAGGCCGAGTGGCGCGCCCACGTCACCGGGGTCCCGTACCGCCAGGTCTGCCCGTGAACGGGCGAGTCAGATGTCCACGGTGAGCAGCGTCCGCCCGGTCCTGGTGACCACCTCGAACCTGTCGATGTCGGTCAGCGCGGTCGGGCTGCCGCCGTGCATGTACAGCGGCGCGGGCGAGCCAGGCACGCCGTAGCCGGTGGGCGGCACCCGCCACCCGGTCATGATCCGCCGCTCGCCCGACTTGGCGACCGAGACCAGCTCGCACTCCAGCGGCCCCTTCACCCCGGCCAGCTTGACCGCGGCGTGGGTGCCCCACCCCTTCGACTCGTAGACCATGCCGCCGCTCACCCCGTCGGCGCCGGTGCCCTCCACCTGCTCGCCCGCGGCGTAGAACTGCTCGGCGGGCCCGAGATGGCTCTCGTGCGCCTGCGCGGGCGCCGCGCTCTCGCCGGTGAGCTGGGTGCCGATCGTGAGCCCGCCGGCCACCAGGGTCACGGCGGCCGCCACCCCGATCACGAACGTGCCCCTGCGGGCCCGCTGGTCGGCCGCCTTCTTACGGCGGAGCAGGTCGATCACGTTGTCCTGCCCGCCGGGCAGAGGGGGGTCGTCCTCCACCGGGGCGATGCCGCTCAGCACGCTCGCCACGCCGGCCAGGTCGGACAATTCCGCCCGGCACGACCCGCACGCGAGGAGATGCGACTCGAAGGCCCGCCTGTCGTCGTCCTCCAGCAGGCCCAGGGCGTAGGCGCCGACGTCGGTGTGCTCGACTCTGGAAGTCACGCCGTCACCCCTCTCTCCTCCAGTGCGATGCGCAGCGCGCGGACCGCGTAGTAGACCCGGGACTTCACGGTGCCCACGGGTATGCCGAGCGCGATGGCGGCGTCGTTGACCGACCGGTCGCGCAGGATCGTCTCGTTGAGGATCTCGCGGTGCGCCGGTGACAACGCCTTCAGCGCCTCTGACACCACCACCTGATGCAGCAGCCCCTCCAATTCATCGGGAACCGGCATGCTCTGCAGCGGTCCGTCGCCAGACTCTTGCGGCCGGGCGTCCTTGCGCCTGCGGTCATCGATCACGATACGTCTGGCGACCGTGGCGAGCCAGGGCATGAGGGAGCCGGAGTCGGGGTCGAGCTGCGCGGCGCTGCGCCACGCGCGGATCATCGTCTCCTGCACCACGTCTTCCGCCCACTGCCGATCGCCCGCGGTCAGCCGGACCACGAAGGCCAGCAGCGGCCGGTGGTACTCCCGGTAGAGCGCGGACACGACCACCTCGTCGTCGGGCCGCACCCGTCTGATCAAGTGGCGCAGGCGCGGCTTGGCCGCTGGGGCGGCTGCCCCGGCCGAGGGCGGGGGATACGTGCTCGTACGCATCATTCCCCTTTCTCGCGTCCGTCGGGAGGAAGTACGGCCGGGGCGGGCGGCAGGGTTCAACGGAACGGGGAAGATAATGCGATTGCGTCCCGGAGAGCGATTGCGTAAAGTCACTTCGGCGAACGAGCAACCGATCGAGGAGGTGAGGACTATGCGGGTCGTCCTGTTCTGCCTGCCGTCCTTCTGCCTCCGGGTTCTGAGCTGACCCCGGGGTTCCTTCTCGAATCCAAAGGATCAACTCCGTTGTTCTTCGATCTTTCTTCGCTCGGCTGGTCCGACTACCGCGCCGCCGAGCTGCCTTTCGACACCGTCCCGGGCCGGGTGGCCCGGGTCGATCGCGGCGCCGCCGAGGTGCTCGCGGCCGACGGTCAGCACTCCGCCAGGTACGGCGCGGCCGTGCGCCGCGCCTCGGCCGCCGACCCGATCGCGCTGCCCTGCGTGGGCGACTGGGTGGCACTCAGGCAACTGCCCGAAGGCCGCTACGAGGTCGACGCCGTCCTGTCCAGGACGACCGCGTTCATCAGGGGCGGCGTCAGCCGCGACTCCATCGGCGGGCTGTCGGGCGACGGCCAGGGCCAGGTGCTCGCGGCCAACGTCGACGTCGTCTTCGTGGCCGAGCCGTCCATGCACTCCACGAGCTTCGCCGACCTGGGCCGCATCGAGCGGCTGGTCGCGCTGGCCTGGGAGTCCGGCGCCACGCCGGTGGTGCTCGTGACCAAGTCGGACCTGTTCGAGCAGGGGCTCGACGACCTGCTCGACGACGTGCGCACCGCGGCCCCCGGGGTCGACGTGCACGCCGTCTCCTCTCTGCACGGCGACGGCGTCGAGCTGGTGCGCGAATACCTCGAAGGCTCGCGCACGGCCGTCGTGCTCGGCCCGTCGGGGGCCGGGAAGTCCACGCTGGTCAACGCCTTGGCCGGAACCGAGGTGATGGAGACCCAGCAGGTCAGGGCGGGCGACGGCCGGGGCCGCCACACCACCGTGCACCGGGAGCTGATCCCGCTGCCCGGCGGCGGCATCGTCGTCGACACGCCGGGCATCAGGCGCATCGGCCTGTTCGAGATGAGCCAGGGCGTCGACCTGGTCTTCTCCGACGTCGAGGCGCTGGCCGAGCGGTGCAGGTTCGGCGACTGCGGGCACGAGAGCGAGCCAGGCTGCGCCGTCCTGGAGGCGGTCGACGCCGGCGAGCTGCCGGAGCGGCGCCTGGAGAGCTGGCGCAAGCTGCGGCGGGAGGCCGCCTGGATGGCCTCGCGCACCGATGCCAGGCTGCGCAAGGAACAGCAGAACAAGTGGAAGATCATCTCCAAGGAGATGCGCCGTTCTGGCAGGAACCGGCCATGACCCGGCGGCGATGCCGGTAAACCGGCGCTGAGTGACCCGCGTCCGGGGTAGTCACCAGTCATGGAGCTCTTCGCTGACCGGGCCGAGGCCGGCCGGCTGCTCGCCGAGCGGCTGCCGGAGTCGCGCGACCCGGTGGTGCTGGCGCTGCCCCGTGGCGGGGTGGCGGTGGCCGTGCCCGTCGCCCGCAGGCTCGGCGGCGACCTCGACGTGCTGGTCACCAGGAAGATCGGCTACCCGCCGCAGCCCGAGCTGGGCGTCGGCGCGGTGGCCGAGGGCGGTGATCCGGTGTTCGACGAGGGATTGCTGAACCGGCTCGGGATGACTCCCGAGTCGGTGTCGGACGTGGTCGAGCAGGAGCGCCGCGAGCTGGAGCGCCGCGTGCGGGCCTACCGCGGTGGCCGGCCGCTGCCCGCGCTGGCCGGGCGCGAGGTGATCGTGGTCGACGACGGCCTGGCCACCGGCGGCACGGCGAGGGCCGCCCTGCGCGCGGTGCGCGGGGCGGGTCCGGCCAAGGTGACGCTGGCGGTGCCGGTGGGCGCGCGCGACACGGTCGAGGCGATGGAGGCGGAGGCGGACGAGGTGGTGGTGCTGCGCGCGCCGGCGGACTTCCGCGCGGTCGGCCAGTGGTACGCGGAGTTCGACCAGCTCACCGACGCCGACGTGCTGGAACTGCTGGCCGAGGGACGCGGCGACGCCTGACCAGGGTCACCCCGCGAAGTGGGCAAGGCTCAGGGGCGCGTCGCGAAGGGGTCAGGCGATGAGCACGTTCCAGAGTCGCCCCGTGAAGCGGTCAGGCGATGAGCACGGCCCAGACGAGCTTGTCGCGCCCGGCGGGGGAGAACCAGCCCCAGGCCGAGCAGAGCGCCTCGATCAGCCGCAGCCCCCGGCCGAACTCCGCGTACACGTCGGCCACCGTGGCCACCGGCACGCTCCGGCTGTGATCGCTGACCACGCAGGCCAGCTCGCGCCCCTGGCACAGCAGCCGCAGCTGGGCCGCGCCGCCGCCGTGCCGCATCGCGTTGGTCACCAGCTCGGAGACCACCAGCTGAGCGTCGAAGACGACCCGGTCGGCGCCCCACCCGGTCAGCGTGCGATCGACGAACCTGCGTGCCTCGGAGACGGACCCCGGGTCGGACGTCGCCGCGTCGCGAAAGGGGTGGACCGCGTCGTGATCGACGGCGTGCCCGTCGGCCAGGCTGGACGAGAGCCACCCTGGCGGCCGGGCGCCGATGGCGGCTTGCGGCCGAGCGTCGAAAGTCGTCATTCTGGCCCCCGAAGCGCGGTCTGATGATCCAATGCCCATCTTTACGGGGTGTGCTGAGCGATGCAAGACTTTCCGTGCTTTACGGATGCGAATCGCATCTGCACGTGCAGATGATCTAGGAGCGGTGTAGTGGACGCAGAGAGTGCGGAAGGGCATCTGCTCAGTTACTCGCCGGGCAGCCCCACGGTCCTGCGGATCCTGCTGGGCACGCAACTGCGCAGGCTTCGCACCGAGCAGGGTATCTCCCGTGAAGACGCGGGATACTCGATTCGCGCGTCCCATGCCAAGATCAGCAGGCTGGAGCTGGGCCAGGTCAGCTTCAAGCAGCGCGACGTGGCCGACCTGCTGACCCTGTACGGCGTCACCGACCCCGCCGAGCGCGAGCCGCTGCTCGCCCTGGCCAGGCAGGCCAACGCGCCCGGCTGGTGGCACAAGTACGGCGACCTGCTGCCCGCCTGGTTCGAGGTCTACATCGGGCTGGAGGGCGCCGCGTCGAGCATCCGCACGTACGAGAACCAGTTCGTCCCCGGCCTGCTGCAGACGCCCGAGTACGCCAGGGCGGTGATCTCGCTGGCGCACGAGCGGGCCGGGCGGGCCGAGCTGGACCGCCGCGTCATGCTGCGTACCACCAGGCAGGAGCGGCTGAAGAGCGGGCTCACGCTCTGGGCGGTCATCGACGAGGCGGTGGTGCGCCGCATGCTCGGCGGGCCCGAGGTGATGCGCAGGCAGATCGAGCACCTGCTGGAGGTCACCGCGGGCGGCGGTGTCACGGTGCAGATCATGCCGTTCGACCGGGGCGGGCACGCGGCGGCCGGCGGGCCGTTCAGCATCCTGCGCTTCCCCGAGCGCGACCTGCCCGACGTGGTGTACATGGAGCAGCTCACCAGCGCCCTCTACCTGGACAAACCCTCGGAGTCCGAGCATTACGCCCAGGTGATGGACCGGCTGAGCGTCCAGGCCGAGCAACCGAAGCAGACCAGGCGCTTCCTGGAGCGCCTCATTTCCGGATGACCTGCTGGTTTGCTGTGATCCACTCCATATCGGATTTTTGATCGTCTGCCATATAGGGATCGACTAGCTGCCGTATTGTCGCCTGCGAACACGGATGCACGTGCATCCGCAAGCGCACTAGGAGCTGCCCTCATGCATGAGTTCCGCAACGGAACGCCGGCCGGTCGCCTTCCCGTCGTCTGGCGCAAGAGCAGGTGGAGCAACCCCAACGGCAACTGCGTGGAGCTCGCCGGCCTGCCCACGGGCGAGATCGCGATGCGTAACTCACGCTTCCCAGAAGGCCCCGCGCTGGTCTACACGCGGGCCGAGATCACCGCGTTCGTGCTGGGGGCCAAGGACGGCGAGTTCGACGATCTGATCTCCTGACTCCCTGGAAAAATTCTCCGGAGGGATGTCCGGTGCGCGCGTGCGGCTCCGACGTCTCTGGTGAAGGCGCCGCGGTGGCGCCACACGGAGAAGGGGAACCCATGAAGTACATGATCATGTTGTACGCCTCGCAGCAGGACTACGACGTGCTGGCCGGTCGTCCCGTGCCGGGCAAGACGCCGTGGTCGGCCGAGGACGTCGCGGCGATGCACGCGGGCATGCAGAAGTGGAACCAGGGGCTCGTCGAGTCGGGTGAGTTCGTCGACACGCAGGGGCTGAGCGCGCCCGCGCACACCAAGCGGCTCCAGCTGCGCGACGGCGTGCCGGTGATCACCGACGGGCCGTACCCCGAGACCCAGGAGGTCCTGGCCGGGTACACGATCGTGGAGTGCGAGAGCTACGACCGGGCGGTGGAGCTGGCCATGCGGATCGGCGAGACGCAGCATCCGGCGGGAGCCGAGCTCGACAGCGCGTTCTACGTGGACATCAGGCCCGTCGTCGGCGGCGCGGGCGACCTGGACTGACCCGCGGCCCTGCGGCTCGACCTCCTGGAACGGCAAGTGGCCACCCGGCCGGACGGCGGCGGGGTGGCCCTCTTGTGCGTGCGAGGTGAAGATCTACCTGATCAGGCAGTTGTCCCGACCGGGTTCGCCGGAGCCAGGGCGTAGTGGGCCCGGGCTCCGGTTCATCGGGACAACTGCGTGATCACGCGTTGATCGTGGCTGCTGCCGGGTGTCAGGCGGCGGAGATGCCGGCGCTGGCGGCGCGGCGCATGCGACGGCGACGCTCGGAGGCGCGCTCGTCCTCGTTGAGACCGCCCCACGTGCCGTACTTCTCGGGACGGGACAGCGCGTAGTCGAGGCACTCGTTGCGGACGGGACAGCCGCCGCAGATCGCCTTGGCCTTCCGCTCGCGTACGTCACGCTCGGGCTGCCGCTCCCCGTCGGGGCCGAAGAAGAGCACGAGGTCCTCACCCCGGCACGCGGCATCATCCTGCCAACCCCAGCTGGGGCGCGGGCGGGCGAGCTGCCGACGTACCTGAGACATGAGAAAACCACCTTCGTGAGAGGTATTTCGGTAATTGAGCCGCATTGGACGCTTTTGGCGTCACTGTTCCAACGCAAGTAAGAGCCGTGATGTTCCCTTATCAGGCGAGGGCAGGCGTGGCGTACCGCACAGGCGTGAGCCTGTCCAGCGAAACCAGCCGGTAGGTGGTGATCGTGTCGGCGCAAACCGCACCACACGGCGTCTGGAACGCCGATGGCTCAACCACAACCTGGAACCGGACGTCGCCGCAGCGCACGATGGCTTCGGTGACGTCGCCGTCCGACCTGGAGGATTCCACGGCCACTACGCCGACAGAGCACTCTCCCGTATGGGCTCGGGCGAAGTGCTCGACGGCTTGCAATGGCTCAGGGATGCCTGCGCGCCCCCGGTAGCGGTCGAGAATGATCTCGCCCGTCCGGTACGCGTTAGCCGCTGCCAGTGCAGCAGCCTGAGACATGCTGCCGTAGAAAATTCCGTGTGGCAAGCACACGAGGTTGGCGGCGTAGCGATCGCCGCCAACGTGTGACGTTTCCCATACTCTGTCGGGCAAAGATTGCGCCAGTGACCGAGCGAGGGGTAGTCCAATGCGGGCGCAGCACGCATTGCGCTTGGCGTGCGTGCAGACCAGAAATACCGGCTCGTCTTCAAGTATGCAGGACTCCGGGACCACTCCGGCCACCAGAGCGTCCAGGTCAAGATCGTCGGGACCTGCGATGACACCCCCGGCCAGCCAGGGGTTATCGCCTGCCGCGTAGGCCACTAGCACACGGATGCCCTGGTCCCGTGTGCGGGTCCGCTTTCCCGGCCGGCGGATCAGCTGGGGTCTGATACCGCGTTCGAGCGCCCGCCGGACGAGTTCCGAGATGTTCTCAGGAAGCTCGAAGCTTTCCAGGTGCGACGGCCACGGCCCGGTGTACTCCACCAGCAACCACACCCTGGCCCCCACGGTGGCGCTGGCCAGGGTGGGAACCAGGCCGGAGTGACAGCCCGCCGGATGGTCGCAGCCCCTGGTCAACGTCGTTCCCCCTACGCGTGAATCCCCTGCGCGTGAATTAGGTAAGGGTAACCTAACGGGGGCGCGGGTTTCGCGCAGGGGTACCCCTATTGGCCTGGCGTGTTCCCGTTCGACCCCTCATCACGGCTCTCACCGAGGCCCTCGCTGAGGCCCTCGCCGAGGGCTTCGCGCGCGGCCGCCAGCGCGGCGGCCCTGTCGCCCGCCACGAGCCCGATGCGGGTCCTGCGGTCGAGCAGGTCGCCCTCGTCGAGCGCGCCCTCGTGCCTGACCGACCAGAGCAGCTCGCCCGTGGTGATGCCGAGCCCGGCCGGCTCCGGATACGCCTCGGCCAGCGCGCGCACCGCCGCCGCCTCCGCGCCGTAGCGGGCGGCCAGCCGCGCCGGCACGCCCGCGGGCACAGGCCCGGCGCCGACGAGCGGGATCCGCGCGGTGCGGCACGGTCCCGCGGTCAGCCGCGCCAGCGCGACCGCCCGATCCACGGCATCCTCCGCCATGCGCCGATATGTCGTGAGCTTGCCGCCCACCACGGTCACGACGCCGTCGCCGGGCAGCACCGCGTGCCTGCGCGAGATGTCCGCCGTCCGGCCCTCGGCCGCCAGAAGGGGCCTGAGGCCCGCGTAGACGCCCGCGACCGCCTCACGGGTCACCGGAACCTCAAGAACGCCGTTCAACACCTCCAGGAGCGTTCTGACGTCCTCCTCGGGCGCCTCGGGGACGTCGGGGACCGGCCCGTCCACCGGGACGTCGGTCAGGCCGACGTGGACGCGGCCGTCCGGCTGGGGGAGTACGAGCGCGAATCGGTTGGTCTCTCCGGGAATGGGCACGTGCAGCCCGGCACGCAGCCCGGGCAGCGGCCCGAGCACCAGATGCGTGCCACGCGACGGACGCAGCTTCACCGCCGGGTCCAGGCCGCCGGCCCAGACGCCGGTCGCGTTGATCACCACCTCGGCCCTGATGTCGAACTCCGCGCCGGTCAGCTCGTCGCGCACGCGCGCGCCCCGGCCGGTGAGCCGCACCGCGCGGCACCGGGTCAGCACCCTGGCGCCGTGCGCGGCCGCCGTCCTGGCCACGGCCACGACCAGGCGGGCGTCGTCGAGCAGGCGGCCGTCCCACGACAGCAGGCCGCCGCGCAGCCCGCGCCCGTCGAGCACGGGCGCCAGGCCGAGCGCGCGCGAGGCGGCGATCCTGGACGGGCCAGGCAGCAGCCCGCGCGGGGTGCGCGCGGCGGCGCGCAGCCCGTCGCCGAGCCGGTAGCCCGCCATGACCAGCGCCGCCTGCCCGCGCGAGACCGACGGGGTCAGCGGCAGCAGGTACGGGTGCGCCCTGACCAGGTGCGTGTTCCTGAGCAGGATCCCGCGCTCGACCGCGCTCTCGTAGGCGACGTCCACCTGACCCTTGGCCAGGTAGCGCAGCCCGCCGTGCACCATCTTGGAGCTCCACCTGGACGTGCCGAACGCCAGGTCGTGCGCGTCGATCGCGGCTACGCTCAGTCCCCGTGAAGCCGCGTCGAGCGCCGCGCCGGCCCCGGTGGCGCCCAGGCCCACCACGAGCACGTCCACCCGTTCCTCGGCGGTCGAGCGCAGCTCCGCGCTCCTGCGCCGGGCGTTCAGCGAGCTATCCAAGGTAGGCCTCCAGCAGGGTGGTCAGCTCGGCGTCGAGGTCGTCGAGAGTGACGGGGTCCGCGCCGGTCCCGCTGCCCTCGCCCGCCCCGGGGTCGGTCATGGTCGGCGCTGACAGCAGGAACGACTGCGCGACCAGCAGCACCGCCCTGGCCCTGCGCCGGTCGCCGAGCGCGGGCTCCAGCACCGACAGCACCGCCTCGTGCGTGGCGCCCCTGCGGTCGAGCAGGTACGGCACCAGCAGTTCGGGGTCCGCCGCCACGATCTTGCGCCAGAGCGGGTGCGCGCGCAGCTCGCGCACGCCCGCCACGATCGCCTCGACCGGGTCGGACAGGTCGAGCCCGGAGACCACGCGCACCCATTCGCGCGTCATCAGGTCGGCCACCAGCGTGCGCACGTCCGGCCAGCCCCGGTAGATGGTCATGCGTGACACGCCGGCCCGGCGCGCCACGTCGGTGAGCGTCGTCCTGCGCACGCCGAAGGCCAGCACGCAGTCCCTGGCCGCGTCCAGAACGCGGTCGTTGTGACGAATCGACGTCATGTGTCACAGTGTAACCGTGGCTGAAGAACCGATGTCGTGGTCGGGCTGGGGCGATCCCGCCAAGGCCCGCGAGTTGCCGGAACAGGTACGCGCGCTGCTGCGTGACCTCCTGGGCGTGCGCGCGCCCGAGACCCCCGCCGTGCGGCTTGAGGAGGTGCGGCTGGCTCCGTCCGCGCTGGGCGATCACGTGCCGGCCGCGCTCGAAGCGGTCGTCGGCGCGGGCAACGTGCTGACCTCGCACGAGGCCCGGGTGCGGCGCACGCGCGGCAAGTCCACTCCCGACCTGCTGCGCATGCGGGCCGGCGACGGCTCCGACGCCCCCGACGCGGTCGTCCTGCCCGGCTCGCACGACGAGGTCGCCGAGCTGCTGCGGGTGTGCGCGGCCGAGCGGGTCGCGGTGGTGCCGTTCGGCGGCGGTACGTCCGTCGTGGGCGGGCTCGTGGCGACCCGAGCGGGTTTCGCCGGCGTGATCGCGCTCGACCTTGGCCGGATGAACCGGCTGCTCGGCGTGGACACCGAGTCGATGCTGGCCATGTTCGAGCCGGGGGTGCGCGCGCCCGAGGCCGAGCGGCTGCTGGCCGCGCACGGGCTCACGCTCGGCCACTTCCCCCAGTCCTTCGAGTACGCCACGCTCGGCGGCTTCGCCGCGGCCCGCTCCAGCGGCCAGGCCTCGGCCGGCTACGGGCGCTTCGACGACATGGTGGCCGGGCTGACCGTGGCCACCCCGGCCGGGCCGCTCGACCTGGGCCGGGCGCCCAAGTCGGCGTCCGGGCCCGACCTGCGCCAGCTCGTGCTCGGCTCGGAAGGCGCGTTCGGCGTGATCACGGCGCTGCGGCTGCGGGTGCGGCGCGTCCCCGCCGAGCGGTTCTACGAGGGGTGGCGTTTCGCGTCGTTCGCGGCCGGCTCCGCGGCCATGCGGGCGCTGGCCCAGCGCGGGCCGCTGCCCACCGTCCTGCGTCTGTCGGACGAGACCGAGACGATGATCGGCCTGGCCAAGCCGGACGCCATCGGCGGCTCGGGCTCCGGTTCCGGCTGCCTGATGATCGCCGGTTTCGAGGGCGAAGGGGCCGCAGCCCGCCGCGCCGAGGCCGCCGGCGTGCTCGCCGGGGCAGGCGGTGAGCCGCTGGGCGCCGAGCCCGGCGAATCCTGGGCGCACGGCCGCTACTCCGCCCCCTACCTGCGCGACTCGCTGCTGGCCGCGGGCGCGACCGTCGAGACGCTGGAGACGGCCGGTTTCTGGTCGAACCTGCCCAGGCTGTACGACGCGGTACGGCTGGCCCTGCTCGGCGCACTCGGCTCGCCGCTGGTCATGTGCCACATCTCGCACGTGTACGAGACCGGCGCCTCCCTGTACTTCACCGTCGTCACCCCGCAGCACGGCGACCCGGTCGAGCAGTGGGAGTCGGCCAAGACGGCGGTGAACACGGCCATCGTCGCGGCCGGCGGCGCCATCAGCCACCACCACGGCGTCGGCCGCGACCACCGCGACGCCTACGCCGAGGAGATCGGGCCGGTGGGCGTGGAGATCCTGCGTGCGGTCAAGTCGCGGCTCGACCCGGCCGGGATACTCAACCCCGGCGTCCTGGTCCCGTAGCCGGTTCAGTCGTCCGCGTCCTCCTCGGGAGGGGCGATCGTGGAGACCTCGGCCCAGGCGGCGGCGGCGTCGGAGTAGCGGCGCAGTTCTTCCAGGACGCCGGCCAGGCAGGTCAGCGCCACGATCAGGTGACCGCCGCCGGCCAGGCGCGAGAGCGCCACCGCCTCCTCGGCCAGCGGCAGCGCCTCGCCGGGCTTGCCGCGCCCGAGCAGGAGGGTGGCGGTGGTGCGCAGGCTGCGGGCCAGCAGGAGCGTGTGGTCCGACGATTCGGGGTCGAGGCCCCGGCACATGGCGATGGCCCGCTGGGCGCTTTTCAGCGCGCTGCGCCCCCAGCGGGCCTGTGACTGGGTCTGGGCATAGGCCAGCAAACCCTCAATGGCTTGCACTTCCGTGGTGCCGCGCCGGGCTGTGTCGTCTGAATCGTTTCGGGCCATCGAGCCCCCTTAGGCGGGTGCCAACCGCTTGCTTGGGAGGGTGAGGTTACACCATGACGCACCTTCTGTGTTCTCCGCGGCACGGAGCGTTTGGGATGCGGAAAAGGTAGATCGCGGTAAAGATGTGGTCATGGTGGAAGTCGCAGCTGAGCGTGGAAAGCAGCTTTCGTCACGGGTGTCGCAGGAGGGGGCCGGCTGGTCCTGTACGCAGATTGGGACGTTCGCCCAGCTCAGGCCGCATAAGCAGGGGTTTAGCTGGTTGAATCCGCGGACGCTCTGGCTGTCCAGGAACGAGATCCTCGCGGGGTTGTTCGGCGACCCGTCGGGAGAGGTGCGGGCGCGCTGGGTGGAGGCGCAGGAGGCTCGGGGGATAGACGCGGAATTTCGTATTAAGTCCGGCCTTGGGGGAAATTTCAGTTTTCTGTTGCTGGGGGACACCGGAGAAGGCGACGCCTCGCAATACGCCGTCGTGCCCGGCATGCTCAAGCTGGGGGAGCGCACGTCCTTTGCGGTCATTGCCAGTGATGTTCTCTATCCGGCCGGATCGGCGAATGAGTACGGGGACAAGTTCTTCCGTCCGTACAAGGACTACAACGCTCCGATCTATGCGATCCCCGGCAACCACGACTGGTACGACGGTCTCGGCGGTTTCATGCGGGTCTTCTGCGACGCCCCGCCGCTCAAGCCCAAGCCGGACCGGGGCCTGCGCGGCCTGTTGTGGCGCAAGCCCGAGACCATCGACGAGCCCGCCCTGGCCGAGGCGCGCAAGCTCAGGGGGCAGCCCGCGCAGCAGGCCGTCCAGCCGGCGCCGTACTGGGTGATCGAGTCGGACAGCCTGCTCGTCGTGGGCGTCGACACCGGCATCCGCGGCATGATCGACAAGCGGCAGACCGCCTGGCTGCGCCGCGTCTCGCTCGACCCGCGGCCGAAGATCCTGGTCACCGGCAAGCCGATCTACACCAGGAACGACTACAAGCCCTCACCGCTGGAGGAGGGCGGCACGATCGACGACATCGTCCGCGACCCGGCGCACCGGTACGTCGCGGCCATCGGCGGCGACGTGCACAACTACCAGCGATACCCGGTCAGAGTGGGCGACCGGGTCATCCAGTACGTCGTGGCCGGCGGCAGCGGCGCGTTCATGCACGCCACCCACACCATCCGCCGCGTCGACGTGGCCGGCGTGCACGAGGACGACTTCAAGTGCTACCCGCTGCGCGGCGACTCGCTGTCGTTCTACAGCCAGCTCTACGCCCGCAGGCTGCGCATGAAGTGGCTCTACCTCACCCCGGACGAGGCCGCCTGCATGACCACCAAGCAGGTCAAGAACGAACCGGTCAGGCCGCTGGAAGACCCGGTGAGGATCACCAGCAGGATGAAATGGGCGGCCCGGCTGCTCGGCGGCTGGAAATGGCCGTTCCGGCTGCCGGTCGACAAGGTGTTCCACCGCTACCTGTCGGAGTTCTCCGACTGGGACACCCCGCCGTTCTTCAAGCAGTTCCTGCACCTGGACGTCACGCCGGACACCCTGACCCTGCGCTGCTTCGCCGCGACCGGCTGCCTGGAGCAGGAGCTGGACCCGCCGCTCGAGGACGAGGTCCGTATCAGTTTGTCGTAGTCGCCTGGCACTCTGGTGACGTGCACGTGGTGGTGGCGGGTGAGACGATCCTGCCGGTCGGCGGGTCGCCACGGCGGCCCGGTGACCTGGCGGGGGCCGTCCTGGATCTGGAGCGGGCCGAGCGGCCGCGGTGGGTCTGGGCCGAGACGGGAGAGGTCTACCCGGCGCTGCTGGGCGCGGGCGTGCGCGTCTCGCGCTGTCACGACCTCGCGCTCACCGAGAGCCTGCTGCTCGCCCACGAGGGCCGCTACGGCGAGCCGCGCTCGGCCAGGGCCGCGCACGCCAGGCTGCACGGCCTGCCGGTGCCCGACGACGAGCCCAGCGTGCCCGGCACCCTGTTCGCGCCCGAGCCGCTGAGCGCCGAGGCCGTCGCCGAGGTGCTGGCGGACCAGCTCCGGCGGGTCGAGGCGCTGCCCGCGCCCGGCAGGTTCAGGCTGCTGGTCGCGGCCGAGTCGGCGGGCGCGCTGGTCGCCGCCGAGATGGGGCACGACGGCATGCCCTGGCGCGAAGACGTGCACGACGCGCTGCTGACCGACCTGCTCGGCCCGCGCCCGGTGCACGGCATGCGCCCGGCCAAGCTGCAGGCGCTGGCCGACGAGGTGGCCGCGGCGTTCGGCCACCAGGTCAACCCCGACTCGGTGCAGCAGCTCGTCAAGGCGTTCAAGGGGGCCGGGGTGGCGCTGAAGTCCACCAGGTCGTGGGAGCTCAAGCGGGTCGAGCATCCCGCGGTCGCGCCGCTGCTCGCCTACAAGGAGCTGGCCAGGCTGTACAGCTTCCACGGCTGGGTGTGGGCCGACCAGTGGGTGCGCGGCGGGCGGTTCAGGCCCGAATACGTGGTGGGCGGCGTCGTGTCGGGCCGCTGGGCCACCAGCGGCGGCGGGGCGCTGCAGATTCCCAAGGTGATGCGCAAGGTGGTGCTGGCCGACCCGGGCTCCACGCTGATCGTCGCCGACGCCGCCCAGCTGGAGCCGCGGGTGCTCGCCGCGATGGCCGGTGACGTGGGGCTGGCCAGGGCGGCAGGGGAGATCGACCTGTACTCGGCGCTGGCCCGGTCGTTCGGCGGCCAGCGCGACCACGCCAAGATCGCCATGCTGTCCGCCATGTACGGCGGCACCAGCGGCGACGCGCCCAAGCTGCTGGCCGTCATGCGCCAGCGCTTCCCCCGGGCCTACCAGTTCGTCGAAGACGCGGCCAAGGCGGGCGAGGAGGGCCGGCTGGTGCGCTCGTGGCTCGGCCGCACCAGCCCGCCGCCGTCCGCCGGCTGGAGGGAGCAGGTCTCCGGTCCCGAGGGCGGCCGGGCGGCGCGCGACAGGGGCAGGTTCACCCGCAACTTCGTGGTGCAGGCCACCGCGGCGGAGTGGGCGCTGTCGCTCCTGGCGGTGCTGCGCGGGCTGCTGCCCGACCCGGCCAGGCTGGTGTTCTTCCAGCACGACGAGGTCATGGTGCACTGCCCGCTCGACCAGGCCGAAGAGGTGATCGCGGCGGTCGGTGCGGCGGCGGCCGAGGCGACCAGGCTGCTGTTCGGTTCGACGCCGGTGCGCTTCCCGATGGAGGCCGTCGCGGTCGACTGCTACGCCGACGCGAAGTAGCCCCGTTTCCGGAAAGACCCTCTCGCGATCGCTTGCGCCCACTGAACCGTATGTTGTACGGTACGACGTACGGCAACGATAGGGAGAACGACTTGACCATCACCGACATCCGGCCTTTCAGCCTCGAAACCGCTCAGGCCGACCTGGACGACCTGAGCGCGCGGCTCGACCGGGTGCGCTGGCCCGACGAGGTCCCCGGGCTCGGCCGGCGGCACGGCGTCCCGCTCGCCGAGCTCAAGCGGCTGGTCGAGCACTGGCGCACCGGCTACGACTGGCGGGCCGCCGAGGCCGAGCTGAACCGGCACGACCAGTTCGTCACCGAGATCGACGGGCAGTCCGTGCACTTCCTGCACGTCCGCTCGGCGAACCCCGGCGCGCTCCCGCTGCTGATCACGCACGGCTGGCCCAGCTCCCCGGTGGAGTACCTGGACGTGATCGAGCCGCTGAGCCGTGACTTCCACCTGGTCATCCCGTCATTGCCGGGCTACGGGCTGTCCGGGCCCACCCGCGAGATGGGCTGGGGCTCCACCCGGATCGCGCACGCCTGGCTGGAGCTCATGACCAGGCTCGGCTACGAGCGCTTCGGCGTGCAGGGCGGCGACTGGGGCACCTGGATCTCCCGCGAGGTCGGCGTGCTGGCCCCGGAGCGGGTCGCCGGCATGCACGGCAACGGCATCATCTGCTTCCCGATCGGCGCGCCCGGCGAGTTCGACGACCTGAGCGAGGTCGAGCAGGAGCGCCTGGCCTTCCGCGAGAAGTACCTGACCGAGCAGTACGGCTACAAGCTCATCCAGTCGGCCAGGCCGCAGACCTTCGCCTACGGCATGGCCGACTCGCCGGTCGCGCTGCTGGCCTGGTTCGCGAGCGTCTTCGACGAGTGGAGCGACGCCGGCATCGCCGACGACCGGCTGCTCACCACGGTCATGCTCTACTGGCTGACCAACACCGCGGGCTCGGCCGCCCGCTCGTTCGTCGAGACGCCCGACACCGACCAGGACACCAGCGTCGAGTGGGAGCTCAAGCCGGCCACGGTGCCCACGTCCATCTCGGTGTTCCCGAAGGACATCCTGCGGCCGATCCGGCGCTTCGCCGAGCGTGACAACAACATCGTCGGCTGGGTCGAGCACGAGCGGGGCGGCACGTTCGCCGCGCTGGAGCGGCCGGCCGAGTTCGTCGCCGACGTGCGGGCGTTCTTCGCGTCGCTGGAATGAGGCTCAGGCGCCTTGCTGGGGTAAGGCTCAGGCGCCGCGCAGCCGCCACGCGGCGGCCAGCCAGAGCCCGGCCACCGTCACCATGACACCGACCACCAGGCCGAGCATCCCGAATCCGACGCCGCCCACGATCGCGCCCGCGACGATCGTGCCGGTGGCGCCGCAGACGTTCATCAGCAGGTCCGACAACCCCTGGACGGCGGGCCTGCGATCGAGCGGCACCGACTCGGTGACCAGCGCCGACCCGGCCACCAGCCCGCACGACCAGCCCAGCCCGAGCAGCACGAGCGCGGTGGTGACCTGCCAGACCCGGTGACCCGCGGTGCCGGCCAGCACGGCGGCGGCCAGCAGCACGGCCATGCCGAGCAGCAGCACCGGCACCTTGCCCGCCTTGTCGGCGAGCCAGCCGACCACCGGCGACAGCATGTACATGCCGGCGATGTGCAGGCTGATCACCAGGCCGATGACGTCCAGGTTCGAGCCGTCGTGGTGGAGTTTGACCGGGGTCATGGACATGACCGACACCATCGCGGTGTGGCTGACGGCGATCATGACGAGCGCGCGGCGGGCGGTCGGGATGGTGCGCAGGGTGTCCCAGGCCGTCCTGATCGTGCGCTTACCGCCGGATGTGGTGGCCGGGGTGCCGGTCAGCTCGCGGGCGAGCTTGAACGGGTCGGGACGCAGCCCCCCGATGACGATGACCAGCGCCGCCGCGAACGCCAGCGCGGCGAACGCGAACGGCCCGGCGGTCGGCGCCAGGCCGAACTCCCTGCCGATCTGGTCGGCCGGCCTGGCCAGGTTCGGCCCGGCCACCGAGCCGAACGTGGAGGCCCACACGACCAGCGACAGGTGCCGGCCCGCGTGGCCCTTCGGCGACAGGTCGGTGGCCGAGTAGCGGGCCGCCAGGCTGCCCGCGCTGCCGCCGCCGACCAGGACGAGCCCGGCCAGCAGCAGCGGCCAGTTGGCCAGGCTGATCGCGAGCACGGACAGGGCGCAGCCGGCCAGCGCCGCGAGGTAGGCCACCGCCAGCCCGGCCCGCCTGCCGCTGCGGCCGGACGCCTTGGCGGTGGGCAGCGCGAGCAGGGCCGCGCCGAGCACGGTCGCCGTGCCCGCGAAGCCGCTGATCACGGTCGAGCCCGAGAGCTGGTCGACCACCACGGAGCTGAGCGCGAGACCGACGGCGACGCCCACTCCGCCCACGATCTGCGCCGCCGACAGCACGGCCAGGGTGCGGCGCTGGATGCCGCGAATCCGGTCGGTCGGCGAGACGGCGGGCTTCGTGGGGGCGCTGGTCACTCGTGAAGTCTCGCATATCCCCCGAGATTGCCCCAAAGAGGACAGCCGCCCTGTTGAGTGGGGAACGCCGCGAACGGCTATAACCGCGCGAACGGCTATTACAGGACGACTACCTCATCACCTCGGACGATTCGCCCCGGAGCGTCGGGAATGAGGTTGATCCCGAACCACACCTTCCCGTCCCACTTGCGATGCTTCGACAGCGTCCTGATGGGCTCCTTGCCCTTGGCGTAGGTGGCCAGGTCGATGGTGGTCAGCACGCACCGGTCGCAGCCCTTGGTGACCCGGAAGTCGACCTCGCCGACGCGCACCCGCTTCCACTCGTCCTCGGCGAAGGGCCGGTCCGCGCCGTCGACCACCACGCTGGGCCTGAACCGGCCCATCGGCAGCGGCTCGGGCAGGTCCTCGCCGCGTTCCGCGGCCGTCTCGGCGACCCAGTCGTTCAGCCGGGCCAGCGAGGCGGTCGTGGTCAGCAGCAACGGGTAGCCGTCGGCCAGGCTCACCCGGTCCTCCGGTCTGCCGTAGGCGGGGTTGACCGGGCGCCGGGTCGGGTCGTCGAGCCACTTCAGCCGTACGGGCGTGCCGATCAGCGCCGACAGCCACGCCGCCGCCTCCTCGCCGCAGTCGGTGAGCTCGACCGGCGTCCGCCACACCTGGATCGTCGACAGGCCGCCGGTGGGGACGACGCGCAGCGGCTCGGCGTGCGGCCCGGTCAGCGTGAGCGTGTCGCCGTCGAGCCGCGGCACGCAGGACAACATCCGGGGATGCTCGCGGGCGGTCAGCAACTGGCCGGACTCGTCGGTCACGCAGTAACGCCGGTCGCCCGCCAGGCCCCACGGCTGGACCTCGGCCTCGTCGGTGGCATGCCCGGCGGTGGACTTGACGGGGTAATAGTGGATGCTCGCCAGCTTCATGGGGCAGACCGTACCTCAGCGCCCGCCGTGGACTCAGTGCCGGCCGTGGACTCAGTCCGGTCCCTTGGAGCGTTCTCGCGCCGGTGCGACAGCGCCGACAGCGCGATCGCGCCGAGCGCCGCCGCCCCGAGCGCGGCCCCGATCCAGCCCAGCGACGGATACCCGTGCCCCGCCTCGATGGCCAGGCCGCCCAGCCACGGGCCGGCGGTGATGCCGACGTTGAACGCCGAGACGTTCACCGCGGCGGCGAGCGTCGGCGCCCGGTCGGCCAGGGCGAACACCCGGGTGTTGAGCGCCGGGTTGACGGCGAAGCCGAACGCGCCGAGCAGGAAGACCAGCGGCACCGCGACCGGCGCGGACCCGGCCGCCAGCGCCAGCCCGGCCGAGGCCGCGACCAGCCCGGACACACCCGCGACCAGGGTGGGGAACGGCCGCGCGTCGGCGGTCCTGCCGCCCAGCGTGATCCCGATCAGGGCGCCGGCCCCGTACAGCGCGAGCACGGCGGGCACCCAGCCCGCCGCCAGCCCCGTCGCGTCGGTCAGCAGCGGGCTGAGGTAGGCGAACGACACCAGCAGCGCGCCCGTGGCCAGCGCGGTCGTGGCGTAGGCGAGCCAGAGCCCCGGCCTGGCCATGGAGCGCAGCTCGTCGATCACCCGGGACCGCGCGGCGTCAGCGGGACGGCCGCCGGGGACGGTGGCGGCGACCCCGATCGCGCTCAGCGCCGACAACCCGGCCACCGCCCAGAACGCGGCCCGCCAGCCGAGGTGCTGCCCGATCACGGTGCCCGCCGACAGCCCGACGATCGTGGCCACGGTCAGCCCGCCGGCCACCACGCTCATGGCCCTGCCCCTGGCGTCGGCCGGCACGAGCCCGAGCGCGGTGATCGCCGCCACCGCCCAGAACCCGGCGTACACGAACGCGCCCGCCACCCTGGTCGCGAACAGCACCGCATAGCTGCTGGTCAACGCGCCCGCGACGTGCGTGAGAGCGAAGATCGCCAGAAACGTCAGCAGCGCCGTGCGCCGGGGCCAGCGCAGGGTCACCACGGCCAGCACCGGCGCGCCCACCAGCATGCCCAGCGCGAACGCCGAGATCAGCAGCCCCGCGTCGGGGACGGACACGCCCAGGTCGGCCGCCAGCTCGGGCAGCAGCCCGGCCAGCATCAGCTCCGACGTCCCCTGAGCGAAGATCGACAGACCGAGCACGTAGATCGCCAACGGCACGGCGACACCATCCTTTTAGATCGTTCAGTACAAAATGAAGGCAGTGAAAATCGGGAGGCCGAGGCTCAGAATGCGCCGAGCGCGGTCGTCGCGATGGCTTCGAGCGCGGTGCTGTCGGCGCCGGCGCGGGCCGCGACCCGCAGGCCGCCCACGGTGGCGACGACGAAGTGCGCCAGCGCCCACGGGTCCTTGCCGCGGTCGATCTCGCCCCGGCTCTGGCCGAGCGCGATCGCCGCGCGCAGCGCGTCGAGCCGCCGCTCGCCGTCACTCCGCAACATCTCGGCGATCTCCGGGTCGCGCGGCCCCAGCTCCACCGCCGTGTTCACCACCAGGCAGCCGATCGGGTCGGCGGCGTCGGGCTCGACCGCCCGCCACAGCACCTGGCGGATCTTCTCCATGACCGGCAGGTCGGCGTCGAGCAGCGCGAACAGCTCGGCGTTGTGCACGTCCATGTAGTGCCGCAGCGACTTCCCGAACAGGTCGTGCTTGTTCTTGAACGTGTTGTAGATGCTGCTGCGCCCCAGGCCGGTGGCCTCGCACAGGTCCTGGGTCGAGGTGGCCTCGTAGCCCGCGCCCCAGAACGCGCGCATGGCCGCCTCGACCGCGGAGCCCTCGTCGAACTTGCGTGGTCGTGCCATGTTCGGCACGCTACCAGCTATTTGGACCGGTCAGTGCAATATCAGTTGCTCTTCCGGAACGTGTCCAGGAACACCCTGCGCGTCTCGGCCTGGTCGTCCCACTTCAGCTCCGGCAGGTCGAACGTGATGCGGAACGCGGTGTTGTCGTCGACCGTGACGTACCTGGTCAGGGCGTGCATGGGCACGCCGTTGTCCAGCGTGTAGGTGTACTCCCAGTCCGCCGCCTTCCAGCCGCGGTACTTGACCTGCTGGAGCTGCACCTGGATGTAGGCCTCCACGCCGCCTTCCGACTCCTGCTTGCTCAGCTCGGCCAGCCCGCCGTCCGGCTTCGGGGCGGCCTGCTGCACCACGATCTTCATGCCCGAGTCCTTCGGGCCGGTGAACGTGGCGCCCTCGTCGGAGGTGATCAGCTTCCAGTTCGCCGGCACGGCGGCGGAGAAGCCCGGCGGGGTGTGCTGCTCGTAGCCCTCGGGGGCGGGCGAGGCGGCCGTCTTCTCCGCGGTGGCCGCGGACTCGCCGGCCGAGGCCGATGGCCCGCCCTGCGCCACCTGCGGCGTGCCGCCGCTGGTCACGATGATCACGATGGCGCCGATCACCACGACGGCGGCCGCGAGCGCGGACAGGATCAGCAGCGGGGTCGGCCTGCCGTTACGCGTCCACGGGCTGCTCGGCTCGTCGGCGCGGCGCCTGCTGCGTCCGACGCGCCTGTCGCGCTGGCTCACGCCGGGCAGCGTGGCCAGGCGGCTGTGGCTGATCTCGTGCGACAGGTCCCTGGACTGGTCGCGCAGGTCGTCGGCGGAGGCCAGCGGCCACGGCGTGGACGTGCTCGACGCGCGGCTGTCGGTGGTCAGCGGCAGGATCGGCTGCGGCGCGGCCGGGCCGTCGAGGTCGTCGTCGAGGTCGTCGGCCAGGATCCGGTGCGGCCCGGACGGGCCGCCGAACGCCGGCGGGCCGCCGTCGATCCGGTGCGCGCCGCTCGGCCCGTCGATCGCGTGCGGGCCGCTCGCGCCGTCGACGCGCTGCGCCCCCGACGGGCTGCCGAACGCGTCGAAACCGGCCTGACGCGGCGCGTCCGCGCGGGGCAGCGGCGGCAACTGGTCGGTCATGTGGCTGCCCGACGGGCTGGTCAGGCCGTCGTAGGGCATCGAGTACCCGCCCGACGGGCTGGTCAGCGGGTCGTACGGCACCCGTACCGGGCCTGAAGGCGTCTCCACGATCCGCGAGGGCAGCGGCCCCGACGGCGATTCGAGCGGCGGCAGCAGCCCGGCGGGCGTCGGGTTCGCCTGCGACGGCAGCGTCTCGGGGTTGCGCGGCCTGGCCGAGCCGTGCGAGCGCAGGATGTGCTCCAGCATCTCGCCGACCTGCGACGAGGTCAGCCGCTCCGCCGGGTTCTTGCGCAGCAGCCCCTCGATCACCGGGCCGAGCGCGCCGGCCCGCTGCGCCCTGATCGGCTCCTGGGTGAGCACCGCGCCGAGCACCGCGATCGCGTCGGGCCCCTCGTACGGCGGCCGCCCCTCGACCGCCGCGTACAGCGTCGCGCCGAACGACCACAGGTCGGCCGCCTGGGCCAGCGGCTGCCCGGACAGGCGCTCCGGCGGCACGTACGCGGGCGAGCCCATGAGCAGCCCGGTCTGGGTGATCGTCACGTCACCCTCGATGGCCGCGATGCCGAAGTCGGTCAGCACCACCCGGTCGGAGGTGAGCAGCACGTTGCCCGGCTTGATGTCGCGGTGCAGGATTCCGGCGGCGTGCGCGTGCCGCAGCGCGTCGAGCACCCTGATGCCGATCTCGGCCGCCTGCACCACCGGCAGCGGGCCCGACTGGCGTACCGCCTGCTCCAGCGACCAGGCGCGCACCAGCTCCATCACGATCCACGGGCGGCCGTCCTCCTCGACCACGTCGTGGACGGTCACGATGCCCGGGTGGGTCAGCCGCGCGGCCGACCTGGCCTCGCGCAGCATGCGCCGGTGCGCGACCTGCTTGCCCGCGTGGTCGAGCCCGAACGGCAGGATCAGCTCCTTGACCGCGACGTCCCGGTCGAGCAGGACGTCGTGCGCGTGCCACACCATGCCCATGCCGCCCCTGCCGACGGGCGACATCAATCGATAACGCCGGCCTACCAGGCGGCCCTGGCTCTGGGGCGCTCCCCCCGGTGCGCCTCCCTCTGGGCCGGGCCCGCTGAGCAAGCGGTCGGCTGCCATACTCCCGCCCCCATCTACGCCTCATCCGTCACGTGCGTTGCCCGCTACTTGCAGATTATGAGGTTGGCAACGATATAGGCAGGTCAATCCGGAATGGAAGCTGACCATCGCTTACATCCCACCTGACGTGCCGATATGAGGGTATTCAAATGGATCACTTATCCGAATTGGCGAGGGCCAGCAATGCGTTCGTGAACGCTTCCACCGGCGGCCTGACCAGGCCCGCACCGACTTGTCCCGTTCCAGCGATCCGGCCCGCGATGCCGGTGTTGACCACCGGCAGCAGCCCGGTTCTGGCCACCAGAGTGACATCGATCCCGATCGGCGTGCCGCGGAAGCCGAGTGCCGGGATCTGGTAGGCGGGATGCTCGGCGAGCGTGATCTCGTACATGGAGCGGGTGGCCGCCATCGCGTCCGGCACCTCGCCGCCGACGAACCTGACGATGGCCGGGGCCGCCGCCATCGCGAACCCGCCGAGCCCGGACGTCTCGGTGATCGTGGAGTCGCCGATGTCCGGGTTCGCGTCGTCCGGGCCGTACGCGCCGAGATACAGGCCGTCCGGCACGCCCGCCGGGCCGGTGAACCAGCGGTCGCCTAGCCCCGACACCTGCACGCCGAAGTCGGTGCCGTTGCGCGCCATGGCCACCACCAGCGACGAGCCCGGCACGTCCCTGGCCGCGTCGGTGCTCACCTTGCCCGCGGCCATGCCCGCGTTGAGGAAGAAGTGGTCGTTGCCGTTGATGAAGCGCAGCACCTCGGCCGCCTGCCCCGGCGCGGACTCCACCACCGCCGGGGCCAGCTCGCGCAGCAGCAGCGAGGTGGCCGCCCGGTTGCGGTTGTGCAGCTCGTCGCCCATCTGCAGGGCCTGCGCCATCATCGAGCGCAGATCGATCGGCCCGGTACGCGCCAGCGTCGCCGCCAGCACCGGACCCAGCACCTCGTCCATCCAGCGCAGCCGGTCGAGCACCTCCGGGCCGTAGGCGCCGTAGCGCAGCACCTTGCCCAGGCCCTCGTTCAGCGAGCAGTACGCGGTGCCGCCGTGCTCCTCGTCACGCACCTCCAGCAGCCACATCGACGGGCTCACCACGCCCGCCATCGGCCCCACCGCCGCGTGCGCGTGGCACGGCGCCAGCGCGATCTCCCCGCCGGCCAGCCTGGACGCCGCCTCGTGCTCGTCGGCCGCGTGCCCTTCGAGCAACATCGCGCCGATCAGCGCGCCGCGCATCGGCCCGGACGCCCGCTCCCAGGTGATGGGCGGGCCCGCGTGCAGGAACGTGCGCGCGGGCAGCACCTCGGCGGCCCGCCGCACCCCCACCAGGTACGGCCGCGCCGACACCAGCCGGCCCACCGCCCGCTCGTTGGCGGCCTGCCTGCGCGGATCGGCCAGCACCTCGGCCAGCGCCTCGGCGGTGCCCGGCAGCGGCGGACGCCAGTCCACCGGGGTGGTCGCGGCGGCCTGGGCGCGGAGCGCGTCGTCGAGCAGACGCGCCCCGACGGTGATCACGTGGGGCGGGGCGGAGAGCAGCGTCATAGGAGAGTCCTGGCGTACCTGGCGGCTTGGGCGTTGGAGACGAACACGGCCGCGCCGGCGCGGCTGAAGGCGGCCGCCTGGCGGTCCGGGTCCTGCGGGTCGCCGGCCGCGCCGATCAGCGCGATCACCACGGTGGCCGGCGTGCGGGCCACGGCCGGGGCGAGCGCGGCGGCCGGGTCGGGGTCGGCGCCGTGGCCCAGCACGACGTCCATCAGCACGACGTCGCCTTCCCGCGCCTTGGCCAGGGCCTCGACGCGCAGGGTCGGGTCGATCATCGGGTGGGCGCGGCCCCTGGTGAAGGCGTCGTCGCCGTAGTCGACGAAGTCGCCGCCGCCGGCGATCAGCTCGGCTTCCGACTTGAGCGTGCCGCCGGAGTAAACGCCTCTGAGCGTCCCCATCGGTGCGGCAGCCGGTGGCGGAGCGGGGAGACCCGGCCAGTACGGCCACTCGGGCACCGGGCGGCCGAGCCGGCGCAGCGCCTCCTCGGCGGCCCACGTCAGGTCACCGCCGAACCCGCCCGGCTCCGCGGGTTCTTCTGTGGGCTCGCCGAGCAGGGCGAGGACGACCGGGGTGCGGAGCCCGGACACCGCCGTCCGCACCCTGCTCGCCACGTCCGGCGCGGGCGGCTTGGAGACGAGCACGATCAGCTCGGTGGCCGGGTCGTCGTCCAGCAGCCGCAGGGCACGCAGCGTGGACAGGCCGCCCACCTCGGACGACAGGTCGCGACCGCCGACCCCGAGCACGTGGCTGACCCCGACGCCGGCCCGGTCGAGCAGGCAGGTCACCTGCTGGGCGCCGGTGCCCGAGGCGGCGACCAGGCCGACGGGGCCCGGGCTGAGCACGTTCGAGAAGCCGAGCCCGACGCCGGCGATCGCCGCGGTGCCGCAGTCCGGGCCCATGACGAGCACGTCACGCTGGTCCGCCAGCTCCTTGAGCCGCCGTTCCTGGGCGAGCGGCACGCCGTCGCTGAAGATCATGACGGGCAGCCCGGCCTCGACGGCGTCCAGTGCCTCGCCGAAGGCGTGTTCGCCGGGCACCGACACCAGGACCAGGTCCGCCGGACGCCTGGCGGCCGAGCGGGTGGTCAGCGGCGGCCGGTCAGGCTCGCCCGCTTGCCCCGCGCCCGGGTACGGCCGCTGTGACAGCGCGGCGAGCTGCCTGTCGAGCTCCTGGGCGGCGAAGTCCGGGTCGCCGCCGCGCAGCGCGACCAGCAGGTCGCCAGGCTCGGCCGCGGGCACCGCGAAACCGAGGTCGCGGGCCAGCGACAGGTTCAGCTCAGTGGCCATCGCGACCACCGCCACCGTCATCCCCGGCAGCTCGCCCAGCGCCCGGCTGACCCGCATCAGGCTGACCGAGTCGTGGTAGACGCCCTTGCGCAGCCACACCAGATCCCGCACCGGCTCGCCCACGCCGCTGACGGGACCGCTGACCGGATCGCCGACCGGACCACTGATGGGGCCGCTGACCGGACCGCTGACGGGGCTGCTCATTGGGGGCCGCCGAGCGCCAGCACCGCCATGAGCCCGATCGCCACGCCCTGGGCCAGGTCGGCCCCCGAGGTGTGGCCGAGCGCGTGCAGCCGGCGCACCGCCGGTTCGAGCGGCTGCCGCCCGGCCAGGCCGCGCAGCACCGCGATCACCTCCGGGCTGGCCTCGCCCCTGGCCGCGCAGTGCAGCAGCGTCGCCGAGATCGGCGTCGTACGGGTGCGCGCGTCGAACGTGACGGTCGCCGCCAGCCAGTCGGCCAGCCACACCGCCCGCCCGGTGGCGGTGGCCGAGCCCAGGTGCCTGAGCGTCACCAGCAGCCCGGCCAGCACGTCGTCGCCGCTGGGCGTGAGCCCGGGACCGAGACCGACGAGCCGCTCGGCCGCCGTCACCGCGCCGAGCAGCCACCCGGACGCGCAACTGGCCGCGAGCAGCTCCACGGCCGGGTTCCCGGCCAGCCCGGGCGGGCCGCCGTCGAGCCGGGACGCGCCGCCCGCGAGCACGCTCCTGTCGATCGGGCCGAGCGGGGGAGCGGGGTCCCACCAGCGGCGGGCGCGCAGGCTCAGCCGGCCCAGCTCGACCGTGCCGTCGCCGACCGACGCGTCGTCACCCACCGTGACGTGCGGGAGCGGCGCGGCCAGCAGCACCGAGTTGGGCAGCCTGGTCGCCGCCCCGGTGATCATGGCGATGACCGACGGTTCGAGATCGGTCCTGACCTCCAGATAGACGCCGGCCGGGAACGCCGCGAGCACCCGGGCCGGCCGGCGCGGCCCGTCGAGCACGGCGCGGATCGCGGTGCTGGCCGCGCCCGTCACATGGGTGCGTGCCCGCCTCGCGTGAATACCGACGGTCACCGGACCTCCCTACCGACCATGGGTCTGACCGTAGAACGGGCCGGGAACCCTCCGTACGGAGGAATTTGCCAAGAGTCAGCGGGAAGGTTGTGTCTTCCTGACAGACCGCTTCTCGGGTCACAATCACCACATGGAGCCCCCCGTCCGTCTCGCCAGCACGGGAACGATCATTCACGGTGTGTCGGTCGGAGAGGTGCTCGGCGTCTCCTCGCTGGCCGAGGCCAGGCTGATCGCGGGGGAGAGCGGGCTCGGCCGGATCGTGCAGCGGCTGAACGTCATGGAGGTGCCGGACATCCTGGCCTGGGTGAAGCCGCACGAGCTGCTGCTCACCACCGGCTACCCGCTGCGCAACACGCCGCAGTCGCTCGGCCGCCTGGTGGCCGACCTGGACGAACGCGGCCTGGCCGCGCTGGCCATCAAGCTCGGCCGCTACGTCGACGAGCTGCCCGGCGAGATGATCGAGCAGGCCGACCGCCTGGGCTTCCCGCTCATCCTGCTGCCCAACGACGTGGGCTTCGACGACATCCTCAACCAGGTGCTGACCGACATTCTCAACCGCCAGGCCGCCGTGCTCGCCCGCGCCGAGGAGGCGCACCGGGCGCTGGTGCAGGTGGTGCTGGCCGGCGGCGGGCTCGACGAGGTCACCGCCGAGGTGGCCCAGCTGCTCGACGTGGCGGTGGCGGCGGTCGACGGCGGCGGCCGGATCCTGGCCGCCGCAGGACCGCCCGACCACATCACGGCGCTGCGCGAGTCCATCACCCGCGAGGGCCCGCCGGTCCAGACCTCCCGCACGTCCGGCGGAGGCGGCCGGGCGAGCGCCGGCACGAGCACGGGAACCACCGGCGCGGGCACCGGAACCGGCGGGCGCGCGTTCGCCTCGGTGCCCGTGGTCGCCGGCGGGCACCACCACGGCAGGATCGTCGCCTGCAGCCCGTCCGGCGCGATCAGGGACAGCGACGTCGGCATCCTGGAACGTGCCGCCACGGTCGCCGCCCTGGTCGTCACCCGCCAGGAGGCGGTCAACGCGGTCGAGAGCAAGTACCGCGCCGACTTCCTGCGCGACGTGCTCACCGGCCGGGCCGGCACCGCCGAGCGGGTGATGGCCAGGGCCAGAGCGTTCGGCTGGGACCTGGAGCGGCCGGTGACCGTCCTGGTGGCCGAGCTCGACCCCGAAGGCGACGAGCGCAGCGCGCAGGACCGGCTGGTCACCTGCTGGACGGCGGCCATGCGCAGGCACGATCCGCGCGGCGCGGTGGCGGGCTTCTCGCACGAGGTGGTGGCCGTGGTGGGCGCCGCGATCGACGCCGCCAGAGTGGCCAAGGACGCCGCCTCGGCGTTCGCCGACGTGCCGCCGGCCACGTTCTCGACCGGCACCTCCCGGCCGAGCCCGGGAGCCGAGCTGCTGCCCGAGGCGTACTCGCAGGCGTTGAAGGCGGCCAGGGTCGGCCGCCAGCTGCACGGCCCGGGGGCGGTGGCGCACTTCGACCAGCTCGGCGTCTACCGGCTGCTGTCGCTGGTCAACGACACCGGCGAGCTGCACGCGTTCGTCCGCGAGACGCTCGGCCCGCTCGCCTCCGACGACGACGCCGAGAACGGCGACCTGCGGCGCACCCTGCAGGTGCTGCTGGAGACCAACCTCAACGTGGCCGAGACGGCCAGGCGGCTGCACTTCCACTACAACACGCTGCGTTACCGCATCGGCAAGCTCGAACGCCTGCTCGGCAACTTCACCGACGACCCGCACCTGCGGCTCAACCTGACGCTGGCCCTGCACGTGCTGCGGATGCGCGGCATCTAGGCTTACCCCGTGGAATTCGAACTGCGCTCCGAGTACATCCCGCTGTGTGATCTCCTGAAGTACTGCGGCATCACGGAGACGGGCGGCATGGCCAAGCACCTGATCGCCGAGGGCATGGTGCTGGTCGACGGCGAGGTGGAGCTCAGGAAGACCGCCAAGATCCGTTCCGGCCAGGTGGTCAGCGGCGAGGGCTTCTCGATCGACGTGCGCTGACTCGCCGCGCGACACGCCAGGTGAACGGGCCGCCACCCCCTGTGCGAAGTACTCGCGGCCACCGTCTATTGTGCTCTCCGACACAACGTCGGAGAGCACGGCCGCTGGTCGGGTCATGGATATAGGGGTTGGCGGGCGTGGCGCTCGGATGGAAGCTGCACGGAGACGGCAAGCGGCTGGCGGCCGGCGAGGTGGTCAAGCCGGAAGAACGGCTCACCTGGCCGCGCATGGTGGGGTTCGGTGCGCAGCACGTCATCGCGATGTTCGGCGCGACGTTCGTGTTCCCGCTGGTCATGGGGCTCGACGCGAACCTGGCCGTGATGATGTCGGGCGTCGCGACCATCCTGTTCCTGCTGATCGTCAAGGGGAAGATCCCCAGCTACGTCGGCTCCAGCGCGTCGTTCGTCGGCGCGGTGACGGCGATCAGGCTGGGCGGCGGTGACAGCGCGACCGTGACGGGCGCGCTGCTGGCCGTCGGCGTCGTGCTGGCGCTGTGCGGGCTGGTGATCCACAAGCTGGGCGTGCAGATCATCCACCGGGTCTTCCCGCCGATCGTCACCGGCGGCGTGGTCATGCTGATCGGGTTCGGCATGGCGTACGTGGCCGCCGACGTGTACTGGCCGCAGGACCCCTGGGTGGCGCTGCTCACCATGGCGGCCACGTTCGTGTTCATCGGCGTTCTGCGCGGCTTCCTCGGCCGGATCGGGGTGCTGCTCGGGCTGGTGTTCGGCTTCCTGCTGTCGTGGGGCTGGGACCAGATCGACGGCAAGATCCTTTCCGCTGACGGCAGCGGCAAGGTGACCGAGCACTTCCGCGTCAACCTCGACGCCGTCGCCGCCGCCGACTGGATCGGGCTGCCGAAGCTGCATGGCCCGGTCTTCGAGGTATCGGCGATCGTGCTGGTGCTGCCCGTGGTGATCGCGCTGATCGCGGAGAACGTCGGCCACGTCAAGGCCGTGGGCGAGATGACCGGCACCGACGTCGACGCCTACATGGGCCGGGCGGTCCTGGCCGACGGCGTCGGCACGGTCGTGGCCACGTCCGTCGGCGGCTCGGCCACCACCACCTACGCGGAGAACATCGGCGTCATGGCCGCCACCCGCGTCTACTCCACGGCCGCCTACTACGTCGCCGCCGTCATCGCCATCCTGTTCGGGCTGTGCCCCAAGTTCGGCGCGCTCATCGCCGCCACGCCCGGCGGCGTGCTCGGCGGCGTCACCACCATCCTGTACGGCATGATCGGCCTGCTCGGCGCCAAGATCTGGATCGAGAACCGGGTCAACCTGTCCGACCCGGTCAACCTGGTGCCGGTGGGCGCGGGCATCATCTGCGCCATCGGCCCGGTGGCGTTCCCGCTGACCGACACGTTCGCGCTCAGCGGCATCGCGCTGGGCACGATCGTCCTGCTGCTCGGCTACCACCTGCTGCGCGTGACCCGCAAGGAGGAGGTCACCGCGTAGGGCGGTCGTAGTAGCCGGGCCCGGCGATCAGGACGTGCCCGAAGCGGGCGCGGTCCTCGTCGTCGGGGACGACCATGCCGCCCAGGCCGACGGAGAGTTCGGGGACGGTGCCGCCGAAGCCGTCCTCGATCTCGACCTCGAACCGCTCGCCCAGCGTGGCGAGCACGTCCTCGGCGGGGGTGGCGAACACGTCCATGCCCAGCAGCAGCACCCGCGCGGCCGGGTGCGTGTCGTCGTCGTCGCGGAAGATCTCGATCGTCTGGACCACCCCGGTCGAGCCGCAGTGCACGTGGACGTCCACGCCGCCGCCCGTCAGCCGCCAGTCCAGCGGCAGCGCCCCCGGGTACGGCGCGTGCTCCCGGGGCTCGCCCCACGCGCGCAGCGCGGCGCCCGCCCGCTCCCGCGTGGCGCCCAGGAGGACCGGGCCCGCGCCGCGGAGCGGGTCCAGTTCGATGGTCAATGAACTCATGACATAACCCCTCAATCCCCGATATGTCGGGCGACCATGATTCCGCAGGATCAGGGATCGCCTGGTCCCGCGCCGAGATTTGGCAGATCATGCCCGTGTAGGAGCGGGGCTCTGGACTTAATGTGCCCGGCAACAGCACTGTCCGCGCCGGGCCGAAATGGGGCTCACATGGCATGGGGATGGACCAAACACGGTGACGGCAAGAGCCTGGCCCCCGACGAGGTGGTCAGGCCCGAGGAACGGTTGTCCTGGCCGCGCATGGTGGGGTTCGGGGCCCAGCATGTGATCGCGATGTTCGGCGCGACGTTCGTCTTCCCCCTGGTCATGGGGCTCGACCCGAACGTGGCCGTGATGATGTCCGGCGTCGCGACCATCCTGTTCCTGCTGATCGTCAAGGGGAAGGTGCCCAGCTACCTGGGCACCAGCGCGTCGTTCGTCGGCGGCGTGTTCGCCATCAGGGCCGCCGCCGGCGGCGACACCGCAGGCGCCGACGCGATCGTGACCGGCGCCATCCTGGTCGCCGGGCTGGTGCTGGCGCTGGCCGGGCTGGCGGTCCACTGGCTCGGGGTGCAGATCATCCACCGGGTCTTCCCGCCGGTGGTGACCGGCGCGGTGGTGATGCTGATCGGGTTCGGGCTGGCGTTCGTGGTGGCCGACGTCTACTGGCCGCAGGACCAGTGGGTCGCCTTCCTCACCATGCTGGTGACGTTCCTGGTCATCGTCGGCTTCAAGGGTTTCATCGGGCGGATCGGGGTGCTGGTCGGGCTGGTCGTCGGTTTTGTCCTGTCGTGGGGGCTGGACAAGACCGCCGGCCCGATCACCGCCAAGCTGCCCGGCCAGAACCTGCGTGACGCGGCCGGGGCGAGCTGCCCGGTCGAGGGGACGTACTGCGTGGCCACGCCGTTCGCGCACGACCGGGTGAGCTTCGCCGCCTTCGAGCAGGCCCCCTGGTTCGGGCTGCCCGACTTCCACGTGCCCGACTTCAAGACCTCGGCCGTGCTGCTGGTGCTGCCCGCGGTCATCGCGCTGATCGCGGAGAACGTCGGGCACGTCAAGGCCGTGGGTGAGATGACCGGCACCGACGTCGACCCGTACGTGGGCCGGGCCATCGCCGCCGACGGCGCGGCCACCGTGCTCACCAGCGCCGTGGGCGGCTCGCCGACCACCACCTACGCCGAGAACATCGGCGTCATGGCGGCCACCAAGGTCTACTCGACGGCCGCCTACTACATCGCCGGCGCGATCGCGATCCTGTTCGGGCTCTCGCCCAAGTTCGGCGCGCTGGTGGCCGCCACGCCGGGTGGCGTGCTCGGCGGCGTCACCGTCATCCTGTACGGCATGATCGGACTTCTCGGCGCGAAGATCTGGATCGAGAACCGGGTGAACTTCGCGGACCCGGTCAACATGGTCCCGATCGGCGCCGGCGTCATCCTGGCGATCGGACCGGTGAAGCACGTGATCGGTGGCGACTTCACGCTCGAAGGCATCGCGCTCGGCACCGTCGTGGTGGTGGGCGGGTACCACCTGCTGCGCGTCATCGCGGGCCGGCGCGCGGCCGAACCGGCTCGGCCGGCCGGGAGCGACGCCGGGTGAAGCCGCCGCCGTTCGAGTACCACGCGCCCCGCGACCTCGGCGACGCGCTGCGCGTACTGGCCGAGGTGCGGGGGAAGGTGCTGGCCGGCGGGCAGAGCCTGATCCCGATGCTGAACATGCGGCTGGCCGCGCCCGCGCACCTGGTGGACGTCAACCGGCTGGGCGTGCTGGCCGCCATGGACGCGAGCGCCGCCGGGGTACGGGTGGGCGCGCTGGTCCGGCACGCCCAGGCCGAGCGGTCCTGGGCGCACCCGCTGCTGTCGCGGGCGCTGCGGCTGGTCGCGCACCCGGTGATCCGTAACCGGGGGACCGTGGTGGGCAGCCTGGTGCACGCCGACCCGGCGGCCGAACTGCCGGCCGTGCTGGCGCTCCTGGACGGCTCGGTGACGGTGGCCCGCTGGGGTGGGCCAGGCGGGCCGACGCAAGGCGGCGGGCCGGCGCCGGTGACCGCGGGCGCCGGCGGGCCGGGCGGCGACGGCCTCGTGGCGGTCCCCGCTGGCGCGACCCTGCGTGAGATCCCGGCGCACGCGTTCTTCACCGGCCCGATGGAGTCGGCCGTCGAGCCGGGGGAGCTGGCCGTCTCGGCGTTCTTCCCCGCGCTGGGCGCGCGTACCGGATCGGCCTTCCACGAGGTGGCCAGGCGGCACGGCGACTACGCGCTGGCCGGCGTGTGCGCCGTGGCGAGCCTCGACGGCGACGGCGCCGTCGCCACCGCCCGGGTGGCCTGCGTCGGTGTCGGCCCGGTCCCCGTCGTCGTGGACGTGACCGCCGAATGCGCCGGTCGCCCGCCGTCCGAGACGCGGTGGGCGCGGGCGGCGCGGGCCGTCCAGGAACGCATCGAGCCGGAAGCGGACATCCACGCCACGGCCGCCTACCGGCGGCACCTCGTCGGCGTGCTCACCGAACGGGCGCTGCGCGAGGCGGCGGAAGGAGGCGCGGCGGGTGGAGCATGAGATCACGCCGGTGGGAGGAGGCGCGGCGGGTGGAGCATGAGATCACGCTGACCGTCAACGGCACGGCCCGCCGGGTGCGGGTGCCCGCGCGGCGGCTGCTGTCGGACTGCCTGCGCCACGATCTCGGCCTCACCGGCACCCACGTGGGCTGCGAGCACGGCGTCTGCGGCTGCTGCACGGTGCTGCTCGACGGCGAGCCGGTGCGCTCGTGCCTGACGTTCGCGGTGAGCGTGGACGAATGCGAGATCACCACCGTCGAGGGCCTGGCCGGGCCCGGCGGGCTGTCCGCGGTGCAACGGGCGTTCGCCGAGTGCCACGGGCTGCAGTGCGGCTTCTGCACCCCGGGCTTCCTGTGCACGGTGACCGCGCTGCTGCGGGCCAACCCGGCGCCGACCGACGACGAGGTGGTGGAGGGCATCTCGGGCAACCTGTGCCGGTGCACCGGCTACCAGAACATCGTCAAGGCCGTGCACCGGGCCGCCGAGCTGCTGGCCGAGGAGGCGTGACGGGGTGACCACCAGACTGTTCGGCGAGCCGGTGCCGCGCCGCGAGGACCCCAGGCTGCTCACCGGGCAGGGCGCCTACCTCGACGACCTCGGCCCCGGCGCGCTGGCCGCCGCGTTCGTCAGGTCGCCGCACGCGCACGCCCGCATCCGCGACATCGACGTCGGCCCGGCGCTCGACGTCGAGGGCCTGATCGCCGTCTACACCTGGGAGGACCTGCCGGAACGCGTCGGCAGGCCGCTGCCGCTGCTGATCCCGCACCCCGCGCTCACCCACGGACGCACCGCCTACCCGCTGGCCAGGGACATCGTCAGGCACGTCGGCGAGCCGGTGGTCATGGTGGTGGCCACCGACCGCTACGCCGCCGAGGACGCCTGCGCGCTCATCGAGGTCGACTACGAGCCGCTCAAGCCCGTCGTCGGCCTGGAGGAGGCCGCCCAGGGCGGCACGCTCGTGCACGACGACGTGCCCGGCAACGTCGGCGCGCACCTGGTGCAGGAGGTCGGCGCGGCCGACGGCCGGGGCGCCAGGGAGACGATCGAGACCGCGCCGCACACGCTCGCCTTCCGGCTCGACATCGAGCGCAGCGCGAGCATGCCGCTCGAAGGCCGCGGCGTGTACGCCCGCTGGGACGGCCGCGACCTGCGCGTGTACTCCAGCACCCAGACCTCGACCAGCGTGCGCATGGCGCTGTCGGCCGCGCTCGGGCTGCCGCTGCCGCAGGTCGAGGTGATCGCGCCGGACGTCGGCGGCGGCTTCGGAGTGAAGATCGTGCATCCCTGGCCGGAGGAGGTGCTGATCCCGTGGGCGGCCATGACGCTGAACCGCGAGATCAAGTGGGCCGAGGACCGCAGGGAGCACTTCATCTCATCCGCGCACGAACGCGGGCAGGTCCAGTACGTCCGGGTCGGCTTCGACGACGACGGCCGGGTGCTCGGGCTCGACGTGACGATCCTGCACGACCACGGCGCCTACACCCCGTACGGGATCATCATCCCGATCGTCACCTCCACCCAGCTGCTCGGCCCGTACAAGATCGGGTCGTACCGGGTGGAGTTCAGCGCCGTCTACACCAACACCGTGCAGGTCACGCCGTACCGGGGGGCCGGGCGTCCGCAGGCCGTGTTCTGCATGGAGCGGACCATGGACAAGATCGCCCGCCATCTCGGCAAGGATCGCGCGGAGGTGCGCCGGGCCAACTTCATCGGCCCCGACGAGTTCCCCTACGACCAGCGCATGACCTTCCAGGACGGCCGCCCGCTCATCTACGACAGCGGGAACTACCCGGAGATGCTGCGCATGCTCAAGGAGCTGATCGGCTGGGACACCCACGTCCGGCGGCCGGGCGTGGGCATCGGCCTGGGCTGCTACGTCGAGGGCACCGGCGTCGGCCCGTACGAGGGCGGCCACGTGATGGTCACCTCCGACGGCCGGGTGCACGTCTCCACCGGGCTCACCTCGCAGGGCCAGGGGCACGAGACCGTGTTCGCCCAGATCGCCGCCACCGAGCTGGGCGTGCCGATCGAGCGGGTCTCGGTGGTCACCGGCGACACGCGCAGGTTCGGTTACGCGGTCGGCACGTTCGCCTCGCGCGCGGCCGTGGTCAGCGGCAACGCCATCGCGCTGGCGTGCAGGAAGGTGCGCGAGAAGGCGCTGCGCATCGCCGCGGACGCGCTGGAGGCCGACCCGGCCGACCTGACCGTCAGCGACGGGATCGTGCACGTGGCGGGCACGCCGTCGGCGGCGATCCCGCTGTCGACGGTGGCGGTGCTGGCCAACCCGCTGCGTTACGCCTTCGACGAGGAGACCGCCAAGGCCACCCAGTTCGCCGGCGCCGCCGCGCCCGACCGTCCGCCGGTGGCCGAGGGGGACGAGCCAGGGCTGGAGGGCCGAGACTACTACTCGCCGATCAGGTCCACGTTCGCGGCGGGCATGCACGCGGCGATCGTCGAGACCGACCCGGACACCGCCGAGATCCGGGTGCTGCGGTACGCGGTCGTGCACGACTGCGGCAGGCTGATCAACCCGATGATCGTCGAGGGGCAGATCCACGGCGGCGTCGCGCAGGGCATCGGCGGCGCGCTGTACGAGCGCATGGCCTACGACGCGCACGGCCAGCTCGTCAACGCCTCGTTCATGGACTTCCTCATGCCGTACGCCACCGAGATCCCGCGCGTCGAGACCGCGCACCTGGAGACGCCGTCGCCGCTGAACCCGCTGGGCGTCAAGGGCGCGGGCGAGGCCGGGGTCATCCCGGTCTCGGCGGTGATCGCCTCGGCCGTCGAGGACGCCGAGGGCATCGAGATCGACCGCATGCCCATCTCGCCCTCCGACCTGTACGAGCTCCGCGAGCTGCGCGAGTCACGCCGTATGCCATGATCCCCGGATGGAACTGCGCCTGCCCGCCGCCGGGCTGACCGAGCCGCCCGTCGTGCCGTCCAGGGTGCGGCTGATCGACCTGGCCTGGAACGCGCTCACCGAGCCGCCCGCCCACCTGGGCGAACTCGGCGCGCTGGAGGAGCTCAGGCTCGACGGCAACCGGCTGCGCGCGCTGCCCGACCTGTCGGGGCTCACCCGCCTGCGCGCGCTGCACCTCGACGGGAACGAGCTGACCGAGGTGCCGTCCTGCCCGCCGTCCCTGGAGACGCTCTTCCTGTACGGCAACGCGATCACGACGCTCCCCGACCGCCTCCCCGGGCGCCTGCGCCACCTGGCGGCCGGCGGCAACCGGCTGACCGGCGTGCCCGGCGCGCTCTGGAAGCTGGACACGCTCGAATCGCTCAACCTGGCCGAGAACGAGCTGACCGACGTCCCCGCGGCGATCGGCGGGCTGACCCGGCTGCGCATGCTCGACCTCGGGCACAACCGGCTCACCACGATCCCGGCCGAGCTGGGCGACCTGCCGCTGACCGACTACCTCTACCTGAGCGACAACCGGTTCACGCGGGTGCCGGAAGCGCTCGGCCGGCTGGACCGGCTCGCCTATCTCAACCTCACCGACAACCTGCTGGAGCTGCTGCCGGACTCGATCGGCTCGATGGCGGCGCTGGTGGAGCTGCGGCTGTACAACAACCGGCTGCGCGAGCTGCCGGAGACGATCGGCAGGCTGGGCCGGCTGCGCGAGCTGCACCTGCGCGGCAACCGGCTGACCGGGCTGCCGTCCGGCGGCCTGGCCGGGCTGGGCGAGCTGCGGCTGCTCGACCTGCGTGACAACCTGCTCGGCGAGGTGCCGGCCGCGATCGGCCTGCTGAGCGGGCTCACCCACCTCGACCTGCGCAACAACCGCCTCAGGACCCTGCCGGACACGCTGGCCGAGCTGCCCGCGCTGGAGAAGCTCGACCTGCGCTGGAACAAGCTCGACGGCGAGCCCGACGCGCTGCGCCGGCTGCGCGAGCGGGGATGTGTCATTTTGCGCTGAACCCGGGTCCCCGGCCCTGCGTATCTCGGCACATGACGACATTTCCACGTCTGGCCGCCGTCGCGCTGCTGGCCGGGCTCGTCACCGCCTGCGCCCCCGGCTACGGGAGCGGCGGTAACGTCGCCGCCGGCGGGAACCCGGGCCGGGCGGCCAAGCCCCTGACCGTCGAGCAGTTGTCCGCCAAGGTCGGCTGCGAGCCGCGCATGCAGGTCGACGCGGCCGAGCTGCGCACCGGCTACTGCAAGACCCCCGACGGCGAGTTCTTCGTGACCACGTTCGCCAGCCAGGCCGGCAAGGACGCCTGGATGGACGCGGCCCCCGAGTACAACCCGCACCTGGTCGGCCCGCTGTGGACGGTCCTGTCCAGCCGCGAGGTGCTCGACCTGCTCAAGGAGCGGCTGGGCGGCGACCTGCACCTGAAGGACCACCGCACCAACCGGATGCGGACCGTCGACTAGGCGGCCGCGGCGCTCACGGTGACGCGCTTGCGGAACACCCAGTACGTCCAGCCCTGGTAGACCAGGATGAACGGCAGGGTGATCAGCCCGATCCAGCTCAGCACCCGCAGCGTGTACGGCCCCGAGGCCGCCTCGGCCAGCGTCAGCCCGGGCAGCGGCGACACCCGCAGCTCCATGAACACCGCCAGCGTGGCCAGCACGATCGCGCCCGCCGTGGTGGCGAAGGCCCAGCCCTCCCTGCGCCGCCAGATCAGCGCCGCACCCGCGGCGAGCGCGGCCACCGAGGTCAGGGCCGGGATCGAGCCGAGGTTCGACAGCGTCACCACGGCCAGCGCCAGCGCGGGCACGGCGGCGGCCAGCGCCACCACGCGGGCGCGCTCACGCACCCGTCCGGCGGTCTTCAGCGCCAGGAAGACCGCGCCGTGCAGGGCGCAGACCGCCAGCGTGAACGCCCCGCCCAGCACGGCCGCCAGGGCGCTGCCGAACAGCAGGTCGGCGAAGACCGCGCCCCACAGGAAGGCCGGCAGCGCGCTGCCGACGACGATGCCCAGGTCGCACCAGAGCGGATTGCGCACCTTGCCGCGCCACTCAAGTCCCACGCCGCGCACGATCAGGCCCACCAGGATCAGCGTGACCTGCAGGTAGAAGGTGCTGAACACGCCCGCGTACCAGGCGGGGAACGCGGCGAACATGGCGCCGACGGCGGTGATGAGCCACACCTCGTTGCCGTCCCACACCGGGCCGATGGTCTGCAGGCTCTGCCGGTGCTCGGCGGAGTTCCTGCTGACGAGCGGGGCCAGCAGCCCGACCCCGAAGTCGAAGCCCTCCAGGACGAAGTAGCCGGTCCACAGGAAGGCGATGATGATGAACCACAGGTCGATCATGGGTGTCAGTCCCTCAGTACATCAGCGACGGTTCGAGCTTCTCGGCCTGCGGCAGCGCGGGCGCCGGGTCGTCCAGGCCCTTGCGCACGTGCCTGGTCAGCAGCACCACCTCGGCCACGGCGAGCGCGCCGTACAGCAGCGTGAAGATCGCCAGGGACGTGGCCACCTCGGCCAGCGACACGCCGGGCGAGACGCTGGCGGCGGTGAGCAGCTCGCCGGCGACCGTCCACGGCTGGCGGCCGATCTCGCTGAGCAGCCAGCCGGCGGTCACCGCGAGCAGCGGCAGCGGGAGCGCCAGGATCAGCACCCGCGAGAACCAGGCGGGGAACTCGCGCCGGCGGCGGGTCAGCCAGAGGCCGAGCACCGACAGCCCGACCGTGGCCAGGCCGAAGACGATCATCACGCGGAACGACCAGAACACCACCGGCTGGTTCGGCCGGTAGTCGCCGGGGCCGAACTGCTGCTCGAAGCGGCGCTGCAGGTCCTCGGTGCCCTGGACGGTGGCGTCGAAGTCGTTGGTCGACAGGAAGCTCAGCACCTTGGGGATCTCGATGCCCGGCGCCAGCGAGAACGCGGCCCCCGCCGTGTCGCGCTCCAGGCCCTCGGCCGAGGCCAGCTTCATCGGCTGCTGCTCGTACATCAGCTTGGCCGACAGGTCGCCGGTGCCGGCCACCACGGCGCCCGCGATCGCGGTCATCACCAGGGCGGCCCTGGCGGCGCTGCGCCACATGCCGGCGCGCGTCTTCAGCAGCCAGTAGCCGCTCACCGCGAGCACGAACCCGCCGGCCACCACGAACGCCGCGCCGATCACGTGCGGGACCTGGGCCAGCGCGGTGGAGTTGGTCAGCACCGCCCAGATGTCGGTCATCCTGGCCTTGCCGTCGACGACCTCGTAGCCGACCGGGTGCTTCATCCAGGCGTTGGCGGCCAGGATGAAGTACGCCGACAGGTTCGAGCCGATGGCCGCGGCCCAGATGGTCGCCAGGTGCACCTTCTTCGGCAGCCGGTCCCAGCCGAAGATCCACAGCCCGAGGAACGTGGACTCCATGAAGAAGGCCAGCAGGGCCTCCATCGCCAGCGGCGCGCCGAACACGTCGCCGACGAACGTTGAGTACTCGCTCCAGTTCATCCCGAACTGGAACTCCTGCACGATGCCGGTGACCACGCCCATGGCGAAGTTGATCAGGAAGAGCTTCCCGAAGAACTTCGTCAGCCTGAGGTAGCTCTCCTTCCCCGTGCGGTGCCAGGCCGTCTGCAGGCCCGCCACGAAGATCCCCAGTCCAATGGTCAACGGCACGAACAGAAAGTGGTACACGGTGGTGATTCCGAACTGCCACCGTGCGAGATCAAGTGCGTCCATCTACCCCGCCCGACATCTGAGCTCTACAAGCTGTAGTACATCTACTTGAAGTAGTACTACAAGCTGTAGAGCAACGCGATGCGACCTTCGTCACATCCCCCCAGTGATTCAGGGTTAAAGCATCCCGTGCAGGTCATGCCGGACGCGTCACCCGCCGGGCTGATTCGGGCCTACCCCGCGCGGCGGACCCTCTGTGGAGCGGCTACGTGTCGCCTATTGGGCGCCGGCCCGGGCCGCCTTCAGGTACGCCTCCAGGTTCCCGAGCTCGAACCCGCGCCGCTTGATCTTGTTCACCAGGATGCGGAAGTCCCTGGCCAGGTTCGGGCGGAAGTGCAGCAGCAGGATGTCGCCGGGACGCAGCTTCTTGTCGGGCACCTGATAGGCGATCTTGCCGCCGGGCTGGACGGTCGCCGTCCAGAGCAGCACCGCCGACAGGCCGCACGCCTTGGCCGCGCGCAGCGTGTCCGTGTTGTAGTTGCCGAACGGCGGCCTGAACAGCGTGGGCCTGCTCCCGAGCCGCTGCTTGACCAGCCTGGACGCGCCGCAGATCTCCGCGCGCTGGGCCTCGTGGCCGAGCAGGCGCAGGTTCGGGTGGGTGAGCGTGTGGTTCTCGACGGGCACCCCGGCCGCCTGCAGCTTCCGGAAATATGACCACTTGCCGGCGCCGACGTAGCGGGCCGGGCCGCCGGACTGGTCGGGCGTGCCCTTGGCCTCCACCGCGTCGCGCATCACGAACGCGGTGATGGGGATGCGCTGGTCGCGTACCTGCTGGACGAACCCGGGGTCCTGCTCCCAGCCGTCGTCGATGGTCAGGAAGACGACCTTGCGCTTGGTCGGGATCGAGCTGATGACCGGCGGCAGCCCGCCAGTCGAGGAGATCGCGCCCACCTCGCCGGGGCGCGGCAGCACGCCCGGAGGCGGCAGCGGCGCGGGGGACGCCGAGGACGACGGCGCCGCCGACCTCGCGGGGGACGACGGGCGCGAACCGGCCGTCCCGTCGGCCGCGCAGGCCGTGATCAGCACTGCCGCACACCCCGCCACCAGCCGCGACGCCACCACGCCCGCCCGCCGGCGGCCGATCCCCCTCGTGCACATGGCGCCCTATCTTGCCAGTTCTCCATGGGACGACGGGTGTCCCGGCTGGCAGGTGTTGCCCTATGTCCGCGGACCCGCGCTGCCTACAGTGGCGATGTGAACATCGTGGGCAGCGCCGTGATCGGCGTCGACAGGCAACGGTTGTGGGCGGCGCTGCGCGACCCGGCGGTGCTGGTGCGCACCCTGCCCGGGTGCGAGCGGCTGGAGGAGACCGGGCCCGACACGTACAGGATGACGATCAGCGCGGGCGTCGCCTCCATCAAGGGCGTCTACCAGGGCGAGGTGGCGCTGAGCGAGCCGTCCGAGCCCGAGCGCTTCGTGCTCGAGGCCCGCGGGCAGGGCGCGCCGGGGACGGTCGCGGCCACCGTCCAGGTGCGGCTGGCCGAGAGCGACGGCGGCACCCGCGTCGACTACGACGCCGACGCGGTGATCGGCGGGATGATCGGCGGGGTCGGGCAGCGGCTGCTCGCCTCGGTGGCCAAGCGCACCGCCGCCGAGTTCTTCACCGCCGTCGAGCAGCACCTGCGCGCCCCGGCCGCCCTGGCCGTCGTTCCCGACACCGCGGAGCCGGCCGTGCACGAGCGTCCGGCCGTCGTACACGAGCGTCCGGCGGCCGAGCGGCACACCGAGACGCGGCCCTGGGTGATGCTCGCCTCCTTCGGCATGGGCGCGGGCATCGCCCTGACCGGGGTGGCCGTCGGGTGGCTGCTGGGCCGCGCCGGGCGACGCCGTTCCTGATCAGATGCGCGGCATGGCGGTACGGGCTCTCGCGGAAAAGGATCTCCAGGCGTAGCGTGGCGGTATGCGGCAGGCACATGCTGAAGACGCAAGGACCGAGGCCAAGCGAGTCGTACGAAACCTGTTGGGGGAGGAGCGCCCGACCGCCGAGTCCTTGATCGGCGACGTGCGCCCGGTGCTCGGCGACGAGCGCACCGACCGGAGCCTCGGGCTGGCGCTGGGCGCCTCGCTCACCCGGCGGTCGGCCGAGCTGGCCGCCATCGCCGCCCTGCTCGTCGGCACCCGCGAGCTGGGCCTGGAATGGTGGACGCGGCCCAGGGGCGGCAAACTGCCCGCGCCCGACGAGGTGCTGCGCACGGCCGTCGCGATCGAGCCGTGGACCGACCTGACCGCGCTGGAGATGCTCGCCGCCTGGATCTCCGACGACGCCGCAGACCAGCTCTGGGGCCAGCCCGTCGCCCAGGTCGACCTCAACTCCTGGCAGGCCGAAGACCGCTTCGACCTGCCGCCAGGGGTCAAGCCCGGCCAGCGGCTGGTGGTGCACTTCGACGCCGGCGGCCGGCTCGACGCGGTCGTCACCCGCCGGCCCGACGAGGACCTCGGCTCGAACCTGGACTTCCACTCGCTGCGCTACTCGCGTCCCGCCGAGGCGCAGTGGAGCTGGGGCGTCGCCGCCGGGCTCGGGCCGCACCGGCTGCCCGGCGAGGTGCCCGACCCGTACGTGCGCCGCGTCGACCCGGCCGCGGTCGGCATCCTGCGCGACTGGGCCACCAGGCACGGCGCCACCCGCGACCAGCTCGGCGAGCGGTGGGAGACGGTGGGCGACGTGGTGGCCGCGATCGAACGCGTCGACTGGATGTGGCGCAGCGGCGAGTGGTTCGGCTGGTGGCGCGGCGCCTCCGCGCTGGTCGACGACTCGGCCTACCTGCCCTACCGGCTGGAGGAACTGGCCGCGGGCTGAGCAGGAATGACCGGGTGACCGGCGTGGTTGACGTCAGATGTGAAAGTCGAGATCTTTTCCGACGTCGTCTGCCCCTGGTGCTACATCGGCCACGTCCGGTTCGCCAGGGCCGCCGACCGGTTCCGCGCCAAGGGCGGCACCCTTGAGGTGACGATGCGCCCGTACCAGCTCAACCCCGACGCCCCGGCCGAGGGCGAGCCGCTGCTGCCCGCCCTGGAGCGCAAGTTCGGCCCGAACGCCACGCAGATGGTCGAGCGGGTCGCCTCGGTGGGCAGCGAGGAGGGCCTGGTCATCGACCACGCCAGGGCCGTCAGCGCCAACACGTTCGAGGCGCACCGGCTCATCGAGATCGCCGCGGGCCAGGGCCTGGGCGAGGAGATGGCCGAGCGGCTGTTCCGCGCGTACTTCAGCGAGGGGCTGAACGTCGCCGACGCCGACGTGCTGGGCAAGCTGGCCGCGGAGACCGGCGTCACCGACACCGGCGAGGGCGCCGAGCAGGTGCGCGAACACCTGGCCAGGGCCGGCCGGCTCGGCATCACCGGCGTGCCGCTGTTCCTGTTCGAAGGCCAGTACGCGGTCTCGGGCGCGCAGCCGGAAGAGGTCTTCACGGCCGCCATCGACGAGGTCGCGGAGAAGACCGGGCAGACCCCGATCACCCAGCTCGCCGCGCCCGCCGACGGCTGCGACGACGACGGCGTCTGCGCGGTCTGAGCTCAGCAGGTCCCTTCGCCGAGCTGCCCCGTGCGGTGGTGGCGGCGGCAGAGCACCTGGTAGCGCACGGGCGAGGCATCGGTGTCACCGATCACCACCTGCTCGCCGGTGCGCACCATCCTGCCGCCCACCACCCGGGCGTTCAGCAGGCCGGGGCGTCCGCACCAGCACAGCACCTCGACCTGCAGCCGGCACACCTCGTCGGCCAGCTCGAACAGCCGCTGCGCGGCCGGGAACATGACGGACCTGAAGTCCGAGGCGAGACCGAACGCGTAGACGTCGACGCCGTGCTCGTCCACCAGCACGGCCAGTTGCTCGATCTGCTCGACCGTGTAGAAACAGGCTTCGTCGCAGATCAGGTAGTCGATTCTGTCGTGCCCGGTGACCAGTGTCACCAGATCGAGAGAATCCTCGACCTCGATCGCCTCCAGTCCGAGCCCTATCCTGCTGGTGATCTTCGGACCGCCGGACCGGTCGTGCTTGGTCAGCACCAGACCACGCCTGCCCTGGCGTCCGTGGTTGTAGTTCATCTGGAGCGCCAACGTGGACTTCCCGCAGTCCATCGGGCCGAAGTAGAACTTCAGTACGGCATCGCGGGCGCCGGCCGGCACGGCAGACAAGGCAGACAGTTCGGTCACGGGGGGCCAGCTTAGCGGCTTGGCTTGTTCCACAAGCTCGTGGGACATTTCTCCCCTGAGTATCAGGAGGATCTGTGGTCACGGACAAACCCCCAGCGCTCGACGCGATGATGACGCCGGACGACGTCACCGCCGCCCAGGCCGACGCCGCGCGATGGCGCTACGGTTTCCTGGTCGTGGTGACAGGCATCATCGCGGTCCTGGTCGCCTTCGGCGCCGCCGTGTTCGCCACCCGGGAATTCGCCGCGCTGTTCGCCGGCGTGGCCGGGGTGGTCGGCACGATCATCGGCGCCTACTTCGGGGTGCAGGCCGGCCAGTCGGGGAAGGCCAAGGTCGAGGCCGAGCTGGCCAAGTCCCAGGAGATGGTGGTGCGGCTGGCCGCCTACGTGGGGACACAGAACGCGCCCCGCGTCATCGACGAAGTGCTCGGCCGACGCAGAAGCTGAGGAGCCATGCGCAGCGTCCGAATCGGAGTCGACACCGGCGGCACGTTCACCGACGTGGTGGCCGTGGACGAGCAGACCGGTGAGATCGTCACCACCAAGACCCCCTCGACCCCGGCGAACCCCGCCGACGGGTTCATCACCGGCATCGGCAAACTGGGCGAGCTGGACGTCGGCTCCATCGTGCACGGCACCACCGTGGCCACGAACCAGCTGCTCGAAGACCGGATGGCGAACCTCGGGCTCGTCACCACCGAGGGCTTCGAGTTCATCCTGGAGATCGCCAGGCAGAGCGTGCCCGACGGGTACGGCAACTCCTACTTCTGGGTCAAGCCGCCACGCATCGTCCCCGTGCACCTGGTCAGGACCGTCGGGGGGCGGCTGGACCACCTGGGCGCCGAGGTGCGCCCGTTCAACGAGGAGCAGGCCGCCGAGGTGGCGCGCTGGTTCAGGTCGAAAGGCGTCACCGCGATCGGCGTCTGCTTCCTGCACTCCTACGCCAACCCCGAGCACGAGCGCCGCATGCGCGAGGTGATCTGGCGCGAGCACCCGGAGGCGACCGTCTCGATCTCCAGCGACGTGCTGCGCGAGTACCGCGAGTACGAGCGCTCGGTCACCACGCTGGTCGACGCCGCGGTCAAGCCCACCATGCGCCGCTACATCGCCAGCCTGTCCACCAGGCTGGGCATGCCGTTCTCGGTGATGAAGTCCAACGGCGGCGTGCTGTCGGCGCGCGAGGTGGTCAACCAGCCGATCACCACGGTCCTGTCGGGACCTGCGGCCGGCGCGCTCGGCGCGGCGCTCATCGCCGCCACCGCGGGCCACCCGTCGGTGATCACCCTCGACGGCGGCGGCACCTCCACCGACGTGGCCGTGGTGATCGACGGCGAGCCGTCCGTCACCACCGAGGGCGCCATCGGCCGCTACCCGGTGAAGATCCCGATGATCGACATCGTCACGGTGGGCGCGGGCGGCGGCTCGATCGCCTGGATCTCGCCCGAGGGCACGCTCAAGGTCGGCCCGCGCTCGGCCGGCGCCGACCCGGGGCCGCTCTGCTACGGCCGCGGCGGCACCGAGGTGACCGTCACCGACGCGCACGTCTTCCTCGGCCGCATCCCGCCGCACCTGCTCGGCGGCGAGATCCCGCTCAACGCCGAGGCCGCGCGCGCCGGCATCCAGGCCCTGGCCGACAAGCTCGGCCTCACCCCGGAACGCACCGCGACCGGCATCCTGGAGATCAGCGCGTTCAACCAGAGCAACGCGATCAGGCAGCTCACCGTCAAGCGCGGGCTCGACGTGCGCGACTTCCCGCTGGTGACGTTCGGCGGCTCGGGGCCGCTGCTGGCCTGCCGGCTGATCGACATCCTCGGCCTGCCCGCCGTGGTCATCCCGCCCGACCCGGGCAACGTGTCCGCGTTCGGGCTGCTCACCGTGGACGTCAAGAACGACTACGTGCGCACGTACGTCACCCGCGACCTGGCCCTGGAGCGGGCCGGCGAGATCTACCGCGAGCTCGAACATCAGGCGGCCGAGGCGCTCGACCGCGAGGGCTTCGACGATCCGGTCTACGCCCGCAGCGCCGACCTGCGCTACTACGGCCAGGCCTACGAGGTGCGCGTGCCCGCCCCCGCGGGGGAGATCGACGACGACTGGAAGCGGCAGGTGATCGACGCCTTCCACCAGGCGCACGAGAAGCTGTACGGCTACGCCTACCGCGACGACCCCCGGCACGGCGTCGAATGGGTCAACCTGCGCGTCTCCGGCATCGGGCCCATCACCCGCCCGACCATCCGGCGCAGGCAGTCCGGGGCGGCCAAGCCCACCCCCGCCACCAGGCCGGTGCACTTCGACCACGTCGCGCAGACCCCGATCTTCCAGCGGGCCGACCTCGGACCCGGCATGAAGGTGGCCGGGCCCGCGGTGATCGAGGAGTACGGCTCGACCATCCCGATCCACCCGGGCTTCATCGCCCGCGTGGACGAGTACGGCAACGTGGAGGTTCGCCGTGACTGACCCGATTCTCGTGGAGATCGTCGAGGGCACGCTGGCCTCGGTCGAGCAGGAGGTCGAGACGGCGATCGCGCGCACCGCCCGCTCGCCGATGATCCGCGACGCGCACGACTTCCGGGCCGGCATCCACGACGCGCGGCTGCGCAAGCTCACCGGACGCTCCTACAGCGCGCTCGTGCAGCCCATCGTCCGCGACTTCCCGATCGAGACGATGAAGCCCGGCGACGTCTACTTCCACAACGACGTCTACCTGTCGGAAGGCGGCATCGGGCACCTGCCCGACCTGTGCGTCACCGTCCCGGTCTTCCACGAGGGGGAGGTGGTGGCGTTCGTGCAGGCGTTCGGCCACCACGACGACATCGGCGGCGCCGTGCCCGGCTCCATGCCCTCCCACGCGCGGTCGGTCTACGAAGAGGGCCTGATGGTCCCGCCGATCAAGCTCTGGGACGAGGGCGTGCCCAACGAGACCGCGCTGCGCATCATGACCCGCAACTCGCGCATGCCCGACTCGCTGGCCGGCGACCTGGACGCCGAGTGCTCGGCCTGCCTGATGGGCGCCAGGCGGCTGGGCGAGCTGTTCGACCGCTACGGCAAGGACGCCGTCGTCGAGTGCTTCGACGCGATCATCGCCAAGACGACGGAGACGTTCCGCCGCGAACTGCTCGCCAAGATCCCGGAGGGCAGCTACGTCTGGGAGGACTACGCCGAGCACGACGGCGTGGACGAGCCCAGGCTGCACACCCAGCGCATCACCCTGACCGTCGACCACGCGGCCGAATCGCCGCTCACGATCGACTTCACCGGGACGTCCCCGCAGGCCAAGGGCCCGATCAACCACGCGGGCGACTACGCCGACGGCGTCTTCCTGAAGAAGTGGCTGGCCCCGGTGCTGCGCAACCTGGCCGACACGCCGGAGCGCATGGCCGAGCTGGACGTCAACGAGGGCGTCGTCCCGCTGATCAAGATGATCTTCCCGGAGAAGGGCACGCTGCTCACCCCGGTCTTCCCCGCGCCCACCAACGCCCGCACGTTCGTCATCCTGCGCCTGCTCGGGGTGCTGGCCGGCGTCCTGGCCAAGGCCACCGGCGGCCGCATGCCCGCCGACCAGGAGACGATCCGCTACACCGGCGTGTACGGCACCGACGCCGACGGGCTGCCGTACCTGATGCGCGAGGTGCTGGGCGGCGGCTCGGGCGGCCGCTGGTACGCCGACGGCGAGGACACCATCCACATCGTGCCCGACTCGCGCAACATCCCCGTCGAGTTCGCCGAGGCCCGCTGGCCGTTCCGGGTCGAACGCCTGGCCCTGGCCTGCGACTCCGGCGGACCCGGCATGTTCAGGGGCGGGCTCGGCTACGACAAGCACATCAGGATGCTGCGCGACGCCTCGTACATGTCGATCGCCGACCGCTCCATCCTGTCCTGCTGGGGCGTCAACGGCGGCCTGGCCGGCCGCCCGTTCCGCGTGGAGATCGGCGGCAAGGAGATGGACGGCCTGGTGGACGACCACCCGGTACAGGCCGGCGACCTGATCCGCATCCGCACCACGGGCGGGGGCGGCTGGGGCTCCCCGTACGACCGTGACCCCCGCGCGGTCGCCGCCGACGTCCGCGACGGCAAGGTCTCGATCGCGGGCGCCCTGGGCGACTACGGCGTGGTGCTGGACGGGGACCGCATCGACGAACGCGGCACCGCCGAACTCCGCGCCCGCCTCCGCCCCCCGGCCGACCGCTTCTTCGACCGCGGCCCTGGCTACCCGAAACTCTCGGGCGGCAGAACCTTCGCCGAGGTGGACGAACTGTAAGGATCCCATCACTTAACGTAAGTGACGGGGCTAGCATGATCCCCCGTGAACCCCCCGTTCTCGGCCTACGTCGATGAATCCATGCGCATCCAGCAGGGCCTTTACCTGATGGCCGCGGTTCTGGTCGCACCCGCTCGGGCGGAGGCGCACCGGGCCGCGCTCAGGTCGCTGCTGCTGCGCCGGCAACCCCGCCTGCACTGGCGCGACGAGAACGACAAACGCCGGGCGCAGTTGGTGGAGGCGCTGGCGGCCTTGGGGCTGAGAGGTCTCGTCATCGTGGGCGCCGGGCTCGCCCGCCGGACGCAGGAGCGCGCCCGGCGCAAGTGCATGGAGCGCCTGCTCTGGGAACTGGGCCACCGCCATGTCACCGACGTGATCTTCGAACGGCGGGAACCGACGCTCGACGCCCGCGACCGCGACATGATCGAGGCGCTCAAGGGCCGCCACGCCATGGCCCCACGCCTGCTCGCGGTGTGGCGCTCGCCTTTCGACGAGCCGCTGCTCTGGCTCCCCGACGTCGTGGCCGGCGCCCGAGCGGCCGCCGAAGCGGGAGACACCAGGTTCTGGGCCGAACTGGGCGAGGGGATGACACTGGAGTACGTGGACGCACGCTGAGGCCGATGGGCGCGCTGGTTCCGGACAGCGCGAAGCCCGGGCTCCTGTCAATTCCGGCAGTACACCCGGGCCCACTTCCGGCCCCCCCAGCAGGAGGGCGGCGTGCTCTCACTGTACCCGGCCGAGCACGAATAGTCACCTGAAATCCTCAAGCCCGAAGCCCCTGGTGGCCTATGTCAACGAAGTGTGAGAATTTCATCACTTAGCGTAATGATCGAGGCTAGCATGATCCCCCGTGAACCCCCCGTTCTCGGCCTACGTTGATGAATCCATGCGCATCCAGCAGGGCCTTTACCTGATGGCCGCGGTTCTGGTCGCACCCGCCCGCGCGGAGGCGCACCGGGCCGCGCTCAGGTCGCTGCTGCTGCGCCGGCAACCCAGACTGCATTGGCGCGACGAGAACGACAAACGCCGGGCGCAGCTCGTCGAGGCGCTGGCGGGCCTGAGGCTGCGGGGGATCGTTCTAGTGGGTACGGGCCTTGATCGTAAGAGGCAGGAGCGCGCTCGGCGGAAGGTCATGGAGTGCCTGCTCTGGGAGCTGGGGAATCGCCACGTGCGCGAGGTGGTCTTCGAGCAGCGCGACCGCAGGCTGGACGCGCAGGATCACGACATGATCGTCACGCTCAAGGGTCGGCATGCGATCACGTCGCGACTGCAGGTGGCGTGGCGTTCGCCCTGCGCTGAGTGCGGACAGCGCGAAGCCCGGGTTCCTGTCAATTCCGGCAGTACACCCGGGCTCACTTCCATCCCCCCCCGCAGGAGGGCGGCGTGGTCCTACTGTACCCGTTCAGCCACGGATAGTCACCCCGCTTCTGGTTGGTCGAAGCTGGCGAAGTAGGTGGCCGACATGTCCTCGTCCCCGTGGCCGGCGGCCTCGGCGCGGCGGAAGCGGTCGCCGGCGGCGGCGACCAGGTCGAGCCGGACGCCTGCCGCCGCCCCCGCCTCCGTGATCAGCCGGGTGTCCTTCTCCGCGTTGTGCACGGTGAAGCTGGGCGTGAAGTCGCCGCCCAGGATGGACGCGGACTTGGCCTGGAAGTAGACGCTGTCCATCGGGCCGCCGGTGACGACCTGACGGACCAGGTCGGGGTCGACGCCCAGGCCCTTGGCCAGTGCCAGGGATTCGGCGACGACGGCGGTCATGGAGATGCCGTAGCTGACCGTGGCCATCTTGAGCTTGGTGCCCGCGCCGGAGGCGGCGTCGTCGTCCAGCCAGAGGGTGCGCCGGCCGACGGCGGCGAAGACCGGGTCGAGCGCCTGCCTGGCGGCCTGCGGTCCGGCCGCGAGGACGATGAGCGCGCCCTGCTCGGCGGGCTGCCTGGTGCCCTGGACGGGCGCGTCGGCGAGGACGAGCCCGTGGCGGCCGGCGAGTTCGGCCAGGCGGCTCACGGCGGCCACGCCGACGGTGCTCATCTGGGCCCAGACCTGGCCGGTGCGCAGCCCCGGCGCGGCGGAGGTGATCGCGTCGTGGACCGCGTCGCCGTCGCTCAGCATCGTGATGATCACATCGGCGCCCTCGACCGCCTCGGCGGGGGAGCCGGCGACGACGGCGCCGTCGGACTCCAGCGGCAGGGCCTTGGCCTGGGTACGGTTCCACACCCGTACCGTCATGCCGGACTTGAGCAGGTTGCGGGCCATGGGTGCGCCCATGAGCCCCGTGCCGAGCACCGCTACGACGGACATGCCTTCCCCCTTTTTGAACCGATCGTTACAACAGAAGACCTTACTCCTTCCCTGGGCGATCATCGTGACCCGGCCGCGTGACAGGATGGCGGTCATGGGACCGTTGCGGATCATCGCGGTGCGGCACGGCGAGAGCGAGGCGAACCTCGCCTACCAGCGGGCGGGCGACACCCCGCTGGTCTACGAGCGCGGCGACGACGAGGTGACGCTGACCGGGCGGGGCGTGCGGCAGGCGGCGGCGCTCGGACGGCTGCTGGCCGGCCTGCCCGCCGACGAGGCGCCGGAGGTGGTGTGGTGCTCGCCGTACCTGCGGGCGCTGGACACCTGGAAGATCGCGCAGGAGGCGTGGGGCATCGCCGCACCGCTGCCGGTCGCCGTCGACGAGCGGCTGTGCGACCGGAGGTGGGGCGAGCTCGCGCCGTACAACGAGGCGGCCATCGCGCAGCAGTTCCCCGAGGAGCTGGCACGCTGGCGGGACGAGGGCGACTACGTCTACCGGCCGCCGGGCGGCGAGTCGTTCGGCGACGTGGCGGTGCGGCTGCGGGACTTCCTCGGCGACCTGCGCGAGGAGGCCGACGGCCGGCGGGTGCTGATCGTCGCGCACGACGCGGTGGTGCTGATACTCCGGCACGTCATCGACGAGACGCCCGACGCCGACCTGGCCGCGGTGGCGCGGTACGCGCCGATCATGAACGCCTCGGTCTCGATCTGGCACGCGCCCGAGGGTGCGCTGAGCCTGCTCAGCTTCAACGACACCGCCCACTTGACGCCGCCCGGCTGACCCCGCCCACCAGCCTGATCCCACCCGGTGGGGGTCACGTTTGGATGATCAGGTCGGCTCGGGTGCGGGTGTCGTCGTCGGCGAACCAGGTCTTCTCCGCCTCGAACCACGCGTGCCAGCGCGGCTCCAGTTCGGCCCCGTCACGCTCCAGCACCCGCCGCATCCTGACCGGCTCGGACGCCTCCACCCACACCGTGAACGCCAGCAGCCGGGCCGCCGACCGGCGGGCGGTGCCCACGCCCTCGACGACGAGCGCCGGCGCCGGCGGCACCTCGACGTGCTCGGCGTAAACGCCCCGCACCCAGTCGTACCTGCGGAAACCGCCGGGCTCGCCGCGTTCGAGCGGTGCCAGGACCTGGTCGTGCAGCGCGTGGAACCAGGTGGCGGGACCCTCCTCCCACGGCACGGGGAAGTCGTCGCTGTGGATCACCTGGCACCCCAGTGCCCGGCCCAGCCGTCCGGCGAAGGTGGTCTTGCCGGAACCCGCGGGCCCGTCGACGGCGACCAGCCGGACGGGACCGCACGACGGCGGCAGGTTTCCGATGCGCTGGGCCAGCGAATTCACGGGACCCAGGGTAGGTGGAACAGGGCGGGAGCCTGAGAGAATATTCTTTCGCCCCGGACGCACGCTGGAGGTTGATCTTGCTCGGACCCCTCGGTGACATCGTGGTGCTCGACTTGTCCAGGGCCCTGGCCGGGCCGCACGCGGCGCAGATGCTCGGCGACCTGGGCGCCCGGGTGATCAAAGTGGAGCATCCGGACGGGGGCGACGAATCGCGGGGCTGGGGTCCGCCCTTCGTCGGGCCGGATCACGACATCTCCACGTATTTTCTCGCGGCCAACCGCAACAAGCAGTCCATCGCCGTCGACCTGAAGTCCGAGGACGGCAGGCGGCTGGTCGAACGGCTCGTCCGGCAGAGCGACGTGCTCATCGAGAACTTCCGCACCGGCGTCCTCGACCGCCTGGGCTTCCCGATGGCGCGGCTGCACGAGCTCAACCCGCGCCTGGTCGTGCTGTCGATCACCGGGTTCGGGCACGACGGCCCCGAGGGTGGCCGGCCGGGATACGACCAGATCGCCCAGGGCGAGGCCGGGCTGATGTCGCTGACCGGCCCGTCGCCGGAGGAGCCGTACCGGGTGGGGGCGTCCATCGCCGACCTGCTGGCCGGCATGCACGGCGCCTACGGCGTCGTCAGCGCCCTGTACGAGCGCGAGCGCACCGGCCGCGGCCGGGTGGTGCGCACGTCCCTGCTGGCCGCCGTCACCAGCGTGCACGCCTACCACGGCACGGCCTGGACGGTCGGCGGCGAGGTGCCCGGCGCCAACGGCAACCACCACGTCTCCATCGCCCCGTACGGCGCCTTCCGCTGCGCCGACGGCCTGCTGCAGATCGCCGTCGCGAACGAGGGCCAGTGGAAGAAAGTGGCCGCGCTACTCGACATCGACCCTCATGAGGCGAAATATGCGACGAACAGGGAAAGATTCGCGCATCGGGAAGAGCTGATCGCCGACATGGAGAAGGCGCTGGCCGTCCACGACCGCGCCCACTGGCTGGCCAGGCTGGGCGAGGCAGGCGTGCCGGCGGGCGCGATCAGGTCCATCGACGAGGTCTACGCGTGGGAGCAGACCCGCTCGCAGGGGCTGCTCATCCAGGTCGACCACCCGGTGCTCGGCCCGATCGAGCTCCCCGGCCCGCCGCTGCGCTTCGAAGCGACGGGACTCGGGGAGACGGAGGCCGACGAGACGGCGGGCGCGCGGCACACCGCGCCGCCCGCGCTCGGCCAGGACGACGACGCCGTCCTGGCCTGGCTGGAGGAGCGTGAGCGGTGAAAGAAGGCCGGTGAGAAGGAGCCGGTGAAGGAAGGCCAGTGAAAGGAGCCGGCGCAAGAAGGCCGGTGGAGATCCGGCATACCAGGCACCGGGCGGCGCCGTCGTGCGTCACCATGACATCGTTGATTGACATGAGGGAGCGAGAGTGAGCCGTCCGGACGCGCGCACACTGATCGACACGGTCCTCGACGGGGGATCGTGGAAATCGTGGGACGCGCCGCCCGCCGACCCGGCCGAGCCCGGCTCACCCTACGCGGAAGAGCTGGCCGCGGCCCGCGTCAAGTCCGGTTACGACGAAGCAGTCGTCACCGGCGAAGGGCTGCTCGACGGCCGCAGAGTGGCCATCGTGGCCTGCGAGTTCTCGTTCATGGCCGGTTCCATCGGGGTCGCGGCGGCCGAGCGGTTCGTGGCCGCGGTCGAGCGGGCCACCAGGGAGCGCCTGCCGCTGCTCGCCGCGCCCGCCTCGGGCGGCACCAGGATGCAGGAGGGCGCGCTGGCGTTCGTCCAGATGGTGAAGGTCACCGCCGCGCTGCAGGTGCACCGCGCCGCCGGGCTGCCGTACGTGGTGTACCTGCGCCACCCGACGACCGGCGGCGTGTTCGCGTCCTGGGGGTCGCTCGGGCACGTGACGGCCGCCGAGCCGGGGGCGCTGATCGGGTTTCTCGGGCCGCGCGTGTTCGAGTCGCTGCACGGCTACGCGTTTCCCGAGGGCGTCCAGGTGGCGGAGAACCTGCACGTCCACGGGCTGGTCGACGCGGTGGTGTCGGCCGGCGAGGCGCGCGCGGTGGCGATCAAGGCGCTGGCCGTGCTGTGCGCCGACACGGCGGGGGTCGAGGCGGGCGTACCGCCCGAGGAGGACCTGCGGCCGGTGGAGGCTTGGGAGGCGATCACCCGCTCCCGCCGCGACGACCGGCCGGGCGTGCGCACCCTGCTCAAGCTGGCCGCCGCCGACGTGACACCGCTCAGCGGCACCGGCGAGGGCGAGAACGAGCCCGGGCTGCTGCTGGCGCTGGCCAGGTTCGGCAGCGCCCCCGCCGTCGTGCTCGGCCAGGACCGGCGCAGGCAGCGCGCCAACTCGCCGCTCGGCCCGGCCGGGCTGCGCGTGGCCAGGCGCGGCATGCGGCTGGCCGCCGAGCTGGGGCTGCCGCTGGTCACCGTCGTCGACACGGCCGGGGCCGACCTGTCCAAGACGGCCGAGGAGGGCGGGCTGGCCGCGGAGATCGCCCGCTGCCTGGCCGAGCTGGTCATGCTCGACGCGCCCACCGTCTGCCTGCTGCTCGGCGAGGGCGCGGGCGGCGCCGCGCTGGCGCTGCTGCCCGCCGACCGGGTGCTGTGCGCCCAGCACGCCTGGCTGTCGCCGCTGCCGCCGGAAGGCGCCTCGGCGATCCTGTACCGCTCGGTCGACTTCGCCCCCGAGATCGCCCAGGCCCAGCGCATCCGCGCCACCGACCTGCGCCGCGACGGCATCGTGGACCGGGTCGTGCCCGAACTGCCCGACGCCGCCTACGAGCCGCGGCAGTTCTGCGAGCGGGTGGGCCGGGCGCTGGAGTACGAGATCGCCGGGCTGCTGCGGCAGGGCCCGGCCGACCGCTTCGCCGCCCGCCAGGCCCGCTACCGCAACCTCGGCTAGCTGTAGCCCTCCGGCTCGTACGTCCACTTCACCGCGCCGTCGGGGCCGTAGCCGGTGAACGTCATGCCGGGCACGAACGTGTCCCCATCGGACCTCGATCCGGAGAACAACGCCACGCCCTGCCCCCACGGGTCGGGAACGGTGACGGCCGTGCCGGTGCCGCCGCCCGGCAGGGTGATCTCGATCCTGGCCGTGCCGGCCAGCGTGAAGCCGTACCAGAGGTCGCCGTCCGAGCTCCACCTGATCGGCCGCTCGTCGGCGATCGTGTCGGCCAGCCGCCCGCCGGGGATCGTCTCGAACGAGTTGGGCAGCGACCTGCCGTCCTTCCAGAACGTGGCGCAGTTGCCCTCCTGCAGCACCGCGGTGACGCCGCTGTCCAGGGCGTGCGCCTGGCCGTCCGCCCGGCCGTCCGCCTGCTTGGCCGGCCGGCAGCGAGGCTCGGTGAAGTGGACGTCCTCGAGCCGCCTGCCCTTCTGCTCGATGGCGTACGCGGCGATCTCGGCGGTCAGCGGGTGCCGCACGTACCAGACGCGGGCCGGGCCGCCGGGGACGGTCAGAAACCGTGCGGGAATGCGCCGGCCGTCGGGCAGCACCGCGTCCACGCCCCGCCAGCCGGGCCCGGCCATTCCGTAGACGAGCTTGACGCCCGGTTCGGGCAGGTAGGTGATCGTCCAGCCCAGGCTGAAGGAGTCGGGGCCGCCGACGTTCATGCCGCAGCTGCTGTGCCGCTCGCCGATCGGGGTCACGCCGCCGGAGGAGCAGAGCACGTTCTCGCCGGCCTCCTCGGTGAACCAGAGGCGGACCGGGCCGTGGGTGAAGTCCGCGGTGCCGGGAACGGCGACGATCTCGCTCACGCGTCGTTCAGGGCCGGGGTCCTCGGGCGGGCTCCAGTCGTCGTGCCACAGTTCCCGGCCCGCCGCGTCGTAGGCGGTGGTGCGGTGGCTTTCGTCCCAGCCGTCCGGCTTCTGCCCGGCGAACAGCACCAGGCCCAGGTTCCACGGGTCGGGGACGGCCCGCGCGCTGGTGCTCTGACCGGTGCCGCCGGTGAAGGTGAGCCTGGCGACGTCCGCGCGGGCCACGCCGAAGACCGTGCTCTGGTGGTGGCGTACCTGGACGGGAGCCTCCTTCAGCAGGTACTGCGGCTGCAGCGAGGACTGGCCGACCGGCGCGCCGCGGCGGGTCCACCGCAGGGCCCGGCCGTCCACCACCTGGCGGGGCTGGACGACCAGCCCCTCAGGCAGCTCCAGCGGGTCGCCCGCGGGCCGGTCCGCGGTCCGCTCGGCGGCGCGCGCCGCGGGCAGGATCATTCTGGACAGCTCGTCCAGGACCTTGCCGTCGGAGCCGGACAGCCGCACCGAGGACACCTTCTCGCCGCTCGGGTAGCTGACCGCCCAGATCACGTACGGCGCCCCGGCCGGGCGCAGCAGCGTGCCGGGGACGCCGCGGCCGTTCGCGCCGACGCCGGTGACGGCGGTGACCTCGGGCAGCGCCACCCCATAGTCCATGGTCACGGCGGCGCCCCCGGTCTGGGTGGTGCCCTCGTACCAGCCGGGGACGGACCGGGAGAGCAGCCGCAGCCCGCCGCAGTCGCCGAACGCCGGGCCTTCGGACCGCTCGACGACGTAGCACAGCTCCGGGTAGCCCAGCCTCGCCTTGGCGAACCACAGGTGCAGCGGCCGGCCCTCGGCCGGGTTGTCCAGCGTCACCCGCTCGCCCATGGCCGTCCTGTCCCGCATCAGCCGCTGGTGGATCGCGTTGACGTCGTTCGCGGTGATCTCGCCCCGGCCCCCGCCGAGCAGGGCGGGCACGAACGACGCCAGCAACGCGACCGGCAACGCGGCCAGCGCCCAGCGCAGCCGGCGGTGGCGCGGCGCGCGCCGCTCCAGCCGCGCCCAGGCGTCGGGCGCGGCGTCGAAGGTCTGGGCGCGGGCGTCCAGCGCGGCGCGCAGCCGCGCCTCCAGGCCCTCGCCGCGCTCCTGATCCGGCTCGTTCACGCGTCCTCCTGAAGGGCCTTGCCCAGGGCGGCCAGCGCCCGGCTTGCGTGGGTCTTCACCGAGCCCGGCGACACGCCCATGGCCCCGGCGATCTCGCGTTCCGACAGGTCCAGCCAGTAACGCAGGACGATGGCCTCGCGCTGGCGGCGCGGCAGCCGGTCGAGCGCGGCCAGCAGTGCCCGGTGCTCCTCGGCGACGAGCACGCTGTGCTCGCTGCTGCGCACCGGCTCAGGAGGTTCGGGACGCCGCAGCCTGATCAGCCGCAGATGCCGCAGCCGGTTACGGGTCAGGTTGCACACGGTCGCACGCAGATACGCCACCGCGGCCCCGTCGTCGCGCAACCGCCTGGAGTGCAGCCGGGCGAACGCCTCCTGCGCGATGTCCTCGGGATCGTCGGCGCCGAGCAGCCCCGCCAGCCGCACCAGCGACCGGTACTGGGCGGCGAACAGCTCGGCGAACCACGGCTGCGCCATGGTGGGTGAATCGATCACGCTACCAAGACACGCGAATCGGGCCCCGGTTGACTACGGGACGGGAATCCGTTCGACGCGGATGGAGAAGACCTCCTCGCGCGGCACGACCACCTCGTACGCGCCGTGGTCGACCATCCAGTAACCCAGCGCCTCGGCCTTCTGGCCGCTGTGCCCGGTGTAGGCGATGTGCAGGCCGTCCTCGTCCTCGTCGAGGACGATGCACGCCTCGCCGCCGAACGCGCCGACCGTGCGGATCAGCACCAGCCACTCCAGGTCGGCCCGCGTCACCGTACGACGCCAGTAGCCGGCGGCCGACTCGAATCCGTCGAGCTCCTCCTCGCTGAACAGCACCACCTGGTCGCTGTCGGGCCCGAGCGCGGCGGGCAGCGTGCGGCCTTCGTAACGCGCGACGAAGCCGGAGGCCACCGGCGTGATCTCCGCGCTCATGCGCAGGGCCGCCAGGTCAGCCCGTCGTACTCGGCGAAGCGGCGCTCGCCCGCGCCGGCGAGGTGCACGATCTCCGCGCCCGCCGGGATCGGCATCGGCAGCGTGTGGAACTGGGGGACCACGTGGTCGCGCGAGGTGGTGAACCCGTTGCCGGCGAACGGCGGCGCGTCGCTCCAGTCGCCGCCCATGTGCGGCCCGTACGGCACCGCGTAGGTGTCGACGTCGCGGGCGTACCAGCGCATGACGTAGAGCTCGGGCACCTCGGCACTCAGCTCGGAGCCGTCGAACGACAGGTCGAGCCCGTGGAAGAGCGCCGCCGGCGTGGTCAGCCTGGCGCAGTCCTGCACCCGGTAGACGTAGCCGGAGATGACCGTGCGCTTGCCCGACAAGTACGGCACGAGCAGACGCGGCGGGACAACCTTCTGCATCTGCGTTCCGCTCACACTTCTACTTTACGATCGGTTGACCCGCAGCACCCGATGTTCAAGGCAGGGCAAGGTCGTCCGGGCCGAGATCGTGACCTCGGGATCGGCCTCGACGACCTGCACGGCCGGGCCGGTGCCGAGATCGGCGCGCACCACGCCCAGCGGGTCGACCAGCATGCTGCGGCCGACGCCGTAGCCGTCGCTCGCCTCGGCCGGGTTGGGGGCCTGGCCGACGGCGGCCGTCCACATGGTGTTCTCCAGCGCCCGCGCGCGCACCAGCGTGACCCAGTGGTCTTCCTTGAGCGGGCCGGAACCCCAGGCGGCGATCACCGCGAACAGCTCGGCGCCCTGGTCGACCAGGGCCCTGGCCAGCTCGGGGAAGCGGACGTCGTAACAGGTGATCAGCCCCACCCTGACCCCGGCCAGCTCCACCACCGTCGGCTCGCCGCCGGGCGCGACCAGCTCGGACTCCTTCGCGCCGAACGAGTCGAACAGGTGGATCTTCCGGTACGCCGCCTTGATCGCGCCGGACGCGTCGATGGCCACGGCCGTGTTGTGCACCCGGTCGCCGCCGGGCTCGAACACGCCCGCGATGACCGACAGGCCGTGTTCGCGTGCGGACTCGGCGAGACCCGTCACGAACGGGCCGTCCAGCGGCTCGGCGAGGTCGGAGATGCGCCGGCCGTAACGGGTGAGCGTGGCCTCGGGGAAGATCGCGAGCTCGGCCCCTTCGGCCTTGGCCAGCGCCTCTCTGGCCCTCTTGAGGTTCGTGGACGGGTCAGGGGACACCGGGATCTGGCAGAGGGCGATTCTGGTCACGGCCAGACTCTAGCCGGTTGGGCACCCGCCGAAACCAGGTCAGGCAGCGCCAAATCCATTCCAGCGGGCCATACCTGAACCGCGCCAGCCACCACCTGCTGAACAGCACCTGCGCGATCACCGTCACCGCCGCCACCCCGATCACGGACCACCGCGTCGGGTCGGTCTTGATGAGCGGACTGGCCAGGACGACGACCGCGGTGCCGGTGAGATAGTTCGTCAGCGCCAGGCGGCCCAGCGGTTCGAGCACGGCGGACAGCCAGGGCCGCAGCACCAGCGGCAGGCCCGTGGTGTAGGCGGCGGCGCCGGTCAGGGCGGCCAGCGAGTAGAGGGTCCAGTTGTGCTCGGCGAACCAGGGCGTGGCGCAGTCGCCGGGCGGGCAGTCCTTCGACACGAACCAGGCCAGGGTGAGCAGCGTGGACGCCAGCGCGCTGACCGCGAACACCGGCAGCAGCAGGGTCCTGGGCGGGCTCAGGTCCATCAGGGCCATGCCGATCAGGAACAGGCCGGGGATGAGCACCGGCCCGCCGCCCGCGATCACCCCCCACGCGGTCACGCCCGCCCCGAGCAGCAGCACCGGCAGCCCGCGGGCCAGGAACGAGACGGGCAGCAGCACCAGCGCGCCGTAGAAGGCGTAGTCGGTGAGCACCTCGCCCGGGTAGAAGACGTGCTGGGCCAGGCCCAGGCAGAACAGCCAGAACAACCGGCTGAGCAGCACCCAGCGGCCGGCCCGGCGCAGGAACAGCACGAAGCCGATGCCGAACAGCAGCGAGAAGATCGGGTAGAACCGGCTCTGGAACAGGGCCTCGACCACCCAGTCGACGCCCGTGGACGGCTGCTTGCCCCGGGTGTGCTGCCAGGTGTTGACCAGCATGATGCCGCCCACCGCGAAACCGCGTAGGGCGTCGAGTTCACGGATGCGCGTCACAGGAACCAGGTGAACCACCATACGCAGAATCCGGCGCTGACGAGGGTTGCCACGATCTGTGGCCATCTGCGGCGTTGCAGGAGGGACGCGGCCGTCAGCGCGGCCGAGACGGGCGCAAGCCAGCCGTACAGGGTGACGGTGGACGGGACCCCCACGGCCAGGGCGACCGCGTTCGACGCGGCCAGCGCGTGGACCGACTGGGCGATCAGCCCGGCGCAGGCGAGCCCGGCCAGGCCCGCGGTGGCCGGCAGCGACCTGCCCTTGAGCGCGCCGGTGACGAACTGGAGCAGCGAGATCAGCGCGAACAGCGCGAAGGGCGCGGCCTGCCAGGGGGCGCGGGAGATCAGGTAGGGGGCGGCGGTGACGTGCAGGTCGGGGGCTCTGGCGGGCCTGACGTCCTGACACGGGCCGCCGGTCGCGGTCCCGTCGGCGACGGCGGTGGTCCCGGCAGTGGTCCAGGCCGTGGTGCCCGGGGTGTCGAGGAAGTGGGCGATCTGGGCGCGGGCGCAGGCGTCGGACAGGAAGACGGCGTGCGCGGCGGCGGGGAACTCCGCGAAGCGGGCGTTGGGCAGGGCGGCCGCGGCCGGGCGGCTGGTGCGCGGCGGGGTGGTCGGGTCGTGCTGCCCGCCGAGCACCAGCGCCGGCGCCTTCGTGGTGGACCGGGTGAGCGGAGATTTGGGCAGCTTCCAGGCGTCACACACCGCTTTATCAGCATTTATGGTGAAAAGTCGTGATCTAGACGCGAATCGGTTGTACGGCACCTCGTCCTGGCACTGCACCGCGTGATACAGCCCGAACTCGTGGCTCAGCAGCCCGTCCGCCACCCCGTCGACCAGCGGCGCGAGCGGCGCGTCGCGCCCCGCCGCCAGCGCGCCCACCAGCGCGGGCGCCACCGCCGCGACGTCGCTCTCGTGCAGCGCCTCGGCCAGGATCGCCGCGACGTCGTCGCCGGTCACCTCCGCGGTGAAACGGGTGCCGAGCAGCGGGTCGGTCGTGGGCAGCCGGGCGGGCGCGCGGTTCAGCCGGCGCACCGCCCGCTCGAACGCCGCGCCGGTGCCCGCGCCCAGCCCGGCCAGCGTGCCCGCCAGGTTCGCCTCGGCGTCGTCGTACCAGGCGACGCCCGCGGGCAGGAACGAGTCGAGCACCACCGAGCGCACGCCGGCCGGGTCGGCGGCGGCCACGTCCAGCATCACCCGGGTGGAGTAGCTGACCCCGAACAGGTTCCACGAGGCGTAGCCGAGCGCCTGGCGCAGCGCCACCACGTCGGCGGCGATCTCGCCGGTGGTATAGCCGCGCAGGTCCACCCCCTGCTCGCCGAGCCGCGCGCGGCAGCGCACGGCGGCCGTGGCCACGTCGGGACGGGGCCGCTTCACCTGGCCGAGCAGCGCCTCGGCGGTCTCCGGGCAGCTCAGCACGGGCGCGGAGTAACGGCTGCCGCGCTGCTCCACGGTCACCACGTCGCGGTCCGGGAACATGGCCGCGAGGAAGCCGGTGAGCTGCATCGACGCCGATCCCGGCCCGCCGCTCATGTACACCACGGGATCCGGCTTGCGGCCGGGGGCCGTGGAGACGCGGACGGTGTAACCGACCTTGATCGTCCGGGCCGGGGCGTCCCGGCGTTCCGGCACGACGAGGAAGCCGCACCGGGTCCGCGCCGGTACGGCGACCGGGCACAGGCGCGACTCCAGCGGCGCGGGAGAACTCATGACGGGGGGTGCGGTCAGGGCGAGCGCCAACGCGATCCGAATGATCACAGCACGACACTAATAGTGTGGGCACGTGACGGAACCACTTGTAGCCAGGATGCGCGCCTTCGGCACGACGATTTTCGCCGAAATGAGCGCGCTTGCCGTGCAGACCGGGTCCATCAACCTCGGCCAGGGCTTCCCCGACACCGACGGGCCCGCCGCGATGCTCGACCGCGCGGTGCACGCGATCAACGCCGGGGCCAACCAGTACCCGCCGGGCCCCGGCGTGCTCGAACTGCGCCAGGCCGTGGCCGAGCACCGCAGGGAGCACTACGGGCTCGACTACGACCCGGCCGGCGAGATCCTCGTCACCGTCGGCGCCACCGAGGCCGTCGCGGCGAGCGTGCTGGCGCTGTGCGAGCCGGGCGACGAGGTGATCGCCTTCGAGCCGTACTACGACTCCTACGCCGCCTCCATCGCGCTGGCCCAGGCCAGGCTGGTGGCCGTGACGCTGCGCCCGGTCGAGGGCCGTTTCACCTTCGACCCGGACGAACTGCGCGCCGCCATCACCCCCAGGACCCGCGTGATCCTGGTCAACTCGCCGCACAACCCGACCGGCACCGTGTTCACCCGGGCCGAGCTGACCGTCATCGCCGAGCTGTGCCAGGAGTTCGGGCTGACCGCGGTCACCGACGAGGTGTACGAGCACCTGACGTTCGACGGGGTCGAGCACGTCCCGCTGGCCACGCTGCCCGGCATGCGCGGGCGTACCGTCATGATCTCCTCGGCGGGCAAGACGTTCTCGGTCACCGGCTGGAAGACCGGCTGGGTGTGCGCGCCGTCCGAGCTGGTCACGGCCGTCCAGACGGTCAAGCAGTTCCTCACGTTCACCGCGAGCGCGCCGTGGCAGCTCGCGGTGGCGTACGGGCTGCGCAACGAGCTCGAATGGGTGGCCGCCCTGCGCGCCGGGCTCCAGGACAAACGCGACAGGCTCATGGAGGGGCTGGCCGCGGCCGGGTTCGAGGTGTTCGGCCCGGCGGGCACGTACTTCGTCCAGACCGACATCCGCCCGCTCGGCTTCACCGACGGGCTGGAGCTGACACGCCGGCTGCCGGAGCTCGCCGGGGTGGTCGCGATCCCGACGCAGGTCTTCTACGACCACGCCGAGCGCGGCAGGCACTTCGTCAGGTTCGCCTTCTGCAAGAAGGACGAGGTCATCGACGAGGCCGTCACCCGGCTCAAGCGCCTGTCGACCTAGCGTCGCGTCCGAGGTGGTATCACCGCGATACCACCTCGCACTACGATGGCGGGCATGGCCATGACCCTTCGCCTGAGCGACCAGCAGACCGAGGCACTCCGCAAGCGCGCGGAGGAGGAAGGGCGGAGCATGCAGCAGGTCGTGCTCGCCGCGCTGGATGAGTACCTGACCAGGCACAGCGCCGACGAGGAGGTCCGCCGCCTCGGCGCCGCGTCCAGGGAACGCTGGCGCGACGTGCTCGATCGGCTGGGCGAATGAACCGGCCGGGCGAAATGATGCGGTATCTCACGCTGGAGCAGGTGCTGGAGCTCGCGGAGGCCGAACTCGGCGAGATCCTCGCCGTACGCGACCTCGGCCTGGTCGACTCCGCCGTGCACCGGCCGCGGGCCTCGATGTTCGGCCAGGACGCCTACCCCGACCTGCTGACCAAGGCCGCGGCGCTGCTGCAGTCGCTGGCGATCAACCACCCGCTGGTCGACGGCAACAAGCGGCTGTGCTGGCTGACCACCGACGTGTACCTCCGCTACAACGGCGTCGAGCTCGACACCGACGACGACTCCGCCTACGACCTGGTCATCGCCGTGGCGTCCGGGAAGCTGGACGAGGTCGGCGAGATCGCCGGGGTGCTGCGGGCGTTCACGACACGACCTTGACCGGGAGCCGGCGCTGCCGGATCGCGCCGCGCACCGCCTTGGCGAGCTGGGCGTACTCGGTGGCGCGGGCCGACGAGGCGCGATAGGCGAGGCCGATCGTGCGGCCCGGCGCCGGGTCGGCGAAGCGGCGCAGCGCCAGGCGTACCCGCTTGCCCGTCTCCACGGGCACCGCCGACTCGGGCAGCAGCGTCACGCCCAGGCCGCCCGCGACGAGCTGCACCAGCGTGGGCAGGCTGGTGGCGTACGTGGTGGCGGTGGCCCGGGCGCCCACCTCGCGGCAGACGTCGATGGCCTGCTCGCGCAGGCAGTGCCCCTGGTTGAGCAGGACGATGTCCAGCCCCTTGAGCGCCTCGCGGCCGAGCGGCGCGGGGTCGGCGGCCAGCGGGTGCCCGTGCGGGAGCGCCAGCAGGAACTCCTCGTCGTACAGCGGCTCCTCCACCAGCCCGCCGATCTCGGTGGGCAGCGCGAGCAGCACCAGGTCGAGCCGGCCCTCGCGCACCTCCTCCAGGATCGTCTCGGTCTTGGCCTCGTGCACGGTCAGCTTCAGCCGCGGGAACCGCCGGGCGAACATGGGCAGCAGCGCGGGCAGCACGTACGGCGCCACGGTCGGGATCACGCCCAGGTGGGCCGGGCCGTTGAACGGCTCGCGGTTCTGGGCCACCTCGCCCATCAGGTCGTCCACCGCGGCCAGCACCCGCCAGGCGTGCTCGGCGACGCGTTCGCCCGACGGGGTGAGCAGCACCTTCCTGGTGGTCCTCTCGAGCAGCTGGGTGTCGAGGATCTCCTCCAGCGCGGAGACGTTGCCCGACAGCGTGGGCTGGCTCATCCGCAGCGCCGCGGCCGCTTCCCTGAAGTGGAGATGCTCGGCCACGGCGAGGAAAGAGCGCAGCTGAGCGAGGGTGGGCATCGGCTCACTGATAGGAATCACCTCTCACATTGGTGCGACTGCTCGATTTCTCGAATCAATGCTACGTGCGGCAACCTAGGGCCACCGCACAACACATCAAAGGAGATGGACGTTGCTCACCGTCGGTGACCACTTCCCCGCGTACGAACTCACCGCCTGCGTCGACCTCGACCCCGACAAGGCGTTCGCTGAGATCAACCACAAGACCTACGAGGGCAAGTGGCGTGTCGTGTTCTTCTGGCCGAAGGACTTCACGTTCGTCTGCCCGACGGAGATCGCCGAGTTCGGCCGGCTCAACGGTGAGTTCGCCGACCGCGACGCCCAGGTGCTGGGTGTCTCGATCGACTCGGAGTTCGTGCACCACGCCTGGCGCAAGAACCACGAGGACCTGCGCGACCTGCCCTTCCCGATGCTCAGCGACATCAAGCGCGAGCTGTCGGAGGCCTGCGGCGTGCTCGGCAAGGACGGCGTCGCCCAGCGCGCCACCTTCATCGTCGACCAGAACAACGAGATCCAGTTCTCGATGGTGACCGCCGGTTCGGTCGGCCGCAACGTCAAGGAGGTCCTGCGGGTCCTCGACGCCCTGCAGTCCGACGAGCTGTGCCCGTGCAACTGGAACAAGGGCGAGGCCGGCCTCGACGCCCAGAAGCTGCTGGCCCAGTAATCCGGCTCTCAGAATTCGGCTCGACGACACGGGGGAGAAGCGCATGAGCGTCGACAACCTGAAGGCCCTGCTGCCTGACTACGCCAAGGACACCCGGCTCAACCTGGGCTCGGTCACGACCACGTCGGCGCTGACCGACCAGCAGCTCTGGGGCACAGCCCTGGCCTGCGCGCTGGCCACCCGGTCGGCGAAGGTCATCGCGGAGATCTCCGCGGACGCCGCCGACCACCTGTCGGCCGAGGCGTTCACGGCCGCCAAGGCCGCCGCGTCGATCATGGCGATGAACAACGTGTACTACCGGGCCACGCACCTCATCGGCGACGAGACGTACGCGACGCTGCCGGCCAGGCTGCGGATGACCGTGATCGGCAACCCGGGCGTGGACAAGGCGGACTTCGAGCTGTGGTGCCTGGCCGTCTCCGCGATCAACGGCTGCGGCCGCTGCCTGGAGTCGCACGAGCAGGTGCTGCGCGGCGCGGGGCTGTCCAAGGAACTGGTGCAGGAGGCGCTGCGGGTGGCCGCGGTCATCAACGCCACCGCCGCCACCCTGGAGGCCGAGGCCGCCCTGGTGACGGTCTGACCGTCCGGCGGCCGTGCCGTTGGTACGGCCTGACCGCCCGGCCGGGTCCTGCCCCCGGTCGTGCCGGCGGTCGCGCCTGACCAACCAGCGAAGGCGGGCGTCCCCTTGCGGGCGCCCGCCTTCGTCATGCCTGCCGCTGCTCCGAGGCGTCCAGCGGGACGAGGGCGGCGGTGGCGTCGCCGTGCTCCAGGCCCGTCGCCTGGAGCAGGTCCACCACGATGGACCTGAGCTGCGCGTTGATGACGTGCGCGGAGAACCCGAGCCGTTCCGGCCGTTCCTTGGCCGCGACCGCGAGCAGCGCCTGCCGCGACAGGGTGGGCTCGCGTCCCGCGCCGAGTTCGAGCTGGAGCAGCAGCGCCGCCTCGGAGACCTCGCGCAGCGACTCGGCCAGCTCGGCCGGGGGCGGCGACGACTCGCCGAGCGCCGCCAGCGTCCGCCTGACCAGCACCCGCGCGTTGCGCAGCGCCAGGTCCACGGGCACGGCGGCGGTCTCGTACCTGGCCAGCCTGGCCCGGCGGTGCCAGTGCAGCGGCGAGATCATGATGATCTCCTTGCTGGTCTCCAGCGCCTGCTCGAACTCCTCCACCGCCGCCTGCGTGCTGCGGGCCTCCTCCAGCGCCTCGGCGGCCAGTTCCACGTCGCGTTTCTCGATGGACACCGCCGCCTGCTCCAGGACGGTGGACAGCGCGTCCAGCACGCCCGATAGGTGCTTGGCCGCGATCGTGAACGGGCTGGCGGGCAGCAGCGCCACCGCCGCGATGCCGATCACGCTGCCGGTGAGCGCGTCGGCCATGCGGTCGAGCCCGCCGTCGCCGTCGCCGGGCACGACCGTGGCGACCAGCACCGCGGACGAGCCCACCTGCGCCACGAACAGCGACCCGCTGTCCAGCAGCACCGCGGTGCCCATGGCCAGCGCCACGACGAGCGCGATCTGCCACCAGCCCGAGCCGATCCAGGACACCAGCAGGTCGCCCAGGCCCACGCCCAGGCTGACCCCGATGACCAACTCGGCCACCCGGCGCAGCCGCTGCCCGAGCCCGACGCCGACGCAGATCAGCACGGAGATCGGGGCGAAGAACGGCTGCGGGTGCCCGAGCACCTGCACCGCGATCGCCCAGGCCAGCGCCGCGCCCACCGCGCACTGCGCGATGGAGGGTGCCGCGAGGCCGAACGTGCTCAGCCGTTCCTTCAGATGATCGCCGAGCCTCGTTCGCACGCTTCCACCTTGGCGGATCTTTGTGACATTACGGTCACAAAGATCCATACAGTTTAAAGAGGCCGTTACGCATCGAGGAAGGCGTCGACCACCCGCAGGAACTCGGCCCGCGCCGACATGTGGATCAGGTGCCCCGCGTCGATGGTGACGAACTCGGCGCCCGGGATGCGGGCCGCCGTCTCGTCCAGCGTGAACTGGCTTCGCGGGCCGCCGGACAGCACGAGCGTCGGCGCGGTGATCCCGCCGAGCGCGTCGGCCCAGGCCGGGTCGGGGTCGATGAACTGCCGTTCGGTCTCGTGCATCATGCGCCAGTCGAACCCGGTCGAGTCGTCCTCCATCAGCGGCGGGCGCCCGGTCACCGGGTACGGGGGCACCGGGTCCTCCAGCACCAGCCGCTCGATCCGGCCGGGATGCGCCATGGCCGCGTGGTAGGCGACCAGCCCGCCCAGCGAGTGCCCGATCAGCGTGGCCCGGTCGTGGCCGAGCGCGTCCAGGAAGGCGATCACGTCCTGGGCCATCACGGAGAAGCGGTAGTCGCCCGGGAAGTCGCTGGCGCCGTGACCGCGCAGGTCGAGCGCGTGGACGTGGTAGCGGGCGGCGAAGTGCTGGGTGATGCCGTTCCAGTCGTTGTGGTCGGCGGTACGCCCGTGCAACAGCACCAGCGGGGGAGCGCCGGGCGACCCCTCTTCGCGATATGTGAGCTTTATCCCGTTCGCCACTAATGCGCGTATCACGGCGTTCAGCCTACGCACCTCGACAACCGGAGAGCCGTTCCTGGGCAGACATTGCCCATGAAGCGCCACCGGAGCGCTGACTAGCGTCGTCGGCGTGGGGGTAAGGCTGGCCAGGGAAAGGGGTTGCGATGCCGGATCCGGTTGAAGTGCGCAAGGTGCCCATCGAGAGCGTGACCGACGCCTCCGGGCTCGAACGGCTCATCGACGACGGCGTGATCGAGGCCGGCCGGGTGCTGGCGGTGATCGGCAAGACCGAGGGCAACGGCGGCGTGAACGACTACACCCGCATCCTGGCGGACCGGGCGTTCCGCGACGTGCTGTCGAGCCGGGGCCACCCGGCGGCGGAACGGGTGCCGCTGGTGTGGTCCGGCGGCACCGACGGCGTCCTCAGCCCGCACGCCACGATCTTCGCCACCGTCGAGCCGGCACGCGCCCCCGCCTCCGACGAGCCGCGCGTGTCGGTCGGGGTGGCGATGAGCGAGGTCATCCTGCCCGAGGACATCGGCCGCCCGGCCATGGTGGAGAAGGTCGCGGCCGGCGTGCGCGAGGCCATGAAGATCGCCGGCATCGACGACCCGCGCGACGTGCACTACGTCCAGACCAAGACGCCGCTGCTCACGCTGGCCACCATCACCGACGCCAAGAGCCGCGGCCAGAGCACCGCCATCGAGGAGACCGGCCCGTCCATGGACCTGTCGAACTCCACCACCGCGCTCGGCATCGCGGTCGCGCTGGGCGAGATCGACATGCCGCGAGCCGACCAGATTCACAAGGACCTGTCGCTGTACTCGTCGGTCGCCTCCTGCTCCTCCGGCGTGGAGCTGGACCGGGCGCAGATCGTGCTGGTCGGCAACGTGCGCGGCATCGGCGGACGCTACCGGATCGGGCACGGCGTGATGCGCGACGCGCTCGACGCCGACGGCATCTGGGCCGCCATCAGGGACTCGGGGCTGCCGCTGCCCGACCGTCCGCACCCGTCCGACCTCGGCGACCGGCTGGTGAACGTCTTCATGAAGTGCGAGGCCGACCCGTCCGGCCGGGTCAGGGGCCGGCGCAACATCATGCTGGACGACTCCGACGTGCACTGGCACCGCCAGATCAAGGCGACGGTGGGCGGGGTCGCGGCGGCGGTGACGGGAGATCCGGCGGTGTTCGTGTCGGTGGCCGCCGTGCACCAGGGTCCGTCGGGCGGCGGTCCGGTGGCCGCCATCGCCGACCTGGGATAGGCATCCACCAGTTGCGGTGGCCGAGCAGCCGCATGAGCGCGGGTACCAGGACGAGCCTGACCAGCGTCGCGTCGATCGCGATCGCCGCGGCCACGGTGAAGCCGATCTGCCTGACCTCCTGCCGGTGCCCGGCCATCAGGCTGGCGAAGCCGACCGTCATCACCGCGGCGGCCAGCGTGATCGTCCTGGTGGTGTTGCGCATGCCGTGCGCCACGGCGGCGGCGTTGTCGCCGGTCGCCCGGTAGTGCTCGGCGATGCGGTGCACCAGGAACACCTCGTAGTCCAGCGACAGGCCGAACACGATCGTGCAGCACAGCAGCGGCAGCAGCGCCACCACCGGCCCGTCGAAGGCCAGCGCGAGCAGCCCGAACGCGGCCGCCACCGCCAGCAGGTTCATCACCACGGCCTTGACCGGGATGAGCACGCTGCGGAACACCACCAGCAGGAACAGCAGCGTGCAGACCAGCACCAGCACGACCACCTGACGCAGCGGGGCCAGGCCCTCGGCCAGCAGGTCGGCGGCCACGGCCGCGGCCCCGCCCAGGTGGACCGGCCGATCCGGGACGAGCGCGGCCAGCCGGGTGCGCAGCCGGTCCAGCAGGACGGCCGACTCCGGCGCGTCGGCGGGCACCCGCCCGAACGCGGCCACCATCGTGAGCCCCCGGCCGTTGGACAGCGCGGAGGCGCCGGACACGCCGGGTTCCGCCCTGACCACCCGGGTCAGCAGGGCCGTCTCCGCCGGGGTGGCGCCGGGGACCACGACGGTGATCAGGCTGCCCAGGCCGTCGGCCTCCATCCTGGCCAGGCCCTGGCCCGCGCTCGTGCCGGCGATGGCCGGACGGTCGTAGTCGACGCCCAGCCGCATCCCGGTGGCCGGGAGCGCGCACAGCAGCAGCAGCGCGGCGACGCCCAGGGCGTACGGCCACGGCCGCCTGGTCAGATGCCGCGCCCACCGCCCGCCCACCCTCTCCCGCTCCCGGACGGGCGGGGTCTTCTCGCTGACGAAGGGCAGGCGGCGCGGAAGCGGGATCCGGCCGCGTTCCAGCCAGCGGTCCGCCGCGACCAGCACGGCGGGCAGCAGGGTCAGCGCGGCCGCGACCGCGACGACCGCGGCCACGGCGGCCGGCGCGATGAGCGTCCTGGCCAGTTGTGAGCGCACCACCGCCAGCCCGCACCCGGAGATCATCACCACCGCGAGCCCGCACCAGGCCACGGTCGTCCCCGCGGTGCCCACCGCCGTCGCCGCCGCCTGCTCGCGCCCGGCGCCGTCCTGCCTGGCCTGGCGATAACGCAGCAGGACGAGCAGCGCGTAGTCCAGGCCGAGCCCCAGCCCGACGGTGGCGACCACGGTCAGCGTGAGCGTGTTGGCCCCCATCCAGCCGCCCGTCACCGCCAGCACCGCCGTGCCGCCCAGGATGGTGACCCCGGCGATCAGCAGCGGGACCAGCGCCGCGCCCAGCGTCCCGAGCCCAACCACGAGCACGGCCAGCGTGAGCGGCACCGCGATCGTCTCCGCCCGGCGCAGGTCGGCCAGGTCGGCCCGCCTGATCTCGGCGAACACCGGCGTCACGCCGACCAGCCCGGCCGTCACCCGTCCGCCGGAGATCTGGCGCAGCGCGTCGTCCAGGGCCGCCTGCTGGGCCGGGAGCCGGTGCTGGCGTTCGGTGTCGTCGCCGGTCAGGCCCGCCAGCGCGTACGCGTGCCGCGGGTCCTGGCCGTCGACCGGGGGCATCGGGCGTACCGAGGAGATGCCGGGCGCGCGGGCCAGCGCGGCCAGCCCCGCGGACATCGCCCGGCGGTAGGCCGGCCGCCGCGCCCGCAGTTCCCCGGCCGCGAACGCGACCACCACCTGCTCGTCGCCCCACGCGGGAAAGCCGGTCGCGGCGAGCTCGGCCGCCCGCGCGGACGGCGAGCCCGCCACCGTCTGGGACGGCGCGGCCAGCCCGCGCAGCAGCCCGGGCAGCAGCGCCAGCGCGACCAGGGCCAGCACGGCCCAGGCCAGCAGCACCCGCCCGCGTTGCCGCGCGCAGGCGGCGCCGATCGTCCAGGCCAGGCCGGGGTGGCGCGCCGGGAGCGGCGGACGGGCACGTCCCGTACGGCTCAGAGTCACCGCGCCCACGTTACCCGTTGTAGTCGTGCTGGTGCTCACAGTGATGTATCCGTGTGGCAAGCCTCTACCTATGTAGAGTTCGAGTTATGCAGCACGCCGGACCCCGGATGACCATGACGACGCAGGCCGTCCTGCGCGTTCTCCTGACCGACCCCGACCGCGCACGCTACGGGCTCGAACTGTGCGACCTGGCCGGCATGCCCAGCGGCACGGTCTACCCCATCCTGGCCAGGCTGGAGCAGGTCGGCTGGGTGGAGAGCCGGTGGGAGGACCCGGAGACGCACGTCGACGCCAAACGCCCGCGCCGCCGCTACTACCGCGTCACCAGCGACGGCGCGGAACGGGGCAGGGAGGCGATCGCCCAGGCCTACCGCGCACGCAGGCAGCAGGTGCCCGCCTGGCTGCCGGGTCCCGCCGGGGGCACGCCATGAAACCGCTGCTCGACGCGATCGGCGACACCCTCACCGACGAGCAGTTACAACAGGTGCACCGGGCCTACATCGTGGCCGCCTACTGGCACCGCGACCAGCTCAGGCACAGCGGCGACCCGTACATCACCCACCCGGTGGCCGTCGCCGCGATCCTGGCCGAGCTGGGCATGAACCACGAGCTGATCTGCGCGGCCCTGCTGCACGACGTGCCGGGCAAGACCGGCTGCACCGACGCCGAACTGGCCGCCGAGTTCGACGAGCCGATCATGGAGCTGATCCGCGGCTTCCGCGTGCTCGACCGCGACCGCAGGCCGGACGACTGGCAGACCTCCACCGACGAACGCGTCCTCACGCTCAAGCTGATCGACCGCCTGCACAACATGCGCATCATGCAGTTCCTGCCCGAGCACCGCCGGCGCCGGGTCTGCCAGGAGGGCAGGGAGGTCTTCGCCCCGGTCGCCGCCCGGCTGGGCATGGAGCGGATCAAGCGCGAGTTCGAGCAGCTGTCCGGGCGCGACGGGGTGCGGATGTCCTACCGGGTGATCGCGGCGGGGGCGATCATCCTGCCGGCCGGGACCAGGCAGCGCTGGCTGGAGGACTGGCTGGGCGAGCTCTACTGGCTGCCGAACCCGCGGGCGCGCATGCGGTTCGCGGTCGACCTGCTCAAGGGCATGCCCAGGATGGCCGCCACGCTGTGGTGGCCCAGGGGCGCGGACGCACTCCGCCGCGCCGCCCGCGCCGCCCGCGCCGTCCGCGCCCGGCTCGGCTCCGGTCCTGGCCCTGGCTCCGGTCCTGGCCCTGGCTCCGGTCCTGGCCCTGGCTCCGGGCGCGAGGGTGGGTGACGCCGCGCTCGGGACCGTGCGCGGGCGCGGGTAGTCTCGGACGCTGTGCCCAGCATCCCGCAACCGCTAGACCCGCACGACGACGGCGCCGCCGCCCCCGCCGTGGCCGCCGCCCTGGCCTCCTACCAGGCGGGCGACGCCGACGCGGGCGACGTCCTGACCGCGCTGGCCGGGGCCAGGCTCCTGGTGCCCGTGGTCGCCCTGCTCACCTCGTCCGAGGTGGGGGAGCACGGGCTGCGTCAGGAGAAGGAGAGCGAGATGGCGCTGCCCAAGCTCGTCGGACAGGACGGCAGGGAGGCGGTGCTCGCCTTCACCGGCACCGCGTCGCTGACCGCCTGGCGGCCCGACGCCCGGCCCATCCAGGCCACCGCGCTGCAGGTGTGCCAGGCGGCGGTGGGGGAGCGGGCGGCGGCCGTGGTGATCGACGTGGCGGGGCCGGTGCCGTTCGTGATCGAGGGCACGGTGCTGGAGACGCTGGCCGCCATCGAGTCGGGGACGGTGGACCGCGTGGCGGGCGTCACGGTGGCCCGCGTCGAACCGGCCCCCGAGGCGTCACCCGAGGCGTCGGCACGTAAACGCCGCCGCTGGTTCTCCCGCCGCGAACCCTAGCCACTCGCCCTCGCCTCGTCCTGCGACTCGGAAGGGCCCACGCCCCGGAAGGGCCCACGCCCCGGAAGGGCCCGCGCCCCGGAAGGGGCCCGCACCTCAGAAGGACCCGCACTCCGGAAGGGGCCCGCGCTCGTTCGGAAAGGGCGGGAACCGGGCGCGTGTCGCCGTCCCCGCCGCTAGTGTCACGACCGTGGACGTGGACCCGGACGTCGTAACGGTAGGCGCGGTCACGCTGCTCGGCCTCGTCGCCGGTCGCTACGTCCGCGCGCTCGCCGACGCCTTCCACCAGGGCGTCCCCCCGGTCAGGGCGCTGCGCGGCACGCCGCCGGTCCCGTCGTGGCCGCCGTCCGTCGACGTGCTGACCGCCGTCGTGGCCGGGCTGGTGGTGTGGCGGGCGGGCCTGCCGTACCTGTACTTCGCGCTCGCCGGAACCGCCCTGGCCGTCATCGACTGGCGCACCACCAGGCTCCCCGACGTGATCACGCTCCCGTCGTACCCGATCCTGGCCCTGACGCTGCTGCCCACCGGCGAGTTGCCGCGCGCGCTGCTCGGCGCGGCGGCGCTGGCGGTGCTGTACGGCGTGCTCTGGTTCGCGCGTCCGGACGCGATGGGACTCGGCGACGTCAAGCTGGCCGGGCTGATCGGGATGGCCGCGGCGGCGCTGAGCTGGCAATCCTGGGTGGTGGCCGCGCTGGGCGGGCAGCTGTTAGGCGCGCTGTACGCCGTCGGCCTGCTGGTCACCGGCAGGGGCACGCGGGAGACCCAGTTCCCGTTCGGCCCGTTCATGCTGCTCGGCGCGCTCGCCGCGCTCTGCCTCGCCCGCTGAACGCCTCGCCGGCAGAACGTCTCGCCGGCTGAACCTCTCACCGGCCTGAACGTCTCGCCGGTCGGACGTCTCACACATCGAACGTCTCGCCAGTTGAACGTTCGGCTATCTCAGTGGGCGACACGTGGAAGACTTGTACACATGTTGCGCTGGTTGACTGCCGGAGAGTCCCACGGCCCGGAGCTTGTTGCGATCATGGAAGGCCTCCCCGCCGGGGTCGAAGTGACCACGGCCGACATCGACGAGGCCCTGCGCCGCCGCCGCCTGGGTTATGGCCGCGGCGCCCGGATGAAGTTCGAGCAGGACCAGGTGACGATCGTGGGCGGCGTGCGGCACGGCCGCACGATGGGCAGCCCGGTCGCCATCAGGATCGGCAACACCGAGTGGCCGAAATGGGAGAAGGTCATGTCGGCCGATCCCGTCGACCCGGCCGAACTGGAGGGCCTGGCGCGCAACGCGCCCAGGTCGCGCCCCCGTCCCGGCCACGCCGACCTGGCGGGCATGCAGAAGTACGGCTTCGACGACGCCAGGCAGGTCCTCGACCGGGCCAGCGCCCGCGAGACCGCGGCCAGGGTCGCGCTCGGCGAGGTCGCCAGGCGCTTCCTGAAGCAGTCGCTCGGCGTCGACGTCGTCAGCCACGTCACCTCCATCGGCGGCGCCCAGACCCCGTCGGAGATCCTGCCCGGCGCCGGTGACCTGGCACGCATCGACGACGACCCGGTGCGCTGCTTCGACCCCGCGGGCAGCGCCGCGATGATCGAGGTGATCGACCGGGCGCACAAGGACGGCGACACGCTGGGCGGCGTCGTCGAGGTCCTCGCCTACGGCCTGCCGCCCGGCCTGGGCAGCTACACGCACTGGGACCGGCGCCTCGACTCGCGCCTGGCCGGCGCGCTCATGGGCATCCAGGCGATCAAGGGCGTCGCGGTCGGCGACGGTTTCGAGACCGCCAGGCGTCCCGGCTCCCAGGCGCACGACGAGATCGAGTACACCACCGACGACGGCGTTCGCCGCATCACCAACCGCGCCGGCGGCGTCGAAGGCGGCATGACGAACGGCGAGATCCTGCGGGTCAGCGCCGCCATGAAGCCGATCTCCACCGTGCCCAGGGCGCTGGCCACCATCGACGTCAAGACCGGCGAGGCGGCCAAGGCCCACCACGAGCGCTCCGACGTGTGCGCGGTGCCCGCGGCGGGCATCGTCGCTGAGGCGATGGTCGCGCTGGTGCTGGCCGACGCGGCGCTCGAGAAGTTCGGCGGCGACTCCGTCCAGGAGGTCGCGCGCAACCTGTCCGGCTACCTCTCGTCAATGGTGATCAAATGACCAAGGCCGTGCTGATCGGCCCGCCCGGGTCCGGTAAGACCACACTCGGCCGCCTGCTCGCCGAGCGCTACGGCGTCGGCTTCCGCGACACCGACGCCGACGTCGAGGCCGTCGCGGGCAAGCCCGTCGCCGACATCTTCGTCGAGGACGGCGAAGAACGGTTCCGCGAGCTCGAACGCGAGGCCGTGCGCAGGGCCCTGGCCGAGCACGACGGCGTGCTGTCGCTGGGCGGCGGCGCCGTCCTGAGCGAGGAGACGCAGGCGCTGCTCAGCGGCCAGCCGGTCGTCTACCTGCAGGTGGGCCTGGCCGACGCGGTGCAGCGGGTGGGGCTCGGCGCGGCCAGGCCGCTGCTCGTGCTCAACCCGCGCAGCCAGCTCAAGCGGCTCATGGAGGAGCGGCGGCCGATCTACGAGCGGCTGGCCGTGCTGACCGTCGCCACCGACAAGCGCGACCCGGAAGAACTGGCCGACGAGATCGTCAAGGGGCTGCCGGCATGACCGCCACCAGGATCGCCGTACGCGGCGCCGACCCGTACGACGTGGTGGTCGGCACCGGCGTGCTCAGCGAGCTGCCCGGGCTGCTCAAGCCCGGCGTGCGCACGGTGGCCGTGATCCACCCGGCCACGCTGCCGGAGATCTCCCGCCCGGTCTGCTCGGCGCTGTCCGACGCCGGCTTCGACGTGGTCGCGCTGCCCGTCCCCGACGGCGAGCAGGCCAAGACGGTCGAGGTGGCCGCGCAGCTGTGGTCGGCGTTCGGCCGCTACGGCGTCACCCGCTCCGACGCCGTCGTCGGCGTGGGCGGCGGCGCCACCACCGACCTGGCCGGCTTCGTGGCCGGCACCTGGCTGCGCGGCGTGCAGGTGGTGCTGGTGCCCACGACGCTGCTGGCCATGGTCGACGCGGCCGTCGGCGGCAAGAACGGCATCGACACGCCGGAGGGCAAGAACCTGGTCGGCACGTTCCTGCCGCCCGCCGGGGTGCTCTGCGACCTGGCCACGCTGCCCAGTATGCCCAAGTCCGACTACGTGGCCGGCCTCGCCGAGATCATCAAGGGCGGCTTCATCGCCGACCCGGCCATCCTCACGCTCGTCGAGGACGACCCGGAGGGCGCGACCCGTCCCGAGGGGGAGCACACCCGCGAGCTGATCGAGCGCAAGATCCGGGTCAAGGCCGACGTCGTCGGCGCCGACCTGCGCGAGGCCGGGCTGCGCGAGATACTCAACTACGGCCACACGCTCGCGCACGCCGTCGAACGCCACGAGAACTACCACATCCGCCACGGCGAGGCGGTCGCCATCGGCATGGTCTACGCGGCCGAGCTGTCGCGGCTCTCCGGCCGCGCCGACCTGGTCGAGCGCACCCGGTCCATCCTCACCTCGGTCGGGCTGCCCACCGCCTACCGCGCCGACGCCTGGACCCAGCTGCGCGACCACATGCGCCTGGACAAGAAGAACCGCGGCGCCAAGCAGCGTTTCGTGGTCCTCGACGCCCTGGCCGAGCCGAGCCGCCTCGAAGACCCGGCCGAGGAGCTGCTCGAGGCCGCCTACAAGGAGATCTCCCGATGATCCTGGTGCTCAACGGGCCCAACCTGCGCCGCCTCGGCACCCGCGAGCCCGACGTGTACGGCGCGGAGACGTTCGACGACCTGGCCGAGCTGTGCCGCACCACCGGCGAGAAGCTGGGCGAGCAGGTCGAGGTCCGCCAGACCGACGACGAGGCCGAACTGGTCGGCTGGCTGCACGAGGCCGCCGACCGGCGCCTGCCCGTCGTGCTCAACCCGGCCGCCTTCACCCACTACTCCTACGCCGTCCGCGACGCCATCGCCCAGCGCACCGCCCCGCTGGTCGAGGTGCACATCTCGAACCCGGCCGCGCGCGAGGAGTTCAGGCACACGTCCGTGGTGGCCGCCGTCGCCACCGGGACGATCGCCGGGTTCGGGCTCCAGTCGTACGTGCTGGCCCTGCACGCGATCGCGGAGATGAACAGCGAGAAATGACGCACTACCGCTCCTTCGTCGCACTCGGCGACAGCTTCACCGAAGGACTGAACGACCCCGGCGCGAACGGCCACTTCCGCGGCTGGGCCGACCGGGTGGCCGAGCGCCTGGCCGAGGACGAGCCCGAGTTCCGCTACGCCAACCTCGCCGTCCGCGGCAGGCTGCTGGAACAGATCGTCACCGACCAGGTGCCGCTCGCCATGGAGATGGCCCCCGACCTGGTCAGCCTGTGCGCGGGCGGCAACGACCTGATGCGCCCCGGCAGCGACCCGGACGTGATGGCCAAGCAACTCGCGCACGCCGTCCGCCGCCTGCGCGCCACCGGCGCCGAGGTGCTGCTGTTCACCGGCGTCGACCCGCGCGACATGCCGCTCCTGCGCCGCATGCGCGGCCGCTTCGCCACGTTCTACCTGCACGTACGCTCCATCGCCGACCTGAACGGCTGCCACCTGGTCGACCAGTGGTCGATGCAGGGCCTGCGCGACTGGCGCGCCTGGGCCGGCGACAGGATCCACATGAACGAACACGGCCACCGCCTGGTGGCCGCCCGCGTACTGGACGTGCTGGGAGTACCGTTCGAGGACTGGCGCACGCAGTGGCCGGAACGCACCATCGACCCGCGGGCACGACGGCGGGAGGACGCACAATGGATCAGGGAGTTCCTGGTGCCTTGGGTGTCGCGGCGGCTGCGCGGGGTGTCCTCCGGGGACGGCCTCGAACCCAAACGCCCCGACCTGTCACCTTGGGACTGAGAGGCTACCGGGGCTACCGGGGCTGAAGGGGGCTGAAAGGCGTGGCCTTCGCCGGAGGCGCGCTTCGCGCGTCTGGGGCTCAGGCTGTGTTTCCCGGGGGCTGCGCCCCCTTCTCGTGAAGGGCATTGGCTTCGCCTGGGGCGCTTCGCGCGTCTGGGGGCTCAGGCTGTGTCTTGTGGGGGTTCCCCCCACACCCCCGCGCGAGGGGGACTGCCGTCCCC